>JBBDNZ010000190.1:0-2194 GCA_040877285.1 Xanthobacteraceae bacterium
CCGAGCCAGCCGGCCTCGACGTATTTCACCAGCAGCGGACAGGGCCGGTATTTGGAATCCGCCAGCCCCTCGTGCAACACCTGCATGACAGAAAGACAAGTATCGAGACCAATGAAATCCGCGAGTTCAAGCGGACCCATGGGATGATGCGCGCCGAGCCGCATGGCGGTGTCGATCGCCTCGACGTTGCCGACGCCTTCGTAGAGCGCGTAGATCGCCTCGTTGATCATCGGCAGCAGCACGCGGTTGACGATGAAGGCGGGGGAGTCGTCCGAGACCGCGACGGTCTTGCCCAGCTTCGCGACGAAGGCCTTGGCGGTGTCGAAGGTGGCGTCGTCGGTGGCAAGGCCGCGGATTAGTTCCGTCAGCTCCATCAGCGGCACGGGATTCATGAAGTGGATGCCGATGAAGCGCTCGGGCCGGTCGGTGGAAGACGCCAGCCGCGTGATGGAAATCGACGAAGTATTGGTGGCGATGATTGCCTCCGGCTTGAGTACCGGACATAGCGCGGCGAAAATCTGCTGCTTGACCTGCTCCTGCTCGGTAGCCGTTTCAATGACAATGTCGCAGCCGGCGAGATCCCCGATGGCCTCTGCCGGCTTGATGCGCGCCAGTGCGGCTTGCCTGTCCGCCTCGGTGATGGCCTTCTTGCTGACTTGGCGAGCCATATTGCCGTTGATGGTGGCAAGCCCCTCCTTGATCCGGTCGGGAGCAATATCGTTCAGCAGTACGGAATAGCCGGCGAGCGCGCAGACATGGGCAATGCCGTTGCCCATCTGACCGGCGCCGATCACGCCGACGTTTCGAATTGATAGTGCCATGACTGTTCATCCGATCGAGGCGGCACGCATCGGCCGCGGCGTTTTTTTCTCGTTGGATCAAATGCTACTTATGCTGAACTTGCCATGAACAACAGTGGGGAGTGCTCATTTCTTCCTTAATAGTCAACGGCCCAGTTTGCCAAGTTCCGCCGCAAGTTCGGGGAGCGCCTGGAAAAGGTCCGCCACAAGGCCATAGTCGGCGACCTGGAAGATCGGCGCTTCCTCGTCCTTATTGATTGCCACGATCACCTTGGAGTCTTTCATCCCGGCCAGATGCTGGATGGCGCCGGAAATGCCGACCGCGATGTAGAGTTCCGGCGCCACTACCTTGCCGGTCTGGCCGACCTGCCAATCGTTCGGCGCATAGCCGGCATCGACGGCTGCGCGCGAGGCGCCGATTGCCGCACCCAGCTTGTCGGCGACCGGCTCGATATATTTGGCGAAGTTTTCACGGTTCTGCATGCCGCGCCCGCCGGAGATGACGACCTTGGCCGACGTCAGTTCCGGGCGGTCGAGCTTCGACAGCTCCTCGCCTGCGAAGGAGGATTTCCCGGGATCCGCCGCAGGCGTTGCCGGTTCGACCGCCGCCCCGCCGCCCGCTCCGGCCGCCGGGTAAGCCGCCGTGCGCACGGTGATGACCTTCTTGGCCTCGGGCGAGCGCACCGTCTGGATCGCGTTGCCCGCATAGATCGGCCGCTCGAAGGTATCGGGCGCGACGACCTTGATCACATCCGAAACCTGCATGACGTCCAGCAAGGCCGCCACGCGCGGCATAATGTTCTTGCCCGTGGTCGTCGCCGGCGCCACGAGCGCGTCATAGTCTTTGGCCAGCGAGACGATCAGCGCGGCCGCCGGTTCCGCCAGCATATGGGCATATTGCGGCGCATCGGCCAGCAGTACCTTGCTCACGCCGTCAAGTTTCGCGGCCGCATCCGCCACGGCCTTGCAGTTTTCGCCCGCGACCAGCACATGCACCTCGCCGCCGAGCTGCTTGGCCGCGGTCAACGCTTTGGCGGTGGCGTCGCGCAACGTTTTGTTATCATGTTCCGCGAGCAGCAGCGTAGTCATTACAGCATCCCCGCCTCGTTCTTAAGCTTGTCCACGAGTTCGGCGACGGAGGCGACCTTGATGCCGCCCTTGCGGCGCGCGGGCTCCACGGTCTTCAGCACTTCGAGGCGCGGCTTGATATCGATTCCGTAGGTTTCCGGCGTCTTTTCATCGATCGGTTTCTTTTTCGCCTTCATGATGTTGGGCAGACTGGCGTAGCGCGGTTCGTTCAAACGCAGATCGGTGGTGACGATCGCCGGAAGCGTGAGCTTCACTGTCTGCAATCCGCCGTCCACTTCGCGCGTGACCGACACGTCCGAACCCTC
>JBBDNZ010000191.1:0-8966 GCA_040877285.1 Xanthobacteraceae bacterium
GCATCCTTTCGGAAGACCACGGCCGCCGCTATGCCGTCATCGTCAACGAATTCGGCGAGATCGGCATCGACAACGACCTGATCCTGAACAGCGACGAGGAGCTGTTCGAGATGAACAACGGCTGCGTCTGCTGCACGGTGCGCGGCGATCTCATCCGCACTCTGCACGGGCTTTTATCGAAGCGCGGCAACTTCGACGCCATCGTGGTGGAGACCACCGGCCTCGCCGATCCCGGCCCGGTGGCGCAAACTTTCTTCGTCGATGGATTCCTCAACGACAGGACGGTGCTGGATTCGGTTACCACCGTGGTGGACGCCAAACATATCCTTTTGCGGCTCGCCGACAGCCGCGAGGCGGCGGAGCAGATCGCCTTCGCCGACCAGATCGTGCTCAACAAGTCCGAGTTGGTTTCCGAGGAGGAGTTGCGCAACATCGAAACGCGGTTGAGAAAGCTCAACCCGCTGGCTCCCATCCACCGCGCCCAGCGCGCCAACGTTGCGCTCGACAAGGTGCTGGCGCGCGGCGGCTTCGACATCGAGCGCATTCAGTCGCTGGAGCCGGATTTTCTGAATCCCGCCCATGGCGAAGCCGGTCATGTGCACGATGAGCATTGCGAGCACGACCACGATGACCATGACGGGCATGACCACGCACACGATCATGAGCACGATAGCGGCATTCACAGCATTTCGCTGATCTCGCACACGCCGATGGACGGACAGAAAGTCAGCGACTGGCTTGCCGGGCTGGTGGCTGCCAAGGGACCGGACATTCTGCGCGCTAAGGGCATCATTGACGTCAAGGGCGAGGACCGGCGGCTCGTGTTCCAGGCGGTGCACATGCTGCTGGAAGGCGACTTGCAACGCCCCTGGAAACCAGGCGAGGAGCGCTACAGCCGCCTGGTCTTCATTGGGCGTAAGCTCGATAAGGCGGAGCTACAGGCCGGGTTCGACTCCTGCGCGGCGGGCTAGCCTTCTTCAAGCCAACAGCCAATCAGCCGCCATCGCGGAATTCGGGATAGAGCGTCATGCCGCCGTCCATGAACAAGGTCGCGCCGGTGACGTAGTCGGATTCGTCGGAGGCGAGCCAGACCGCCGCCTTGCCGATGTCTTCCGGTTCGCCGATGCGGCCGGCATTCAGCGCTCAGGAGACCTGACCGCGTCGAAGCTTTCGGGCTGCCGCGGTGCGCAATCGCCCCAAAACCGGAAAATAACCGATGGCAGCGAGCAAGGCGCCGAGGACGGCCAACGGAATCGAGGGCGCCACAAAGCATAAACCGGCGGCCCCGACCGCGAGCCGCGACCACGCCGGCATCGGCGCGTCGAGATATCCCTCCGCAGCCACCGCCACAAGATAGACCCCGATGATCGCCGTGACGACGCCGATGCCGAGCGACGACCATAGGCCGCCGGGACTCGCCCCGGCCAGCGTCAACTGATACGTAGGACTTTGGGCAATTGCCGGAAGAGATATAGCGACGCCGATTGCCAGCGCAGTCATCGCTGCCTTAAGATTCGCTTTCATCCGTTCCTCCCGCTGTACCGCCTGCTTTGTTGCCGAGGCGTTTGAAAAATTGATCGGTCTTCAGGCCACGCGTTCTTTCTCCTTCGCCGACGCTGGAGCGTTGCCGAAGCTGCGCCAGTCGGTACTCTTGGGTAAGATAGATTCGAAGGAGCGAATCTCCGCATGCGGAATATGCGGCTCGGTGCGCCCGAGTACAGGCCCGCCCTGTTGCATCGTAAGCGCGGCATCCACTATGAGACGGCGGAATTCCACGACCGCGAGATCGCTGGCGCCGAGCCGTTCCTGGGTGCGGTCCGCGATCGCTCCCATAGTTTCCCACATCGCGATGTCCTGATTGGGAATGCCTCGAATGCCCGTGAAATCCCCGAGCTTCATGGCATTGCGGTCCTGCAAGTAATTGTTGGCGCGCGTGCGACGATTGCGGAAATTCTCATCGAGATCGATGCCGGGCCGCGCAACGTTGAACTTGCGCCAAGCTTCCTGATCGATGTTGTCCGTCTCGCGCCAAGCAAGAAAGTAGAATGTGGTGTGGGTATCGTCCTGCGGAACGATCACGCTGGTGACATTATATGCATTGTTCGGCGGGATCAGGCAGACGAACGGCGCGATATAAACGGTCTTGCGCACATAATCGTGCGTGGCCGAATTCGCGATCGGGCGCCGGAACGCCGCGTAGTGGAATCCATAACTTGTGCGCTCCACCTGCAAGCGCGGCGCCTTGTCGGTCGAGGGCCGCAGCCAATGCGTCTTCACCGCCTTGGCGCGATCGACCTTCGCAGGCCGCATGTCGGACGAGTGCAGGCTCGACGAATGCGCGGAATCGATTTGCCCTTCGACAACCGTCGCCCAATTGCAGTCGACGTGGACTTTTACGATGCTGACCCCGGTATCCTCCGTCGGCGCGAAGGCGGGCCGCTCGAATTCGGGCATGGTTTCGGCCGGCCCCATATACGTCCACACGAACCCGCCGGCTTCGCGCGCCGGGTAGGCCTTCATCTTCACCTTCTCGGCGTAACCGCTTTCCGCCGGCTCGGACGCCATCTCCAGCACGTTGCCTTCGACGTCCATTTTCCAGCCGTGAAAGAGACAGCGCAGACCGCATTCCTCGTTGCGGGCGAAGGCGAGCGAGGCGCGGCGATGCGGGCAGTATTCGTCGAGCACGCCCAGACGGCCGTCGCTGTCGCGGAATACCACCAGGTCTTCCCCGAGCAGCCGCACTCTCACCGGCGCCCCGTCGGGCTCGGTCACCTCCTCCGACATGCAGGCGGGAATCCAATGCCGCCGCATGAGCTGACCCATGGGCGCATCGCCTTCGACACGGCACAAAAGCTCGTTTTCTTCGTGGGTAAGCATTGCCAGACTCCCGGGCACGCCACAGCGCCCCCCAAAATTGTTAGACACCTAAGTTTTAGAGTATAAGAAGGAGCGTTGCCTGTCGAGAGGCACGTTGTGCAATGCACATACCCCCGCAAACAATGGTCAAATGCCGAGCATGACGGAGCCGAAGCCGAGCGAAATGATGCCGTTGCGAATCGCGCGCAAGGAAGAAATTGCGCGAGATATCTTTGTTTTCGAGCTTCGCGACGCCAAGGGTGCGGCGCTGCCGCCGTTCACGGCGGGCGCCCATATCGCGCTGAGCACGCCCAACGGCTTTATTCGCAAATACTCGATGTGCAATGATCCAGCCGAACGCGACCGCTATGTCTTTGCGGTCAAGCGCGAGAGGCCCGGCCGTGGCGGCTCGGCAGCGCTGATCGACGGCGCGCAGGTTGGCGACACTCTTCCGGTGGCGCCGCCGGTGAACGATTTCGCGCTGCCGGAGCGCGTAACCGCCTTTCTCTTCATTGCGGGCGGCATAGGGATTACACCCATCATGGCCATGATCCGCGAGCTGCAAGGTGAGCCCGGCCGGCGCTTCCGGCTCTATTACTGCACGCGCTCCGCGGAAACGACCGCGTTCCTGAAGGAACTCGGCGCCCCCGAATTCAAGGGCAAGGTGAAAATTCATCATGACAACGGCGATCCGGCCCGCATGCTCGATCTCTGGCCGATCCTCGAGCAGCGAAAAAGCGGCGAGCACCTTTTTTGCTGCGGCCCCCGGCCTTTGATGGAAGCCGTGCGCGACATGAGCGGCCATTGGCCGCCGACCTCGGTGCACTTCGAGGCCTTCAGCGAGCCGGAAAAGAACAAGCCAAACGACAAGCCCTTCACCGTGAAGCTCGCGCGCTCGGGCGCCGAATTCGAGGTCCCGGTGGGCATGACTATCCTCGAAGCCATGCGCGCCCAAGGTCACGATGCGCCGAGCTCTTGCGAAAGCGGCACCTGCGGCACCTGCCGCACGCGGCTCGTTTCCGGCGAAGCCGATCACCGCGATCTTGTGCTGGCCGAACACGAACGCCGCGACAACATCATGCTGTGCGTTTCGCGCGCGCGTTCCTCGCAACTGGTCATCGACCGCTGATGGCCGCGCCCCGCCCGTCACGGACTTTGCGGCTGGGCGTAGCAGGCCTCGGCCGCGCCTTCACGATCATGCTGCCGACCCTGGCGGAGGACGACCGCATCGCGTTGGTGGCGGCCGCCGATCCGCGCGCGGAAGCGCGCGCCCGCTTCGCGGAGGATTTTCGAGCGCGCACTTATGCGACGGTCGAGGAATTATGCGCCGATCCCGAAATCGACGTGATTTACGTGGCGACGCCGCACCAGCTCCATGCACAGCACGTCCGCGCCGCCACCGCCGCCAAAAAGCACGTCATAGTCGAGAAGCCGCTTGCGGTGATGCTGGCGGATTGCCGCGCCATGATCGACGCCGCGCGCAAGGCCAATGTTCATCTCATCGTCGGTCATAGTCACAGCTTCGATGCGCCCTATCGGCGCGCACGCGAGATCATCGCCGGCGGCGCCCTCGGCAAGCTCGGCATGATCACGGCGTTTAATTTCACCGATTTCATGTACCGGCCGCGCCGGCCCGAGGAATTGATCACCGAGCAAGGCGGCGGCGTCATTTTCAGCCAGGGAGCGCATCAAATCGATATCATCCGCCTTCTCGGCGGCAGCCGCCTGCGCAGCGTGCGCGCGGCGACCGGGACATGGGACCCCGCCCGGCCGGCCGAAGGCGCCTATTCGGCCCTTTTGACCTTTGCCGACGGCGCTTTCGCGACGGCGGTCTACAGCGGCTATGGGCACTTCGATTCCGACGAGTTCAGCGGCTGGATCGGCGAAATGGGCCTGCCGAAGGATCGCAGCCGCTATGGCGAGGCGCGGCGGAGCCTGAGCGGCGTGAACGCCGAACAGGAGGCCATGCTGAAGGCCGCGCGAAACTACGGCGGCAGCGCATACAAGCCGCCCGCCGCCGCCGGCGCTCACTTGCATCAGCAATTTGGGCTATTGCTGGCTTCCTGTCAGCATGGCGATCTGCGTCCTACCGCCGAAGGCGTCATGATTTATGGGGATTCCGAGCAACGGCTTGAGAAGGTCGCCGTGCCTTCCGTACCCCGTGCGGAGGTGATCGATGAACTCTATGATGCCGTCGTGCACGGCCGCGCCCCGCTGCATAGCGGCGAATGGGCGATGGCCACGCTTGAAGTTTGTCTCGCCATCTTGCGATCGGCGAAGGAGCAGCGCGACGTGACGCTCGAACATCAGACGGGACTGCCAGCATGAACGATACACCTGGAAAGCCGCGGCGCGCGAGCCGCTCCGCCGATACGCAAACCATCCTGCGCCATTGGCGCGAGGCGGTGTCGAACGATCGCCTCGCGCATCTCGTGAAGGATGCCACGCGGGCGCTTCTGCGCGCCCTGCAAACGCGGCTTGCCGAACACGGCGTGCCGCTCGGCCATTGGACCTTTCTGCGCATTCTTTGGGAGGAGGACGGGATCACCCAGCGCGAGCTGAGCGAACAGGCCGGCGTCATGGAACCGACGACCTTCTCCGCGGTGCGGGCGATGGAAAAACTCGGCTATATCACGCGCCGGCAAATGCACGGCAACAAGAAGAACGTCTTCGTGTTCCTGACGCCGAAAGGGCGCCTACTCAAGAGCAAGCTGGTGCCGCTCGCCATCGAGGTCAACGAAATCGCCGTCCGCAACGTGAAACCCGCCGATATCGCTTTAATTCGGCGCATGCTGCTCGCGATCATCGAAAATCTGGCGGAAGACGAGGCGCGCAACGCCAACGGCCGCCTGCCCGCCCGGGAACCCGCACAACGGCCGAGAAGACTCACGATGCGCAGCGCGCGATGAAGGGGAGTCTGGCTGAGCAGGCAGTCTTATGCGGACTGGTCTCCACACTAATTTCGTTCGTAACAAGGAAAAGAACAGGGAACTTCGTCAGCTCCCCGCTCACTTTCTTGTATTTCAGTATCCAGTTAGCTAGCCAGTTCAGCGGCTTGTTGCCAAATTCCTTTTGCTGCGGAGCAGCGAATTCAAAGCTTAACAGCAGGGAATGCATGTTAAAAAGCGGGGGAACTTTCTCGCCGATTTGCCACCCTCAGCGCTACGCCGCCATTTCTAATTCTGGCGCGAATTCTTTCGCGGCTTCTTAAGTCCAGGTCATCGTCGCCTCCGTGAATAGCAGCACGCTGGGAACCCAGCTCCCTCGTCCGGCCTCGAATACAAATTTACCCATTTCCACGACCTAAAGAATTGCAAGAGATAACGAAACGATTGCGCCGGAGAGCACTTACGGTATTGAGTTGAGGTAGATCAAGACGAGCATTACAAAGCTCCTTAGATTATTAAATAAGGAGCAATCAGTGCCGACCGAAAATTTCGTTCGCTGGTTCCGCGACATTCGCCTTGGTGATGTTCAGCGGGTCGGCGGAAAGAACGCGTCGCTGGGAGAACTTTATTCGGTTCTTTCCCAGCAGGGCGTTATAGTACCAAATGGCTTTGCATTGACGGCGCAGGTCTATCGAGACACGCTCACTGCCGCGGGAGCGTGGCATCGTTTGCATCAGCTTCTTGATGTCCTGGATAAGCGCAAGGTTGACGTCCTTTCCGAACGAGCCGCCGAAGCGCGCGAGATTGTCTTTGAAGCGACAGGGAGCGACGAACTCCGTCACCTGATCGCAGGTGCTTATCGGCAACTCGAGACGGAATATGGGCCGAATGTCGCGGTCGCCGTCCGCAGCTCCGCAACCGCGGAGGATTTGCCCACGGCAAGCTTCGCAGGACAGCACGACAGCTTCCTAAACGTTCGCGACGCGGACGATTTGTTCGAAGCTTGCCGCCGCTGCCTCGCCTCCATCTTCAGCGACCGGGCAATCTCCTATCGCATCGACAACGGATTTGATCATTTCAAGGTCGCGCTCTCGGTCGGCGTCATGAAGATGGTGAGAGCCGACCGCGCCTCCAGCGGCGTTGTCTTCACGCTGGACACGGAGTCCGGCTTTCGTGATGTCGTATTCATCACGGCCGTCTACGGGCTGGGCGAGAATATTGTGCAAGGAACCGTCGATCCCGACGAGTTCTATGTCCACAAACCGACATTCCGGCAAGGCCATCGCGCTGTCTTGAGCCGGTCGCTCGGCGGCAAGCAGAAGCGCATGATCTATGCCAGTCATGGCGGCACCAGGAACGTGCCCGTTCCGAGGTCGGTGCGCGAGCGCTTCTGCATCGACGATGCGGAGGTGCTCAAGCTTGCTGACCAGGCGATCAGGATCGAGGACCATTACTCGGCGAATGCCGGGCACCCGATGCCGATGGACATCGAATGGGCCAAAGATGCGGATGATGGGCAGATATACGTGATCCAGGCCCGCCCGGAGACCGTGGCCTCGCGCAGATCGGCGGCGGCATTCGAAAGCTATTCGCTCAAGGGTTCCGCGCCGGTATTGGCAACGGGCCGCGCGGTCGGCGAGAAGATCGCGGCCGGTTCGACGCGGATTATCACCGACGCCCGTGGCCTCGCGGCGTTCCAGCCAGGCGAGGTTCTCGTCGCGGAATCTACCAGCCCGGATTGGGAGCCGGTCATGAAGATCGCGGCCGCGATCGTGACGAAGCGTGGCGGACGCACCTGCCATGCCGCCATCGTCGCACGCGAACTCGGGGTTCCGGCCGTGGTCGGCGCGGCCGGGGCGATGGATGCGCTGAAGACCGGCCTGATGGTAACGGTGTCTTGTGCCGAGGGTGAAGTCGGCCGGGTCTACGACGGCAAGCTTCCTTTCGAAACGACGCAAGTGCGGGCGGCGGAGATTAAGCGGCCGCGCACCGCGATCATGTTGAATCTCGGCAACCCCGGGCTTGCATTTCGAACGGCCATGCTGCCCAACGACGGGGTCGGCTTGGCCCGCATGGAATTCATCATCAGCGAGCATGTCCGCGTGCATCCGATGGCGCTGGCCAATCCGGAGAAGGTCACGTCGGCGCGGGCGCAAAGGGCTATCCAGCGGCTGGTTCGCAACTACGCCCGCCCCGCCGACTATTTCATAGAGAAACTCTCGGAGGGAGTGGGCACTATTACGGCGGCGTTCTACCCCAAGCCGGTGATCGTCCGGCTGTCGGATTTCAAGACCAACGAATACGCGAAGTTGATCGGCGGCGCCGCGTTCGAACCCAAGGAAGAGAACCCGATGCTAGGATTCCGCGGCGCCGCGCGTTATGCGCACCCCGCCTATGCCGCCGGCTTCGCTCTCGAATGCGCCGCGTTGCGCCGTGTCCGCGAAGACATGGGGTTGACCAATCTGTGCGTTATGATTCCTTTCTGCCGGCGGGTGGAGGAGGCTCGGCGGGTGCTCGACGCCATGGCAAGCCACGGCCTGAAACGTGGGGAGAAGGGGCTTGAGATCTATGTCATGTGCGAGATCCCGAACAATGTCATTCAAATCGACGCCTTTGCCGCCCTGTTCGACGGGTTCTCGATCGGCTCCAATGATTTAACGCAGCTCACCTTGGGCGTGGACCGCGACTCCGAGATCGTCGCATTTGATTTCGACGAGCGCGATCCCGGCATGCTGGAGATGTTTAAGCTCGCCGTGCTCGGCGCCAAGCGCAACGGACGCCACGTCGGCATCTGCGGCGAAGCGCCGGCCAATTATCCGGAAATCGCCCGCTATCTCGCCCAGCTCGGCATCGACTCGATCAGCGTCAATCCTTCCAGCCTGTTGCGGACGATGCAGACGGTCAGCGATGCGGAGGCCGCCACCGAGCAGAAGAAGAAGCCGTCCCGGGCGGCCGAGTAGGTCTGCAAGGCGGAGAATGGGCATGCCCAACAGGATCGACCTCGAAGGACGTTTCGCGGTCGTCAGCGGCCAAGACAGAGCTTCTCAAACAGTTCACGAACGAGTTCGTGCAGACCATGTTGGCCAAGGTCCCGCGCGGGCGCTTCGTGCTTGTCGAGGAGATTGCCGCGATGGCGGCCTTCTGCGCCTCGGCCGACTGCTCATTCACGACCGGGGGCGTGTTCGACATCTCGGGCGGACGAGCAACCTATTGACCCGCACC
>JBBDNZ010000191.1:8976-11971 GCA_040877285.1 Xanthobacteraceae bacterium
CTTCGCGATCATATCCGCTCATGCAAGTAACGTGAATGTCGTCCACAGCACGATACCCGCTGCGACGAAGCACCCGAGCGCCATTGCCGCGATCTGCGCCGCGAAGCGTCCGCAGCCTACAATCGCACCTATGACAATCTTGCTGATCGTATCGCTCGCGACAGCTGCGAGGATTGCGAGCGCCGCGCTGAGCGCGCTCAGCGGCTGCGGCGTCAAGCGCGCCATTGATATCGTGATCGCATCGACGTCGACGATTCCGACAACCGTGGCACCGAGGATCGCGCCTGTCGCGCCGAAGGTTTCTCCCAGGGCTCGGCCGACCACGATGACAAATCCCAAAAATAAGGCAAAGCCGACCACGGACCGGAAGCTAAACGGATTGTGGAATTGGATGTCTTGCACTTCCTTTGCGCCTGGCCCTCCCCAATACACTGAGATCAAGGCAAATCCTGTCGCAACAACGGTGGCGGCGATCAGCGCCGGCGCGATCCAGACGAGCAGGCTCGCGTTGAGCACAGCCACGATGACGCAGACCCGAAGAAACATCATCGCGCTGGCGAGCGCGACGCCGGCCGCCAGCAGACGCGGAGGCCCTTCGAGACTGGCTGCGCGCCGGGCGTTGGTGATTGTCACCGCAGTCGATGACGCAAGCCCGCCGGCGGCCCCGGCAAGCAATATGCCGTGCTTCGCGCCGAAATATTTGACAGCGGCATAGCCGATGAATGAGACGCCGGCGAGCACGATCGCGATGATCCAGACTTCGCGCAGATTGACGCCGCCGTACGGACCGATCGGACCCTCGGGCACGATCGGCAAGGCAATAAAGGTCATTGCGAGCAGGACAAGACCGGACCGCAGCTCCGACCAGGTGATGTTCGCGACCCAGCCGTGGATACTTTCCCGCAAGGCGAGAATGACGGCTGTCGCCACGGCTACGGCTGCTGCCGCGCGCATGTCCCCCGCCAGCGCGTAAGCTCCGAGCGCGAAGGTCACCATCGCAGCAACAGCGGTCGTCGCTGAGAAGCTTTTGTTGGCTCGATTCTCCTCGCGACAGAACATCGCCATAGCGGCGGCGTAAACAGCAAATCCCAGCCCCATGACGATGCCGCCGCCCGTGCCCGCAGGACCGCCTAACGCTTGGCTCAGCCCACCGATGATGCCGCCAAGGATACCGGAGATAGCGAAGGTACGAATTCCCGCAGTGCGGCTCCCAGCCCTCTCCTCGCGCGTCCGCCAGCCGCGCTCGAGCCCGATCAAAAGCCCGATGCCGAGCGCCACCGCAAAGCGCGAGATCAAATCCTGAAAATCCATAACTGGGCCTCGAATGGGGATCCTCTGACAAAATTCCACTGAAGTTACATCGCGGTTGCGCTGGTCTGTTGAGCTACATCAACCGGCAACAGAACTCGAGTGCGGGGGCGGCAGCTTCACAGCCCTAAACCTATCCTGTACCTCTCCTGCGGGAGGAGATAGTCTTGGGGTCGAGGCAGAGCCCGCAAAAGCCTCCAAGACAATAGCTGTCGTATTCAATCCTTCAGATCACTTCGCCTGGCTGGAATCCCTCGGCGAAGGCCTCAAGGCGCGGATCAAAGGATAGCTCTCGATCGTCCCGGGGTTTCTCACTTCTGCAACCATGACCACAGTAGCCATCATCGGCGGCGGAGCGTTCGGAACCGCAATGGCCTGCGTGGCACGGCGCGCCGGGCTTCAAGTGATGATGTGGGCGCGCGAGCCGGAAGTTGTGGAATCGATCAATGCCGGGCGCGGCAATCCCTTGTTCCTGCCAGGGATTAGTGTAGAGGCCGGAATCACGGCGAGTTCAGATTTAAGTGAATCGATCCGCGTTGCGGATTTCGTTCTTCTTGTGGTGCCATCACAATTTTTGCGCGGTGTTGCCGAGCAGATGCGCCCGTCATTGCGGCCGGGAACGCCGGTGGTTTCCTGCTCCAAGGGCATCGAGCGCGGCACCTGCGCTCTGATGCCCGAAGTCATTGCCGAAGCTCTGCCTGAAGCTGCGGTTGCCGTGCTCGCGGGACCATCCTTCGCCAAAGAGGTCGCACTCGGACTTGTGACGGGCGTTACCCTCGCCAGCGCCGATCGGGGCTTGTCAGAACGCATGGCTACGGCTCTCAGCAGCCATCACTTCCGGGTCTATACGTCCGATGATCCGACCAGCGCCACCATCGGCGGCGCCTTCAAAAACGTGCTTGCCATCGCCTGCGGCATCGCCATCGCCCGCAACATGGGCGAGAACGTGCGCGGCCTGCTTATTGCGCGCGGGCTATACGAGATGGCGTGCATCGCCCGCGCCAAAGGAGGCAACCCGACCAACCTATTGGGTCTTGCGGGCAGCGGCGATGTCGTCTTGACCTGCATGGGGACCCAGTCGCGCAACACGACGTTCGGTATTGCCCTTGGCGAGGGACGGTTGCCTGCGGACATCATGGCCGAGCGCAAAGTCGTCACCGAGGGCGTGCACACCGCCGCGTCGATCACCGAGCTTGGGCGCCGACTCGGTCTGCAGATGCCAATTGCATCCGCCGTAAACCGGATCGTGAATGAAAGTGCCCCGATCGACGCTACGATGGCCGAGCTCTTGGCGCATCCTACCGGCGCTGAATTAGCCGATCTGGTCTGACGATCAGCCGTCGACTTGATGAACCCTGCCGCGCACGGTGTACGGTAGACGGTGAACCGCGAGCGCAGCGGCAAGGTAATCCTCTGTGTGGCGCGCAGCCCGAGCGGTAGATCCTGTTTCGCCACGCGATCGAGAATCACGGACTCTGAGTTAACGGATGTCAAGGTCGCCCAGAAAACATCATCCGTGGAGCGCCCGCGGGGTTGACATTCGCCGCCGGCGGCTGGGGTGGCACCAATGGCGGCGACGGGGAAAGCGCACTCATCAATCTCGTCAACGGCGGCTTTCGCAACATCCCGGCGGAGGTTTACGAGACCAAGTTCCCGGTCCGGGTCGAGGAGTTCTCGCTGCGCCGCG
>JBBDNZ010000192.1:0-2170 GCA_040877285.1 Xanthobacteraceae bacterium
AAGGCGCGCTCGCTCAGCCCGACGACCTCGACGAGCGGGCCGGAGCCGCGTCCGGGGAACGCAGCCCTAACTCGCCGCGAACTTGAGCAGCTTGATGGCGTCGAAGTCCTGCACGCCGCCGCCCACCCGCTTGGTGGTGTAGAACAGCACGTAAGGCTTCGCCGTATAGGGATCGCGCAGCACGCTCACGCCGGCGCGGTCCACCACCAGATAGCCGCGGCCGAAATCGCCGAACGCGATGGAGAGCGAATCCGCCGCCACGTCCGGCATGTCCTCGGCCTCCACCACCGTGAAAGTGAGCAGGCTCGCGCGCCCGCCCGCCTGCGCCGGCGGCTGCCACAGATAGTTGCCGTTTGAGTCCTTGAACTTGCGGATCGCCGACTGCGTCTTGCGGTTCATCACGAACACGCCGTTCTGCCGGTAGCCCGCCTTCACGGAATAGACCAGATCGATCAGCACGTCGGAGGGGTTCGACGCCGGGAAGGCGCCGGCCGCGCCGGTTGCCAGATAGCCGATCTCGCCCCACGTCCACGAAGCGTTGTCCACCGTCGTGTAGGAGAGAAAACCCTTCGGCTTGTTGCTGCCGTCGCCGGAAACAAAAGCCGCGCCCTCCTGCTGGGCGAACACCTGCTCCACTTCGCCGGCGAGCCACTCGTCGATATTGACCGCGGAGTCTTCCAGCAGCGTCGCGGTCGCGGCCGGCATGGCGTAAAGCTCCATGGCCGGGAACGACAGCTCGTCGAGCGTCGGCGTGCCGGTCTGCGGGCGCGCCGCGGTCTCGCCCACCCAGCCCACCGCGGGACCGGAGGTCATGAACGGCTTCTTGTAGACATTGCCGCTGATGGTGCGCTGGCCCGCGATCGAGCGGATCGGCGAAATGGCGGTGAGCCGCGCGCCGATGATGTGGTCGATCTCCACCGGCACGGTAAAGCCGCCGTCGGCGCCGGAGCCGACCGACATCGCCTTCACTTCCAGCGCGCGCAGGCCGGAGGTTTCGCCCGTGCGCACGTAAGATTCGAAGGCGGACTTGTGCTCGTTGGCGGCGAGCCGATCCGCGCCGCTTTCGCGCCCGAGCGCGGGCCGCGCCGAGCGCAGATTCGTCTCGTCGATCGCGCGCTGATGCGCGTCGAGCGTGGCGTTGATGCGCGCCACTTTTTCTTCCAGCAGCACGTCGCCGCGGCCTTTTTCGACCGCCGCAATGCGCCGGTCGTTCTCTTGCTTGAACGCCTCGAAGGCGCGCAGCATGTCGTCGTGGGTGACCAGCCCATCGGGCGGCAACCCCGCCTTGGTCTCAAACTGGTCGCGAGCATCCATATCCATGTCTTTCTCCTGGTGAGTGGATGGAATTTCGGTTTTCGGTCCGCGCCGCGCGCGGCCGTGTCGGCAAACAAAAAGCCCGGCGCGATGGCCGGGCTTTTTGTGTTTGTGAGCTTCTTCTATCGCCCGCGCATGACTTTGGACTGCGAGCCATTCGCCTACTCCCGCTCGCCGCGCACCCGCGCTCAGCGAGCTGCGGCCAAACCAGCCGCGCTTACAAAAACCGCCCAAATTTTGCGATATCCGCTTCGATTTCGCCCGCCAATTGAGGGTGAGAAGACAGCACCCTGTTCAGCAGCTCGGAATTGATGCCATCAATGGCCGAAGCAATGGCGCGCGCATAAGTTTTGTACTCGTCTGGACTACAGTGCTCCTTCAGCAAGCCGAGCAATCGCTCTAATTCGGAGCCGCTGCGGAAGACCGCTCGAACCACGTGCCGCGCTACCTTGTCATCCATCGTCGCCTCACTCACCTACGTCTAAGGCACGCATTCAGGCACCTATGGAAGTCCCATTGGTTATAGTCCACCCCGGGTGGCTGAAATCTTTCTAACAATGGATAGCAGAGATCGAGGCATCTTTGGTACGTCTTCTGGCCCGCTGCAAAACGTCTTTGTATCTGGATCAGAGCCGAATCTCCGGTGCCGACTTGTGCTGCTTCGCTCTCGCCGGTGTTCTGCCCACTGCTCCCGGCGTTTGAAGCAGCGATACGCATCAATTCTCTGCGGCTTCCGGCGCCTATCGATGAGCTTCCCCCGCCCGCGTCGGTCCACTGCCCGCCGTCCGGATCGCCCCTCGTCACGCGCGGCTGATCGGGGCTGTATTTGCGCGCGAGCCGCCGCAGCGTGAGATCG
>JBBDNZ010000193.1:0-11835 GCA_040877285.1 Xanthobacteraceae bacterium
GCGCGCGGCGATCCCGGCCGAGCCGTGCCGGCTCGGCGCGCTCGCCTCCATCGCCACGCTCACCGGCTCCGCATTGCTGGCCTTGATGCTGGGCAGCGGACAATTGTCGGTCGAGGAGGCCTGGGCGGCGGCGCATGTGGACGAGGACTGGAACATGGAATTCTGGGGCCGCGACGAGCGCGCGCTGATGCGCCGCGCCTTTCGTTTGGCGGAAATGCAGGCCGCGGCCGACGTGCTTCGCTTTGCGCCGGCGGACTGACGCCGCCCCGCATGAAAAGCCGTTCTCCCGAAGACCTGCTCGTGATGGCGGCCCCGGCCGTTTTCGTCATGCTTTGGAGCTCGGGCTTCATCGGCTCCAAGGCGGGCCTTCCCTATGCGGAGCCGATGACATTTTTATCGCTGCGGATGGTTGCGCTGGTTCTGCTCCTGGTCCCCATCCTGCTTCTCACCCGTCCGCCGTGGCCGCGCGGCCCGGCCATTTGGCACAATGTTCTCGCCGGGCTCCTCGTGCACGGGCTTTATCTCGGAGGCATCTTGATTTCCATTGACCGGGGCCTGCCGGTGGGGCTCGCCGCTCTGGTGGCCGCCTTGCAGCCGGTGCTCACCTCGACGCTCGCCAACCGCTGGCTGGGCGAGAGGGTGGCGTTGCATCAATGGGCCGGATTGGTCCTTGGATTGTTCGGGGTCGCTCTTGTGGTGCATGAAAAAACCGGCGGCGAGACGACATTCGTGGCCTGGATCGCCGTGTTCGTGGCGCTGATCGGCATCACGGTCGGAACGCTCTATCAGAAGCGCTTCGCGGGCGGGGTCGATTGGCGTTCGGGATTTCTGATTCAATATGCCGCGTCCGGGCTGCTTTTCGTGGTGGCGGCGTTTGTGTTTGAGATTCGATATGTGCAGTGGACCGCCGAATTTATGCTGGCGCTTGGCTGGCTTGTCGTTGTGTTGTCGCTGGGAGCGATCTGGCTGCTTTATTTCATGATCCGGCGCTCCGCCGCCACGCGCGTCGCCAGCCTGTTCTATCTCACTCCGCCGGTCACGGCGTTGCTGGCATGGCTTCTGTTCGACGAGCGTCTGCCGCCGCTTGCACTGGTGGGAATGGCCGTCTGCGTCGCGGGCGTATTCCTGGTCAATTGGCGCACCTATGCGCTCCGTTCTTGACCGGCGGCCGCCTCCGTCTCACGCCGCTTGGCGGCGTGCCGCCGTTCAATCGATTACGATTGCGGTTCTAAGACCCTTTGAATCGCGATTTGAAGATCGCTCTCATTGAAGGGCTTGGGAAGGTAAGCATTCGCGCCGGCAAGCCATGAGGCGCCCCGGCCCGACTTCGCGGTAATCAAAATAACGGGAATTCTGCCGATCTTCTCGTCTTTTCGAATCTCCTTGAGAAATTCCTCGCCGCTCATGGGCTGCATTTCCCAGTCCGAAAGAACCAGCCCGTATTGCTTCTGATGCAGCCGTTCGAGCGCGGAATGGCCGTCATGCGCTTGATCGACGTCGGTAAATCCGAGTTTACGGACGAGGTCGGCGATCATGAGAGCCATCGTGCGGGAGTCATCAACAACGAGAATGGAAATCGACGTGTTCATGTCGCTCTTCCGGAGTCGCTATTCTGTGACGCAAGCGACGCGAATGCAAATTAGGAGCGGGAGTGTACACAGATCGGAAAAGCGTTCATAAAAAAATGAACCCCCGGGCCGCGCCCGGGGGTTTGGTTGCGTTCGTCGCGCTCGCGCTTAGCCTCGCGGCTGCGGCACGATGCGAATGTAAGGCTTCGGCGACTTCCAGCCTTGCGGATAGGTCTTCTTGGCGTCTTCGTCGGAAACCGAGCCGGCGATGATGACCTCGTCGCCGTTCTTCCAGTTCACCGGCGTCGCCACCTTGTGCTTGGCGGTGAGTTGCAGCGAGTCGATCACGCGGATCACCTCGTCGAAATTGCGTCCCGTGGTCATCGGATAGACCAGGATCAGCTTGACCTTCTTGTCCGGGCCGATGACGAAGACATTGCGCACCGTCTGATTGTCCGCCGCGGTGCGCTTGGCCGGATCGCCGCTGATGGCGGCCGGCAGCATGCCGTAGAGCTTCGACACGTTGTAATCCACGTCGCCGATCATCGGATAGTTCGGCGCGAAGCCTTGCGTCTCCTTGATGTCGTCGGCCCATTTGGCGTGCTTGTCCACCGGATCGACCGAAAGCCCGATGATCTTGACGCCGCGCTTGTCGAATTCCGGCTTGATCTTGGCCATGTAGCCGAGCTCGGTGGTGCACACCGGCGTGAAGTCCTTCGGGTGTGAAAACAGCACCGCCCATTTGTCCCCGATCCAGTCGTGGAAGCGGATTTTTCCGTCCGTCGTTTCCGCCTCGAAGTCGGGGGCGGTATCACCAATCGCGAGAGCCATCTGCAACCTCCTCAACTGACGCGAATTCACCCGCCCCCGGTCCTTCCGTGGGGCGGCATCGTGTTCGCTAAAATATAGCACTCATGCCCGGGACGTAAGATGCCCGACATTTCAAAGTAATAGCGGACATTGGAAGAGACATCACGCCCCGATCGTCCTTCATAGCATGGCCTTCCCGGGCGTGGGAATTGGGCTTGCCGGCTTAGGTCGGCAGCGGGGTTGGCCCGCGGTGCGCCCGGCCGGGGGCACGGGCCCCAATCGACACCGCGCGAATCCTGCATCATGCTCCCGCCGGGGATGGCACGATGCATATTTTGCGTCTCTTTTTCACAGCCGGCGGGCGGTTGCCTTCGGGCTGCTTTGCCGCTGCCGTCGTCCTTATCTACGCGCTTTGGCTCGCCGCGCACCTGCTGACCGCGCCGGCGCTGTTGGCGCGTGCTGGGCTGTGGCCCTTCATACTGGCGCAGCCATTATTGATCTGGGTCTGGTTTGCGCTGCATGCCAAGCGCCTGCGCGATGCGGGCCGCGCCGTCGCCCCGGCGCAGGGCGTTGCGGTTATCTACGCGCTCGCCGTCGTGCTTCTTTTGCTCGTGGGCGTCTATTTTATCGATGGCGTTGCGGGGTCCGCCGCCTCGACACCGGCTTCGGCTCTGGTGCTGGTTCAACTGCTCAATCAGCTGCGCACATCGCTTGACGCTTTCATCATCCTTGCTCTGATCGCCTGCGCGTCGCTGCTCGTCGTACCCGTCTTCTCGGTCTGGGCCGCGATGCAGCCGAGCCGGGCCGAATAAAACCGCATGACGCTCTACTTCGCCTATGGCAGCAACATGAACCGCGCGTTCATGCGCCGGCTTTGCCCGGATGCGGCGGCGCTGGGCGTGGCCTCGCTGAAGGGTTGGCGTTTCTGCATCGCCGTCGCGGGTTATGCATCCATTGCGCCGCAACCGGGTGCCGTCGTGCACGGCGTCTTGTGGCGGCTTTCTCCGCGCGATCGCGCCGTGCTCGACGCTTACGAAGATATCGACAGCGGGTATTACCGCCGCCGGAATTTGCCGGTGCGTCATGGCGCGCGCATCGTGCCCGCGCTTGTCTATGTAAGAGCCGGCAACGGCGAGGGATGCGCGAGGGCCGCCTATTGGCAGAGCATCATGGAGGCGGCGCACGACTGGCAATTGCCGCAACCCTATGTGATGGAGCTTGCGCGCCGCATGCCGGCGCGGCCATACACGGTGCGGCGCGGGCGTGCGGAGAAAATACGTGAGCGCGCGTGACATCCGCCATGTGACGATCCGCGGCCGCGTCCAGGGCGTCGGCTTCCGCGCCTGGACCGACTATATCGCGCGCGAGGTCGGGCTCGAAGGCTGGGTGCGCAACCGCCGCGACGGCACGGTGGAAGCGGTCTTTGCCGGCCCCGCACCGGCCGTGGCCAGGATGGTCGATGCCTGCGGGCGCGGACCGCCGGGAGCGGTGGTCGAAGCGGTGGACGCGCGTGCCGGCAGCGCTCAAGACCTCGCACCGCGTCACAAGGGCGAGGGTTTCTCCGTGTTGCCGACAGCCTAGACCTCGGCCGCCAATTCTGCCGGCGCTCCGGCTGCCGCTTCGCTCGATCCAAACAGATTCGCGAATTCCCGCCGCAGCGCCATGTCCACCTGCGCCATGCTTACGGGCAGGCCGAGATCGGCAAGGCTGGTCACGCCGTAGCGGGCGTCCGCGACGCCGCAGGGCCGGATGCCGGAATAGTGCGACAGGTCGCAGTCCACGTTGAGCGCGATGCCGTGCAGGCTGACCCAACGCTTCACGCGGATGCCGATGGCGGCGATCTTGTCCTCGCAGCCTTCGCCTTTTTCCGGCCGCCGCACCCAGACGCCGATGCGGTCCTCGCGCCGTTCCCCGCGCACGTTGAACGCGGCCAGCGTGCGGATGATCCATTCCTCCAGCGTCGCCACATAGCGGCGCACGTCCGGCGCGCGCCGGTCGAGGTCGAGCATCAGATAGACCACGCGCTGGCCGGGCCCATGATAGGTGTATTGGCCGCCGCGGCCGACTGCATGGACCGCAAAACGCGCCTCGAGCAGTTCCTCTGGCCGCGCGCTGGTGCCCGACGTATAGAGCGGCGGGTGTTCCAGCAGCCAGACCAGTTCCGGCGCCTGCCCGGCGCGAACGGCCGCAACCCGCGCCTCCATGACCGACAATGCCGTCGCATAGGGAATCAGCCCTTCGCTCACCCGCCATTCGGCGGCCGGTGAGCCGGGGGCGGGATTTAGGCCCAGGATCAAATCGTTGCGTGCGTTAACCACCTGCTAACCCTAGCATGATGACCTGCCGACATCGTCGCCCCGCGGCCTAAGGACACCGGAATGCCCACTCTCGACAAGGTTTCGCTCGATATCGCCGTCGTGCTTGGCACCGCCCTCATGCCGATCCACCAGGTGCTGCGGCTCGGCCGCGGCGCCATTATCGAACTTGAGGCCGCCGAGGATGACGAGGTCAGCATCCTCGCCAATAATTTTCCCGTGGCCAAGGGCACGGTGGTGGTCAGCGGCAACCGGATCGCGGTCGAGGTCAAGCGGCTGCTGCCGCGCTAGCCGGACGTCCGCCGGGGCATCGCAAGACCTCGGCCGGATACAAAAAAACTCCCGCGCCATCGGGCCTTGTCCCCCACAGACCGATTTGTTACATCGACGCCATCGCGCGGCGCGAGCCGAAATGGCTGGCGCCCATCCCAGCAAGCGGTCATGGCGGAATTGGTAGACGCGCTAGCTTGAGGTGCTAGTGGGGCAACCCGTGGAGGTTCGAGTCCTCTTGACCGCACCACTCATTGTTGGGGATCTCGGCCTCTACCGCCGATAACGCCTTTTCCCCTCCTTTCGGCTGAATTGACGGGCCGGCCCGGCGGGCCGACACTGTTTATGCGGGCCGCGCCCATCGACCGGCAAAAGAGCGCGCCCGCGTCAGGGGAGGAAAGTGCCATGCGGTCCATCCAAGGGTGGTCGTGGGTTTTTGCGGCGCTCTGCGCCGTGCTGCTGACGGCCGCTTCGCCCGGTCGGTCGAGCGCCCAGCAAGGCGCCGCCGTCACCGTGGGCGAAAAGGACATCGGCGGCGTGGTAACGGGGCCGAACGGTCCGGAAGCCGGCGTCTGGGTGATCGCGGAGACGGGCGATTTTCCGACAACGCGCTTCGCCCGCATCGTCGTGACCGACGACCGCGGCCGCTATCTCGTCCCCGATCTCCCGAAAGCGAAATACAGCCTCTGGGTGCGCGGCTATGGGCTCTCGGATTCGGCCAAGGTGCCGGGCGAGCCGGGCAGGACCGTCAATCTGACGGCGCAGGCCGCGCCGAATGCCGCGGCGGCGGCCAATGTTTATCCGGCGATCTACTGGTATGCGATGCTGAAAATTCCGTCCAAGGCGGAGTTGCCCGAGGGCGTCACGCTCGAGCGCTATCTCGACAGCATGAAGAACAACGGCTGCGTCGGCTGCCATCAATTGGGCCAGCTCGCGACGCGCACCGTCCCCAAGGCGCTCGGCGAGTTCAAAAACTCGGAAGAGGCCTGGATGCGCCGCCTGGCTTCCGGGCAGGCCGGCAACGGCATGGTCAACGCGCTTGCCGGCCGATTGGGCGGCGTGCCGTTCCGTTTCTACGCCGATTGGAGCGACCGCATCGCCAAGGGTGAGGTGCCGGATGCCAAGCCGTCACGTCCGCAAGGCGTCGAGCGCAACGTCGTGGTCACCGTGCGCGACTGGCTTGACGAGAAGCACTATCTGCACGATCTCAGCGGCACCGACCGGCGCAAGCCGACGGTGAACGGCTACGGCCCGCTCTACGGCGCGCCGGAGCTGAGCACCGACGACATGCCGATCCTCGATCCGGTGAAGAACACGGCGACGGTCTTCAAGGTGCCGGTGCGCGATGCGGACACGCCCAGCACCTCGCGCACGCCGCCCACGCAGCCTTCGCCTTATTGGGGCGAAGAGCGCATCTGGGACAGCAAGGCCAATATTCACAACCCGATGCTCGACGAGAAAGGCCGCGTCTGGCTCACCGCGGCGGTGCGCGCCAAGCATCCGGATTTTTGCAAGCAGGGCTCCGATCATCCGTCGGCCAAGCTGACGCCGACCACAAGCGCCAGCCGTCATCTCTCTGTCTTCGATCCCAAGACCAAGGAATACAAATTCGTCGATACCTGCTTTTCCACCCATCATCTGCAATTCGCCTATAACGATGCCAACAACACGCTGTGGACCAGCGGCGGCGGACCGGTGGTCGGCTGGCTGAACGTCAAGATGTTCGACGAGACCGGCGACGCCGCCAAATCGCAGGGCTGGACCGCGCTCATCCTCGACACCAACGGCAACGGCAAGCGCGACGACTATGTGGATGCCGGCGATCCGATCGATCCGGCCAAGGACAAGCGCATCAATGCCGGCTTCTATGCGGTGATGCCGAGCCCGGTCGATGGTTCCGTGTGGGGATCGTATAGAACCTTTCCCGGCGCGGTGGTGCGCCTGAACCCCGGGTCGAATCCGCCGCACACGGCGCTGGCGGAAATCTACAACGTCCCGGCGCCCGGTTTCGGCATTCGCGGCGCCGACATCGACCGCAACGGCGTGGTGTGGTCGTCGCTCGGCAGCGGGCACCTCGCCAGCTTCGACCGGCGCAAATGCAAAGGCCCGCTCAACGGCCCGAAAGCGACCGGCGACCATTGCCCGGAGGGCTGGGCGTTCCACCAGTTCCCCGGACCCGGCTTCAAGGGCATTGGCGCGAACAGCGCGGAGTCGAGCTACTACACCTGGGTCGATCAATGGAACACGTCGGGCCTCGGCGACGACGTGCCGATCGCCACCGCCAATCTGTATGACGGCCTGCATGCGCTTGTCGGCGGCAAATTCGTCACCCTGCGCGTTCCTTATCCGCTTGGCTTCTATGCCAAGGGACTGGAAGGCCGCATCGACGATCCGAATGCCGGCTGGAAGGGGCGGGGACTATGGGTGACCAGCGGCGACCGCACGCCCTGGCTCATGGAGGGCGGCAAGGGGACGAAGCCCTTGGTCGTGCATTTCCAGGTGAGGCCGGATCCATTGGCGCGGTAACTGAAGGCGCCGCGCTGCGACGGCCCGCGCGATCAGCCGGCGCGATCGCGTGGCGTAATCTTCAACTGATGGCCTTCCGGCGTCTTGCAGCCGAAGGCGAACAGCGCCGCGATCAAACCGAAGTTGTGACAGGCCGGGTTCGCGGTGGCTGTATGCATTGGCTCTTTGCGTCCATTCGAGGTCTTCGGCGTTTGGTTCGATACGGCCGGCCGTGAATTGATGCCGGCGGTGATTGCGTCCGCCGCCGGACGCGGGCGGCTCCGCCCGCTGCGCATCACCCATTGCTGCGGATCGGTGACGGTCGCCGGCCGGCCGAGCCCGGAAGGAACCACCTGCACGACGCGGTAGCCGCGCGCCTTAAGCTCCCTCAGAATGATGGGAAGCGCCAGTGCGGTGGCGGGGTGAATATCGTGCAGCAGCAGGATGCCCCGGCCTTTCGCCTCGATGCGCCGGATGGCGCGTTCGGCAATGTCCTTGGCGGTGACGTGCCTGTGCCAGTCGTCGGCGACGACATCGGCGCTCCAAGCGATCAGCGAGCGCGACGCCAGGTAATTTTCCACCGAGCTTGAGCGCCGCAACCCGGGAATCCGGAAGAACGGCGCAAGCGCCGTCGCGTCTCCGAGCGCGGCGCCGACCGCGGCGACGCCGGTATCGATCTCCCGCTCCGCCACGGCAAGCGGGATGCTGTCGAAGCTCAACGGATGATTTTGGCTGTGGGTGCCGATGGTATGGCCCTCGCCGCGGATGCGGCGGACCAGTTCCGGGTATTGCCTGGCCATGCGCCCGACCAGGAAATAGGTCGCTTTCACGCATTCCGATTTGAGGATGTCCAGGATGCGGTCGGTGTAGGGCGGCAGCGGCCCGTCATCGAACGTAATGACCACCTCGCGTGGGGCGAGCGGCAGCGACTCCCGGTATTGCATCGAGCCGAGACGGGGATGGGCGCCGGTATCGATGACCAGGGTGCGGCTCGTTCCCAGTGCGTCGGGGTTGCTGCACTCGCCCGCGATCGCGGGTACGGCGCTCACAAAAAGCACGAACCCGCCTGCAATGGCCGTGATGCGGCGCATTTGCACATCGACCCCAGTTTTAGCGACGGATTTGGAGAGATAGCCCCCGTCCGACCCCTGAAGCTACAAACTAGCACGTTAAAGTCGCGTTAGCTCTGGGACTTCGGCCGAGACGCGCATCGTGGCGCACTTTTGCCGCTACTGTTGCAAATCGGTCAACTTCGCGACGGGGCTGGAAGGCCCCATCGCCGGAACCACATGGACAATGCGGTAGCCGTTGCGCTTCAGCTCCCTCAGGAAGGCCGGCATCATGGCGGCGGTCTGCGCCTTGGTATCGTGCAGAAGCACGACGCCGCCGCCTGAAGCATGGAGCCGGGTCATCATCTGGTGGAGCTGATCGGCCGGCGACATGGGATTCCAATCGCTTGCCCATAGATCGGCGCCGAATACCACGATCCCGCGCCGCGCGAGCCGCTCCAGCAGCGCCGGCGACGAGGCGAAACCCGGGAAGCGGAAGAAGGGTGTGACGGGTTCCTTGCTGCTGCGCCCATAGAGCGCCTTTTCGACCGCGGCGATGCCGCGCTCGATTTCCGCCCCGGCGGCGGCGGCCGATAGGCGATTGAGCAAGGGGTGTGAATAGGTGTGATGCGCCACCGTATGCCCCTCGGCCAGCGCGCGGCGCGCCAGCGCGGGATTTTCGGCGGCGCGCGCGCCGACCAGGAAGAAGGTCGCCTTCACGCATTCGCGCCGCAAGGCGTCGAGCACCCGCGCGGTGGTGCCCGGCCAGGGGCCGTCGTCGAAGGTAAGCACGACCTCTTTGGGCGCCAGCGGCAGCGTCGCGGGGAATTGTTTGCGCCCGACTTGCGGCGTCGCGCGCGCATCGACCGTGAGCACGCGCGCGGTGCCAAGCGCATCGGGATTGCCGGGGCAGGGCGCGCCCGCGGCGGCGCTCGCCCATGTGAGGGCGGCAAACCCCAGCAGCCACCGTAGCATCATGACTTGATCCTTCCGTGACGGCGCCACTTGACCCGGGCCGGGCCGGGTGCGCAAGCGCCGAAGGGGCGGCCGCCGCCCGGTCGATGGCCACGCATCGAAGCGCAGCGTATCGGCGGCGGCGCGCGATCTTTATAGAACATTAACGACATTTCCCGACTCGTTATTAACCATTCACAGCCTATTTTTACGCGCGGCGCTGCGCCTCCGGCATTTGTAAGGTGTCTCATGGGATTTCGCCCCGAGGCGAGATTTTTAGAAAGAGCCGGCTATCTTCCCTCTGAGCCGCCGAAGCCGCCGCCGGCGCTGCCCGTTGGCCTGCATCTCCCCTCCCGCATCATCCCTCCGCTTTCGTTGGGCCTGCTGATCGCGCTGATTTTCGGCGCTCTCGCATTTTTCGGCCACGCCCGCCTCGCCGACGAACGCCTCGCGGGCGAGCACCGCAACGCGCTGCGCACCGGTATCGAGAAGTTTCACCTCGCGCCGCAGGATGACGGCCGGATCAACGCCGATGGCTTGCGCTTGCTTGAGAATTTTTCCGGCGTGCGGATGCTGAAATGGGAGGTCGAGCCGAACGATCGCGGTCGTGACATTCTGCCCGTGCTCGACGGCAATGGCCGCATCCTTGGCTGGCTCAGTTGGAAGCAAGAATGGCCGATGAGCGACACGGCGTTGCGCTTCGTGCCGCTGTGGCTGGCAATTATGGCGGGGCTTATCACTCTTGGCGGTCTGTCGGTTTGGTACATGCGCCGCTTCACGCTGGAGCTTATAGCGGCCGAGGTGAGCGCTCGCAAACGGCGTCAGGAAGATCCGCTCACCGGCCTGCCCAATGCCGGCAGCATGTTTGATATTCTGGAAAAGGCGCTCGCCACCCGCGAGCCCGACGAATTCGTGACCTGTTGCTATCTGGACCTGACCGGGTTCCGCGAACTCAGCGACTCCTTCGGCCGCATCTGGAGCAGCGATCTCGTCCGCGTCGCTTCGGCCAGGATCGTCGATCCTCCGTGGCCGGGCGCGATCGTCGGCAGACTCGGACGGCATCGATTCATCATTGTGCAGCACTCCAGGGATCCTGAAGCCGGCCGTCGTCTTGCGGAAGGCTTGACCGAACGAATTGAAATGCCGATGACGGTCCAAGGCCAGAGCGTGCACGTCAAGGCGAACATCGGAATCACTTGCGCGCCCCGCGACGGTCTGACCTGCGATGAGCTCTTCCGCCACGCCACGCTCGCCATGCGGGCGGCCAAGCGCAAGGGCCGCGGCAATATCGTCGTTTTCCAGCCCTCGATGGATGTAGATCTTCATGAGCGCCGTTTCCTCGAGCTCGGGCTCAAGCAGGCGCTCGATGAGGATGCGCTCGAGGTGCACTATCAGCCGATCGTCACGGCGGAGGGATCGCGTATCGTCGGCGTGGAAGCATTGCTGCGCTGGACGCATCCCACGCGCGGCAATATCCCGCCGATGGTTTTCGTTCCCGTCGCCGAACAAACCGGCATGATGTCGCGGCTCGGCGAATTCGTGCTGTACCGCGCGCTCAACGACGCCAAGCGCTGGCCCGATCTTTATATTGCGATCAACCTGTCGCCGATCCAGGTGAAGGATCGCTCGCTCTACGTCCTCGTTTCGTCCATGCTTGCGGAAACCGGCATCGAGCCGTCGCGGGTTGTCCTGGAGATCACCGAAGGCGTGCTGATCGACGACCCCGACGAGACTCGAAAACGGTTGGACGAGCTGCGCGCGCTTGGTGTCCGCATTGCGCTGGACGATTTCGGCGCCGGCTATTCCAGCCTCCGGTATCTGCAGTACTTTCCGTTCGACAAGCTCAAGATCGACAGCGTCTTTGTCCAGCCGCTCGGCCAATCGGCGAACAGCGGCGTCATCGTCCAGGCCATCGTGGCATTGGGCCGTGCGCTCGATCTCAGCGTCCTGGTCGAGGGCGTGGAGACCGAGGAGCAGCGCGTGCTGCTGCGCCTGGCGGGCTGCGACGAGATGCAGGGCTATCTGTTCGGCAGGCCGGGGCCGCGTGAGACCATCGATCAGGCCCTGATCGACGCCAAATTGCAGGCCGTCAAAAGCAAAATAAGCGGGCAGAAGCGCGCCTCCGCCTAGATGAGGCGCCGCCGCTGACGTCCGCTCGCCGATCTACCCCAGCCAACGTCATGCGGTTCGTGCGGAGCTTCGGCCCGGCGGCCGCCGCGTATGATGCGCGCATCGCCTCGGCCATTGGCCGAATCGTCCTTTGGCCCGCTCGGCCAATGGCCGCTGCTAACGCGGCATTAACTCACGCAGACGCAGAATTCGGCCAATGGACCACGGTGGGGGGGATTGCGCCATGCGCGTGCG
>JBBDNZ010000194.1:0-2118 GCA_040877285.1 Xanthobacteraceae bacterium
TTCGCAGCCATCGCGGCGGCGCGCGCAGCGGCGGTCGGCATAGTGTCGTCCTTCTTGCTCGGCATCCAGACGAACCGGTGGGGCGCGCCGGGAGGCGCTTTCTGCGCCGGCAGCGCCAGGAGCCGCACCTGATTTTGCGGCGGTCCGGCCGGCGGGTTCGTGGTATCGGCAAGGATCACGATGGGCGCTTCCAATCCCTTGGCGCCGTGCACGGTCATCACCCGTACCTCGTCGCGCGCGAGCTCCATGTCGCGCTTGACCTCGGCGGAAGCGGTGCGCAGCCAGGCGGCAAAGCCTTGCAGCGAGGATGTCTCGCGGCTCTCGTAATCGAGCGCGAGATTGAGGAACTCATCGAGCGCGTCATTGGCTTCCGGCCCAAGCCGTGAAAGGAACGCCCCGCGCCCGCCGCCCGCGCCCAAGAGCTCGGCATAAAAGGCAAAGGGCGAAAGCCGCCGCGCCGCGTCGGCGATGCTATCGAGCCGCGCCGCAAGATCGGGCCGCCGCCCAGCCAGCGCTTCGCGCAGCGTGTCCGGCCGGTCATGCGCGAGCGCAAACAAATCGTCGTCGGAGAGGCCGAACAGCGGGCTTTTCAACGCCGTGGCCAGCGCCAGATCGTCCGGCGGATGCAGGACGGCGTCCGCCAGCACCAGCAGATCCATGACCGCGATATGCTCGGTCAGCACCAGCCGGTCGGCCCCGGCCACCGCGACGCCTTCGTTTTTCAGCGCACGGATGATCGCTTCGAACAGCGGCCCGCGCTGGCGCACGAGAATGAGAATGTCGCCGGCGCGTAAGCGATGGCGCCGATCGCCGTCGCCGACGAAATCGCCGCGTTCGAGCCAGCACTTCACGGTGCCGGCGATCCGGCGCGCGAGTTTCACGCGCGGGTGCGTGGCCAAGGCGATATCGAAAGGCGCGTCCCATCCGACGACTTCTTCACGCTCCTCGGGCTCGACCGGCGGCCACAGTTCGACCAGGCCGGGCGCGGCTGCGCGCACCGCTTCGTGCACGGTGGCGACGGGATCGGCGGTCAGGCCCGCATAGGCGGCGGGCCGTTCGAAGACTTTATCCACGGCGTCGAGCACGATCCGCACCGAGCGGAAGGAATGCTTCAGTTCGACCGGCAGGAATTCAAGCGCGGCCTCTTCGAAGGTCTTCTTAAAGAAGCGGCGCATTTCGGCGAAAGCCTCCGGCGCCGCGCCCTGAAAGGAGAAGATCGACTGCTTGTCATCGCCGACGGCGAAGATCGAACGTTTCGCCGCGCCGCGCGCGCCGGCGCCGGCGGTGAATTCGGAAACGAAGCGCTTGATGATGTCCCATTGCTCGGGACTGGTGTCCTGCGCCTCGTCGATCAAAAGATGATCGATGCCCAGATCGAGCTTGTAGTGAACCCAGGCCGCCTCCATGCGGCCGAGCAGCTCGCGCGTGCGCGCGATGAGGTCGTCGTAGTCGAGCAAGCCGCGCCGGCTCTTTTCGGCGCGGTAGCCTTCGATCACCGCCACCGCCAGCGTCAGCAAGGCTTTGGCGCGGTCGCGCGCCGCAACGGCGCGGCGCTTTTGCCACAGCGCGTTTACGCGCGCCTTTTCTTCGTCGAGGCGATGCGCGAGGCCGGGATGCTCTTCGGCCAGCGGTTTCGTAATGAGGGACTTCCGCGGCGCGTCCTCGCCGGTGAGAAAGATAGAACGATAAGCATCCAGGCGGGCTTGGCCGTTGGATGACGCGGCCTGAGCCAACCGCTCGCCCTGCGCCCGGTCGTTAGTAGAGCCTTGCACGAAAATCGCGGCGATTGAGGCCCATTGCGCCGGCGGCAGATGCGGGCCGTCGAGAATTTCGGCGTCCACCTGTTCCAGCGTGTCGTCCGGCGTAATGCCGAGCGCGGCGGCAAGCTGCGCCACGGCTGTGTCGAGGCCGCCCGCATCGTCGAACCATGCGGCGATACGATCGCGCTTTTGCATGGCCTCGTTCAACGCGTCATAAAATCCCTGATCGCTCGCGGCCGCGACAATGCTTTCGAGCGCGCGGCCCGCTTCGCTTTGCGGGTCGTTGGCGGCCGTCAGCAGCACGCCGCGCCGGATCCGCTCCAGCAGCAGCCGCTGATCGGTCTCGTCCAGCACGCGG
>JBBDNZ010000195.1:0-1092 GCA_040877285.1 Xanthobacteraceae bacterium
GCGGCTATGCGCCGTTCGACGTGGTGCTCACCCACGGCTTCGTGCTGGACGAGCACGGACGCAAAATGTCGAAGTCGCTCGGCAACACCGTGGCGCCGCAGGACGTCATCAAGCAATCCGGCGCCGATATCCTGCGCATGTGGGTTTGCGCCACGGATTATGCGGATGATTTGCGCATCGGCCCGGAAATCCTGAAAACCACCGTCGATACCTACCGCAAGCTGCGCAATACCATCCGCTGGATGCTCGGCAGCCTCGCGCATTTCCAAGAGGAGGACCGCGTCGCGCCGGCGAAGATGCCGGAGCTGGAGCGGCTCATGCTGCACCGGCTCGCGGAGCTCGACGCGCTGGTGCGCCGGGCCTATGCGGATTTCGACTACAAGCGCATTTTCGCCGCGCTCAATACCTTCATGACATCCGACCTCTCCGCCTTCTATTTCGACATTCGCAAGGACGCTCTCTATTGCGATCCCGTGTCCTCGCTCACCCGCAAGGCCTGCCTGACCGTGCTCGACCATCTGTTCCGCTGCACCACGATCTGGCTCGCGCCGATGCTGTGCTTCACCGCCGAGGAGGCGTGGGCCTCGCGCTATGGCGAGGCTGCTTCCTCAGTTCATCTGGAAACGTTCCCGGGAATCCCGGCGGCGTGGCGCGACGACGCGCTGGCGGAAAAATGGCGGAAAGTGCGGCTGGTGCGCCGCGTGGTCACCGGCGCGCTGGAGATCGAGCGGGCGCACAAGCGCATCGGCTCCTCGCTCGAGGCGCACCCCATCGTGCATGTTTCCAACCCGGAATTGTTCGCCGCGCTGGTCGATGTCGATCTTGCCGAAATCTGCATCACCTCGGCGGCGACGCTGGTTGAGGACGAAGGCCCCGCCGGCGCGTTTCGCCTGCCCGAGGTTTCCGGCGTCGCCGTCGTGCCGAACCTGGCCGAAGGCGCCAAATGCGCGCGCTCGTGGAAAATCCTGAATACTATTGGCTCCGACCCGCGCTATCCCGACGTTTCGCCGCGCGACGCCAAGGCGCTGCGCGAATGGGAAACCATGCGTAAGGCGGCGGTGTGAGGGGTCGCAAGTTTTTTGCTGTCGTCCC
>JBBDNZ010000195.1:1102-11654 GCA_040877285.1 Xanthobacteraceae bacterium
AAAGCGCGCGCGAGCCGGGACCCATAACCACTGGACTCACGATTCGGATCGGGCTGTGATTATGCGCCTTCGCGGGGACGACAGAGCCGAGGCCGGTCCATGTATTACGTTTACATGCTTGCGAGTCGGCGGCACGGGACGCTTTACATTGGCGTCACAAACAATCTGCGCACGCGAATGGAGCAGCACCGGCTGGGGCTCGGCTCTATCTTCGTGAAAAAATACGGCGTGTATCGGCTCGTCTATATGGAGCCTTATGAGAATGTGGAAGATGCCATCCGGCGAGAAAAGCAACTAAAGAAATGGAATCGGGACTGGAAAATCCGGCTAATCGAGGAAGACAATCTGGAATGGCGCGATCTCGCCGATCTTCTCAACTGAAAATCCTGCGGGTATGGGTCCCCGCCTGCGCGGGGACGACAGCTTTTCCATTGTCGTCCCGGCCAAGCGCGCGAAGCGCGCGCGAGCCGGGACCCATAACCACTGATCTCACGATTCGGATCGGGCGGTGGTTATGCGTCCCCGCCTGCGCGGGGACGACATGTTGAGAAAATCCAAGCCGTCTTATTTCTGGGGCCCTTATACGCGCCTCGGCTTGGCCGCGGCGCTCATCGTCTGTCTGCTCGATCAGGCATCTAAGCTGTGGCTGCTTTTTGTCTTCGATCTTGGCGACCAGGGCGTGGTGCCGGTGACTCCGTTTCTCGATCTCGTACTCACCTGGAACAAGGGCATCAGCTACGGCCTGTTCCAGCAGCACGGTCCGCTCGGTCAATGGGCCCTGCTGCTGTTCAAGGCGCTGGCGGTTGCTCTCCTGTGGATTTGGATGGCGCGGGTGTCCCTGCGACTCTCTGCCCTGTCTCTGGGGCTGATCGTCGGCGGGGCTGTAGGCAATGCCATCGACCGGGTCGCCTATGGGGCGGTGGCCGATTTCGTGCATTTTCATGTCACTACAGCCACTTGGCACTTTAGCTGGTATGTTTTTAACCTAGCCGATGTAGCTATCGTTGTAGGAGTGGCCGGGCTCTTATATGAATCCCTGTTCGGGGTCCGCGCCGCAAAAGCGCCCCGATCCGGGACATAATCGGAGGCTGGCTGTCAGGGGGCTGCCGCACAGGCCAGGCCTCGGGTTGAGGGTAGAGAGTATGACCGTCTCGCCTTGCATGACGCAATTGCGCCGCGCCGCCGTGGCCGGCCTGCTCGCGCTTGTGGCCCTGACCATCGGCGCCGGAGGCGCTGCATTCTCCCAGCAGGAACAGGAAGAAGAGGATCCGTATCAGGACCACATCCTGAACACGGACAAGCGGATCCTCGACGGCATCCTCGGCATGGTCGGCTTGGGCGGGTCGGAGGGGGCAACCATCACCTACCGCGAACGTTCGCCTCTGGTCGTGCCCCCGGACCTTAAACTTCCGCCGCCCGAAACGCACAGCATTGTACAAAATCCCGAATGGCCGGTCGATCCCGAGGTCAAGCAGAGCAAGGCCGCCGCCGCCGCGCGCAAGAACGATCACCGGGCGTCCGTCGATCCCGCCAAACCGATCTCGCGTTCGGCTCTGGAACAATCTGGAACCGGCACCTTACCCACCGGCGACAGGTCCGGCCCGGCAAAGACCAAAGAGGACGATTTCTTCACGATGCTGTACAAAGGCGGCCTTTGGGGATCCCAAAAAAATGAGGACGTTGAGACATTTACCGGCGAACCGCCGCGGGATGCCTTGACCGAACCGCCGCCCGGCTACCTGACCCCATCTCCGGTCGCGCCCTATGGCACAACGAAGCGTGGCTTCGAGGTCGAAAAACCGGAGAAGCTCTGACCGGTGTGCGATTTTTTCTTTTGCAGGCCGGCTGCGTCCGCAGTCGTCACAACAACAACAAGAGCCTGATTCGTGCCAAAGATGTTGAAACAAACCCTTGCGGCTCTGCTTCTTACCGTAACTGCGGGTTTGACGATCTCGGCCGACGCGCAGACACGCTCCGGTCCGAAGATCGCACATTTCGCCCTGGCGAACGGTCTTGAGCTCGTCGTTATTCCCGATCACCGCGCGCCCATCGTCACGCACATGATCTGGTACAAGGTGGGCTCCGCGGACGAGCAGCCCGGAAAATCCGGCCTTGCCCATTTCCTTGAACATCTGATGTTCAAGGGCACCAAGAAGAGTCCAGCCGGACGTTTCTCACAAGTAATCGCCGAGGTCGGCGGCAGGGAAAACGCATTCACCTCCAGCGACTACACCGCCTATTATCAACGCGTGCCGCGCGAGCAATTGGCAAAAATGATGGAGTTGGAGGCCGATCGCATGACCGGTCTCGTGCTTACCGACGACGTCGTTCTGCCTGAACGCAACGTGGTCCTCGAAGAGCAGAATTCACGCGTCGCCAACAGGCCGCAAAGCCGGCTGGGGGAACAGATGGACGCGGCGCTCTATCTCAATCATCCCTACGGCCAGCCGGTGATCGGCTGGCGCCCGGAAATCGAAAAGCTCAATCGCGAAGACGCTCTGGCCTTTTACCGGCGCTTCTATGCCCCCAACAACGCCATCGTCGTGGTGGCGGGCGATGTGGAAGTCGATGAGGTCAAAGCTCTGGCGCAGAAAATCTACGGCAAGATCGCGCGCCGCCCCAACCTTGGCCCGCGCATCCGGCCGCAGGAACCGCCGCCGGTCGCCGCGCGGACTGTGACGCTCGCCGATCCGCGCGTGGAGGAGCCGACCTTTCAAAGGGCCTATCTCGTGCCTTCGGCGGTCACTGCAAAATCCGGGGAGAACGAAGCGCTGGATGTGCTCGCCCATATTCTCGGCGGAGGGGCAAACAGCCGCCTCTATCGCGCTTTGGTGGTGGAGAAAGGGTTGGCGGTAAGCGCGGGCTGCTCATACCAAGGCACCATGCTCGATGCGACGAGCTTTACCGTCTATGGCGCGCCGAAGCCCGACGTCAGCCTGCCACGGCTTGAAGCGGGGATCGAGGAGGTCATTGCCTAGTTGATCGACAAGGGCGTCAGCGCCGAAGAACTCAAACGCGCCAAGACTCGCTTGATCGCGGATTCGATCTACGCCCAGGACAGCCATAGCACGATGGCTCGCTGGTATGGCGGCGCGCTGGCTTCCGGTTTGACCGTGGACAGCGTGCGCACTTGGCCGGACCGCATCCGTGCCGTGACCGCCGACGCCGTTCGCGATGCCGCGCGGCAGTGGCTCGACAAGAACCGCTCCGTCACCGGCTATCTGGTCAAGAGCACGGCGCAGCAACAGGAGAAGCGGTCATGAACGCCTGCCGACGGCGTGCGGCGCGTCGCTGGGGCGTCCAGGGGGCGCTTCTATTGGCCGCCGCGATCGTGTCGATCTGGGCGTCGCCCGTCCGCGCCATGCCGATCGAGCGGGTCGTAAGCCCGCTCGGGATCGAGGTTTGGCTCGTGCGCCAGACGACCGTCCCCTTGATCAACCTGCAGTTCGCCTTCGCGGGTGGCGCCGCCCAGGACTCGGCCGACAAATCCGGCGTCGCTCATCTCGCGAGCGCGCTGTTGGACGAAGGCGCGGGAAAACTCGATTCCAAGACATTCCAGGAGCGGCTGGAAAGCAACGCCATCGAACTGCGTTTTCAGGCCGGCCGCGATTACCTGCAAGGCACGCTGCGCACGCTGACCGAGAATCGCGACGAGGCCGTCGAGCTGTTGCGGCTGGCGTTGAATGAGCCGCGTTTCGATCGGGAACCGGTCGAGCGGGTGCGCAGCCAGGTTCTTTCCAGCCTGCGGCGGCAAACGACAAACCCGAATACAATTGGCAGCCAGCGCTGGTGGGAGACCGCTTTCCCCGACCATCCCTATGGGCGCAATGTGGATGGCACTGTGCAATCGGTGCCGCGCATCACGGTCGATGATCTCCAGGCCTATACCAAGCGCGTTCTTGCGCGCGACAATCTCAAAATCGCAATGGTCGGCGACATCGACGCGGCGGGCGCGGCAGCGATGGTCGACCGCATCTTCGGCGCGCTGCCGGCCAAGGCCGATCTGCGTCCGGTCCCGGCGGCCGATCCGCAGGGTCTTGGCCAACGCATCGTGGTCGATCTCGACGTGCCGCAGGCGGTCGTCACCTTCGGCAGACTCGGCATCGCGCGCAAGGACCCCGACTTCATGGCGGCGTATATCGTGAACTACATTCTCGGCGGCGGCTCGTTCTCATCGCGGCTCTACCGCGAAGTGCGGGAAAAGCGCGGCCTGGCCTACGGCATCCACGACAGTCTGGTCTGGCTGAAGAGCAGCTCCCTCATGCTGGGCGGCACCGCGACGCGCTCCGACCGGACCGCGGAGACGCTTGAAGTCATCGAAAAAGAGACAAAACGGCTTGCCGAAGAAGGACCGACGCTGGAGGAGCTGAGGAAGGCAAAAGCCTATCTGAAGGGCTCCTTCGTCGTGAATCTCAATAACTCGGGCAAGATCGCAAGCACGCTGCTCCAGATCCAGATCGACGATCTCGGCATCGACTATATGGACCGGCGCAATGCACTGATCGATGCAGTGAGCCTGGACGACGCCAAGCGCGTGGCCAAGCGTCTGCTCGACAGCAAAATGCTGGTCACGGTGGTCGGGCGCCCGGAGGGCGTCACCTCACGGAACTGACCAACTCCTTCTTTCCATTCACCGGTGGTGACAATTTCCGCGCGTCCGTGTAGGGGCAGGGGCCTGTTGTCCCAGGGGCGGCCCATGCCATTGCAACAATCCATCGATATGGCGAAGGCGGAGCGCGTCGGCGCCGAAGGCGTCGCGGCGAATGCCCTTGCCGATGCGCTGAAGCGCTCCGAAGCCGCGCTCGATTGGCTGCGGGCGCGCCATGCCGATGGCGGCCTGCCGCTGCTGCGGCTGCCGGAGCGGCGCGACGATCTTGGCGCGATCACGCAAGCCGCACGCCTGCTGGTCAAAGGCGCGACCGACATCGTTTTTCTCGGCACCGGCGGGTCGAGTCTGGGCGGGCAAACGCTGGCGCAGCTCGGCGGCCATGCGGTGCCGGGCATCGGCCTGCTGCGCGATCCGCCGCGCCTGCACTTCATGGACAACCTGGACCCGGACACTTTCGGCACGCTGCTGTCGCGGCTGCCGCTGCCAGCCACCCGCTTTGTCGCCATTTCCAAATCCGGCGGCACCGGCGAGACGCTGATGCAGACGGCGGCCGTGCTTGCGGCATTGAAACAGGCCGGCTTGGAGCAGCGCATCGGCGAGCTTTGCCTTGGTGTTTCCGAGCCAGTGAAAGCGGGCGGGCGCAACGGCCTGCGCGACCTTCTCGGCGCCTATCGGGTGCCTTTTCTCGACCATGATCCCGGCATCGGCGGCCGGTTTTCCGTGCTGACCAATGTGGGCCTGCTGCCGGCGGCGGTGCTGGGCCTCGATATCGCCAGGGTGCGCGACGGCGCGGCGGCGGCGCTGGCACCCATCCTCAACAACAAATCCGCGGCCGAGGTGCCCGCGGCGGTCGGCGCTGCGCTCTCAGTTTCGCTCGCTGAAACGCGCAACAAGCGCATCGCCGTGATGATGGCCTATGCCGACAAGCTCGAACGTTTCACGCGCTGGTATGTGCAGCTCTGGGCCGAAAGTCTCGGCAAGGATGGCAAGGGCACGACGCCGGTCGGCGCGCTCGGGCCGGTCGATCAGCACAGCCAGCTTCAGCTTTTCATCGCCGGGCCGCGCGACAAGCTCTTCACCATCGTCACCGTCGCGGCCGCCGGACGCGGTCTCCGCATCGAGTCCGATCTGGCCAAGCTGTGCGGCGAGCCCGGTTTCGCCGGCAAGACCATCGGCGATCTCGTCGCCGCGCAAGGCCGCGCCACCGCCGAGACGCTGGCGAAGAACGGCTGCCCGGTCCGCACGATCCATTTGGTGAAAGTGGACGAGGCCAGCCTCGGCGAATTGCTCATGCATTTCATGCTGGAGACCATCATCGCCGCGCAGCTTCTCGGCGTGGACGCCTTCGATCAGCCGGCGGTGGAAGAGGGCAAGGTGCTGGCGAAGAAATATTTGACAGGAAAATCCTGATGGTCATTCCGGGGCGCGCCGTAGGCGCGAACCCGGAATGACGCAGGATACGAATCATGATCCGCGTCACAGACCGCATCTCGATCGACGAATCCGAGCTTGAGGAAAGCTTCATCCGCGCTTCCGGTCCGGGCGGACAGCACGTCAATAAGACCGAAACCGCAGTGCAGCTTCGTTTCAACGTGCGCGCGTCGCGGTCGCTGCCGAACGATGTGGCGGTGCGGCTGATGAAGCTAGCGGGCAGTCGGATGACGCAGGAAGGCGTGATCGTCATCACCGCGCAGAACGAGCGCAGCCAGAAGCGGAATCGCGAGGAGGCCTTGGCGCGGCTGGTGGATCTGATCCGCCAGGCGGCAGTGCGTCCGGTGCCGCGCCGGCCGACCAAGCCGACCAAAGCCTCGCGCCAGCGCCGCCTGGAGAGCAAGAAACGCCGCAGCGGGATCAAGAGCTTGCGGCAGAAACGGCCCTCGGTCGAATAGCGGGGGCAGATTGCCGCTGGGCCTCGCCGCTGCCGTATCGCGCCGGTAGACTCCTAAAAATCGAATCGCCGCGCTTTTCCTCTCCCCGCGCGGGGAGAGGTGAAGGAAAAAAGATGCCCGTCCGCCAGCTGTCCGAGGCCGTCGTCAACCGCATCGCCGCGGGCGAGGTGGTGGAGCGCCCGGCGAGCGTGGTCAAAGAGCTGGTCGAGAACGCGCTGGATGCCGGCGCCACCCGCATCGAAGTGACGACCGACGGTGGCGGGCGGCGGCTCATCCGCGTCATCGACGACGGCGACGGCATGACCCGCGCCGACCTCGAACTCTCCGTCGAGCGCCACGCCACCTCCAAGCTCGACCATGACGATCTGCTGGCCATCCGCACGCTCGGTTTCCGCGGCGAGGCGCTGCCGTCCGTCGGCGCGGTGGCGCGGCTAGCGATCACGACGCGCCATCGTGACGAGCCGCATGCCTGGGAGCTGATCGTCGACGCGGGCGTGAAGTCGAAGACAAAGCCCGCCGCGCTCACCCAGGGCACGCGCGTCGAAGTGCGCGATCTCTTCTACGCCACGCCCGCGCGGCTGAAGTTTCTGAAAACCGACCGTACCGAAGCGGAAGCCGTGCGCGAGATGGTGCGGCGGCTCGCCATGAGCCGGCCGGATGCGGCCTTCACGCTTGCCGGCGAGGAGCGGGCGCCGGTTACCTGGGCCGCCGCGCTGCCGGGACCGACCGGGCGGCTCGCGCGGCTCGCCGACATCCTCGGGCCGGAGTTCCGCGCCAATGCGGTGGAAATTCGCGCGGGACGTGAAGGTCTCACCGTCGAAGGTTTTGCCGCGCTGCCGACGCTCACCCGCGCCAACACGCTCGGCCAATATCTTTTCGTCAACGGCCGGCCGGTGCGCGACAAGCTGCTGATCGGCGCGGTGCGCGCGGCTTACTCCGATTATCTGCCGCGCGACCGCCATCCGCTGGTGGCGCTGTTCGTCACGCTCGATCCGCGCGAGGTGGACGTCAACGTGCACCCGGCGAAAACGGAAGTGCGCTTCCGCGACGGCGGACTGGTGCGCGGGCTCCTGGTCAGCGCGCTGAAGGAGGCGCTGGCGCGCGATAGCCAGCGCGCGGCGACCACCGGCGGCACGGCGACCATCGCCGCCTTCCGCCCCGCCGCCACGCCGCGCTGGGATTGGCGGCGCTCGCCGGCGCGCCCGGTGGTGAGCGGGAATCTGGCGGGCTTCGCCGAAGCGGCGCAAGCCGCCTTCGAAGTCGGCGGGCCGATGGCCGACGCCCGCGCCGATATTGCGGAGCCCGCGCCCGAGTTGCTTGACCGCCCGCTCGGCGCGGCGCGCGCGCAGATCCACGAGACCTATATCGTGGCGCAAACCCGCGACGGTCTCGTCGTCGTCGATCAGCACGCCGCGCATGAGCGGCTGGTCTATGAGCGCATGAAGGCCGCGCTGGAAAAGAGCGGCGTGGCGCGGCAGATTTTGCTGATCCCGGAGATTGTGGAACTCGACGAGGCGGACGTGGAGCGCCTGCTGGCGCGCGTGGAGGAGCTTGCACGCTATGGCCTCGTCATCGAACCGTTCGGGCCGGGCGCCATTGCCGTGCGCGAGACGCCGGCTTTACTTGGCGAGATCAATGTGCGGGGGATGGTTTGTGATCTCGCCGAGCACATGGCGGAGTGGGACGAGGCGCTGCCGCTGGAGCGGCGGCTGTTGCACGTCTCCGCCACCTTGGCCTGTCACGGCTCCGTGCGCGCGGGCCGCCGGCTCAAGCCCGAGGAAATGAACGCGCTGCTGCGCGAGATGGAGGCGACGCCGAATTCCGGCCAATGCAACCACGGCCGGCCTACTTATGTGGAACTTAAACTTGCCGATATCGAAAGGTTGTTCGGAAGGAGGTAACCGCAGCCCAAGCTAAAAAGTGAACGAAAGTCCCATTGCCGCACGGAGGCAAAAGGCGGACGATTTGGGACTTCCTCCAGATTGAGGAGACGCATCGATGGGCGATAACAGGCGGGCTGGCCCCGGAAGGCGCACGGGCAAAGATCGCCGCAGCGGTGAAGACACGCGATCCGAGGATGAAAAGCGAACCACCGGAGAAAGACGGGTGGGCAAGAACCGGCGATCGGGCATTGACCGGCGCACAGGCCGCCCGGCGCCGGCCAGCGGCGATCGCGACAAACCCTAGAGCATGATCCCGAAAAGTGGAAACCGGTTTTCGGAAAAGATCATGCTCAAACAAAAAGCTAGACCGTGATCTGATTCAATCGAATTGGATCATGGTCTAGCGGGGCGCGATGCCGCGTCACTTCGCGGCTTTGCCGCCGGATCGCTTGATGCTCTTCACCGTCATCGGCGGAGTGCCGGACTTTTCCGCAATGAGCCGGTCCTGTTGCTCGATGAAGGCGCGCGCAGGCGCGTCACCGTCGAGGCCGCCGAGGATTTCGCTTGGAACCCGGCGGTTCGACCGCCGCGAACCATCTTCGTAGATCACATCGAAAAAAGTGAATTCGGCTCGCGTTGCCGGTTTCCGCGCCATTGTCGTTCTCCCGTCGTTGCTCAATCATGCACAAACCAGGCAGCGAAATGGCGGCGCGGTCATCGAGACAGGTCGGGCGGGTGCAAAACGGCCCGGCGTTGAGACGCCGGGCCTGATCTTCCGGTCTTGGAAGACGGATTAGACGTTCTGCAAGTTCGCGGCGGCCGTCTTGCCGCGCTCGCTCACGACGTCATAGCTGAGCTTCTGCCCCTCATTGAGGCCGCTCATGCCGGCGCGCTCGACCGCGGAAATGTGGACGAATACGTCCTTGCCGCCGTCGTCCGGCTGAATGAAGCCGAAGCCTTTTTGCGAATTGAAAAACTTCACTGTACCTGTAGCCATATCTGGCCTCCTTTGGATCACGCCGATCGGCGTCTGCGGTCTGCGCGACATCGCCCAGTCCTGCGTCCGAATTCAACGTTGTCTTGGAAAAGCCCGACATGGGACAAATAGCAAGGACAGGTAAAATATCGAACGGTATCAATATGGTTCTATACTGCGCCGATATCAACTCACTTTTTAAGGGGATTTCATGGCATTTCGGCCAAATTACCACAGAGACCGCGCCGAGCGGGACCGGGCGGCACGCGCCCGGCGCGATGAAAAACAGCGAAAAAAGGACGAGAAAACAGCGTTGCGCAAAGCCGAACGCGAGGCCGCCCAAGCTCCGCCGGAAAAAACGACCGATGAGGCGCTCTAGGACCGCCGCAGAAATACCAGCTCCGTATCGTCATAGGCCCGCCGCTCCAGTTCCTCGAAGCCATCCGGCGCTTTGAACTTTGACGCCACGGATTCCTCCACCACGATCAGCGCGCCGGGCGTTAGCCAGCCGCCGTCGCGCGCGCTCGCCAGCGCCTTCTCAGCCAAGCCTTGTCCATAAGGCGGGTCGGCAAAGACCAGCGAAAAGGGTTCGTTCGGATGCACCGCGCCGAGCTTGGCGGCATCACGGCGGAAAATCCTGGTGACGCCGCCGAGCCCCAGCGCCTCCACATTGGAGCGAATGAGCGCGCGCGCCTCGGCGCCGTCGTCCACGAACTGTGCGAAATCGGCGCCGCGCGAGATCGCCTCAAGCCCGAGCGCGCCGGTGCCGGCGAAGAGATCGAGTACGCGCGCGCCGCTGACCGGGTCGCCATAGGCATGGATCAGGATGTTGAACAGCGTCTCCCGCAGGCGGTCGGCGGTGGGCCGGATGGCCTGCGATTTTGGCGCGGTGAGCGCGCGCCCGCGCAGCCTTCCGCCGACGATGCGCATCAGCGCGGCCTAGATGGGCGCGGGCCGCGGCTGCGGTCGGGCCGGCGCGATTTATGGCGATGACGCGGAGCAGGGCGCTGCGGCTCTTCCGTGCGGGTGCGCGTAACAGGAATTTTCCGCCCGCGCCGGTCGGCGATGATATCGCTGCGGGTGATGCGGGGCGCAGTTTTGTCAAGGTGCCGCTTCGTGCGGCCCTTGTGAGCCGGCCGCTCTGCGCGATGCCCCTCACCCGGCTCGCGGGTTCTCCGCTCGCCACCCTCTCCCC
>JBBDNZ010000196.1:0-2102 GCA_040877285.1 Xanthobacteraceae bacterium
TCGATGATCAGCTTGGACGCGAAAGTGCCCTGTGGCCAGCCCAGCAGCGCCGCCAGCATCTGGCCGGTCTGATTGCAGTCGTCGTCGATCGCCTGCTTGCCCATGATAACGAGGTCGGGCTGCTCGGCCTCGACGACGGCCTTGAGGATTTTCGCCACCGCCAGCGGCTCGACCGGCGCGTCGGTTTTCACCAGAATGCCGCGGTCGGCGCCCATGGCGAGTGCGGTGCGGATGGTTTCGGCGGCCTGCGCGGGACCGATCGACACTGCGACGATCTCGGCGGCCTTGCCGGCCTCCTTCAGCCGGATCGCTTCCTCGACGGCGATCTCGTCGAACGGATTCATCGACATCTTCACATTGGCGAGTTCAACGCCCGAGCCGTCCGCCTTAACGCGAATTTTGACGTTGAAATCGACGACCCGTTTTACCGGTACCAGGATTTTCATTCGCCCCATCCCCTGCGCCGCAACGTAATGGCGGCGTCATCGAAGTGTCAACGTGCCGCCGGCTATGCAACCCCCGCAATTGTCTTAGCGTCGCGCGAGCGCGGCGGCGACCCGCGGTGCGAAAACCGCGGCCCACGCGGCCATATACTCTCCAGTGAAATGCCCGTCGCGAGGAACCGTTTGCCGCTCGCGAGGGATTTTCGCCACAAGAGGCAAGACTTCGGCCTTCGCGACGGCCGGCCCCATATACGCGAACCATTTGCCGTAACGAACCGACAGGCTGCTCGCGGCTTCCGCATAGTCGCCATCTGGATCGTACAGGATGAACACGAAGTCGTGGCGTTCGGCCAGACGTAGAAGGCGTTCGAGTGCATAGCCCAACATCGCGGCACGCTGCGGCGGGTTGAGGTCATCCTCCGCAATCTGGCCACTGATCAACCCGAAACGCGCGAGCAACTGCATAAACCGTACGACCGGACGACTGATGAGATAGTACGTCCAGGTATTGTACCCAGCCGTCAGCCACCCTCCAGGATAAATGCCGCGCGCGGCCATTTCCTGCACATGGCCCGGACTGGGCGTGACCAACTGGTAGGCTCCGGTCGGACCGCGCCAGAAGCACGGCTTTAGGATTTGCTGCGGCGGCGCCTCTCCGCGGCACACGGAGCGCGCCCATAGTCCCTTGTTCACATGCAGGACAGCTTTGGGCTTAAGACGCTCCACCTGACGTTCCAGCAGCAGGATGACCTGCGCCAACCCGTAAGCCGGAATGCCGAGGTTGACGACGGGCACGCCAAGGCGTTCTGCGAGCTGGCTCGGATAAGTCTCTTCGTTGTTGACTGCCGTGCCAAATGTCCACGAATCGCCGATCGCCGCGGCGGTTTCGACGGCCGTCTGCTCATCCGTCGAGCGGGCACGAAATCCATCGCCGTTGGTTCTCACCCGCGTATCGTAATAATATGCCCCGGTCCAACGATTCTGATGGTAGACGCGCGCATCGACACGCGGCTTCAGCACCCAGCCCAACTCGTCATCAAGCTTCCCGAACGGCTCCGTGACGACGACATTGTCCTCCAGCTTCCGATAGGTGTAGTAGCCAACGACGGTCGTCACCAGCACGACACCCGGCAAGCTTAACATCATGACAGTGAAGAGCAGCTTCTTTGTCCGGGTAAGCGGCCGTTCCGTCGGAATATTTGTCATGCTTGAGATCAACGTAGCGGAGTCAAAGGCTAGCGGTTCTGTCCCGGCGCCCACAGCACGTCCCGGACACCCTTGTCGTTGGCGTAGCGGCTGGCGACAAAGAGAAAATCGGAGAGCCGATTGACGTATTTCAGCGCGGGCGCGGCAACTCCTTCGCCCGGCTTGTCGTTAAGCTCCACCATCATGCGCTCCGCGCGCCGGCACACGGTACGCGCCAGATGCAGATAGGCGGCTGCGGGGCTGCCACCCGGCAAGACGAAGGATTTGAGCGGCGCCAGGTCGGCATTGAGGCGGTCGATCTCTCGTTCCAGCCACTCGACCTGCGCGTCGGTGACGGTCAGACGCGCGCCGCCTGGACCTTTTTCGGATAGGCAGAGATCGGCCTCTACGTCGAACAAGTCGTTCTGAATGCGCGCGAGCATGGCGTCGAGGACGGGATGGCGCTCTCTGGTA
>JBBDNZ010000197.1:0-2093 GCA_040877285.1 Xanthobacteraceae bacterium
GCCAGCACATGCTCGGCGGTGCAGACGCGGGGACCGCTGGCGTCGCCCAGCACGGTCTGGAGTTCGGTGGCGGTCACCGCGCGAACGTCCGCGCGAATCTCCCGCTCGAAATGGCCTTCCGGATTGGTGCGAACGAAGACGATGCCGGTATCGGCATCCGCCGGGTGCAACGTCAGAGTCGCCGGCAGACCGGAATGCACGCCGATACCGCTGACCGCTACCTGATCTCGAAGTGTGGTTTGCCTGCCCGCCTTCATACTCTGTTCCGTACCCGGCCCCGCGTACAGTCCGCGAGACCTGCCCCCAACCACTTCCCTCTGGCCGTGATTTCGCCATCAAGGGAAGAACGGATCCGTCAAAGCTATTTTTATTCCCCCTTCGCCCCCGTAGGCGAAATGTCCTTTTGTGTGACGTAGCTTAGTGACGCGGCCTGGGGACTCCAACTCACGCTTTCTTACCGAGTGTTACCTCGATCCCGCCTTAATCTTGCCCTTCCCGGGGTAGGCCCCAGCGCGGCAGCCCGGATCAGCGCCAAGACGGCTTGTTAATCGGGGTGACCGTGCCAATCCCGGCTCAAGCCCAGATGACCGAGTTAGGTTTAAAAATCAATGGATTAGCCGGAATAACCGGGTCCGGGCGCCAGCGCGCAACGCGGCCGGGGCCAAGGCACGCAACCTGGGATCCGGCCGAAATCTGGCCCTGTCAGTTCGACTGCCGGCGCAGGAAGGCCGGGATGTCGAGCTGATCGTCCTCGGGAGAATTATGCACAGCGGCCTGCCGCCCGTGCGGATCGAGGCCCTGCGGCGCCGTCCGCTTGGCGTATTCGGACACGGGTTCCTGCGGCCGCGAATCATGCGTCCGTGGCGCCGGGCGCTGCGGCAGCCGGTCGAGACCGGGGGGGGTCTGACGCATCATGGGCGGCGCGTCCGGCCGCTCGCCCGGCTCGTCCTTGCGGCCAAGACCGACCGCGGCCAGGCGCTGCATCAAGCTCATGCGGCGTTTCTCCGGGTGGTGGGCGTCGCTGTCCGCCCCCTGCTGGGCGCGCAGTTGATTCTGGGCCGGTAGCGGCAATTCGTCGATGCGCGGCATGCGCGGCGCCCGAATCGCGGTGCGTTCCGGCCGCGGCGGGATGAAGCTTTTGCCCGGCGATTCCTGCGGCTCGATCTCGTGCGCCGGCTCCGGAAACAGCGAGGGTTTCGGCGGGATCGGCCGGATCATCACGTCCTCCACCGAAGTCGGCGGCAAGACCGCCGCGGCAACAGCGGCCTTGGCGGCCGACTCGACGGCATCGCTAAAAGCCGGCCCTCTCGCCGCGGCGGCATCCGTCCGTTCAATACGGTCGGCCAGCCGCTGGGTGTCGGAGCGAAGTTTTTGCGTGAGCTCCTTGATGCGCGTATCGGGGGTGGCGGCCTGGCGCGCGCTGTTGTCGATGCCGGTGGCGACGACCGAGACGCGGATGATGCCTTCGAGGCTTTCGTCAAACGTGGCGCCGACGATGATATTGGCGTCCTGGTCCACTTCCTCGCGAATGCGGGTGGCGGCTTCATCGACTTCATAGAGCGTGAGATCCTTGCCGCCCGTGATCGAGATCAGCAGCCCCTTGGCGCCTTTCATGGAAGCGTCGTCGATCAGCGGATTGGCGATCGCGGCCTCCGCCGCAGTGCTCGCGCGTTTCTCGCCGGAGGCTTCGCCCGTACCCATCATCGCCTTGCCCATTTCGCGCATGACCGCGCGCACGTCGGCGAAGTCGAGATTGATCAGCCCTTCCTTGACCATCAGGTCGGTGATGCAGCCCACGCCGGAATAGAGCACCTGGTCGGCCATCGCGAAGGCGTCGGCGAAGGTGGTCTTTTCGTTGGCGATGCGGAACAGGTTCTGGTTTGGAATGATGAGCAGGGTGTCGACGACCTTCTGCAATTCCTGAATGCCCTGTTCGGCGAAGCGCATGCGCCGCTGGCCTTCGAACTGAAACGGCTTGGTCACGACGGCGACGGTGAGGATCCCGAGTTCCTTGGATATCCGCGCGATCACCGGCGCAGCGCCGGTGCCGGTGCCGCCGCCCATGCCGGCGGTGACGAACACCATATGCGCGC
>JBBDNZ010000198.1:0-4880 GCA_040877285.1 Xanthobacteraceae bacterium
GGTCGGCGATCGCCATGCGCTTCTTGATAAACTCGCGCTGGCCGAACTCCTGCAACACCGCCTGCAGGAAGGTGCGGCGCGTCCAGCTATCGCCGACCTCGACGCGCACCGCGCGCGTCTTGTTTTGCGCGAAGATCGATGCGTAGGTCTTGCCGAGGCCGGAATAGCCGCTGCAGACGCCGATGCCCGGCAGATGCGGATCGCGGTCGCGCAGCCGCGTGGTCATCGCCATGAAGGCGGCGACGTTCTTGATGGCGACCGGGCCTTTCACTTCCGATACGTGCTTCGTCATTGTCTGAGCCTTCTGTTTGTGTTTCAGCCTTGCCCCGCTTCCGCGGGCCGTTTTTCCTCCACGACCAGCTCGCCATAGGTGGCGAGGAAGCCGCGGTACTCGGGACCTTGCCGATAGCCGCCGAGCCACATCAGGTCGTCGGCGGAGACGTGTTCCGACAGCGCGATCGCCTTTTCGAGATTGCGCGCGCGGTTCCAGCGGTGGTGTGCGGTTTCCTCGTGCAGCACCTCCACATTGGCGGGCAGCGACGCCTCGGCGCGCAGCCGCGCCGTCAGCGCCGCGATCTCCGGCGCATGCGTCGGCGCCGCTTCGGAGACCGCGGCGTGCCGGGCGGCGGCGAGCGCGGGCGTGTCGTGCGCTTCCGTCTGTTTCGGGAATTCGATCAGCTTGCCGGCGACGGCGAGCGCCTGGCGGTGAATGGCGGATGCGAAATCGGAAGCCTTCACCTTGCGCGCCTCGCGCTTGGCCGGGCCGATACGCTCTTCGATCAGCCGCTTCTGCTCCGCGCGCACGGCGGCTATAGCGGCGGCCGGTTCGATTCCAGCGAGATCGGGACAGACCGCTTCGCCGAGATAGCTGAGGCCGTCCTGGCTGAACACGAAGATGCGGCCGAGATCGGCCGGGTCCATGCGCGCCAGCACGGTTTCCCCGACGCCGAGGAACCCCGCCATGTAGTGCGCGCCGTCGATGCGCAGCCCGCACTTGGTGACGGTGCGCAGCCCATCCTTGCCGGCGACCGGCGCCAGCAAAATGTCGAGTGCGCGGAGGTCTTCGATGCGGCGGATGGTGCCGGCGCTCATCGCCGCGACGGCAAAGGGAGAGCGGCCTTTGAGGCCGGCGTGCGGCGCGTTGGCATAGACGGCGTCGCACCACTCGTCGACGCGTTTTTGCAGGTCGGCGGCCGACAACGTGACCTGGAATGTATCTTCCGGCGCTTCGCCGAGCCGTGCGGAAAATGCCTTGCGGCCCTCGATCACTTTACGATCGGCGACGGAATGGCCGATGAAGCCTTCCAGCGTGCGCATCAGGCCGCGCTGCAGGGTGCCGATGGCGCGCTCGACGTGCCCCTTCTTCTCCGGGCGGAAGGGCGGTGCCTTTTCATGCTCGATGGCAAGCGCGGCGAAGAAGCGCTGGGTGTCGCGCGCGATGAAGTCGGAGCCGTTGTCGGTCTTGATCCGCTCCGGCACGCCCCAGGCGATGATCGCCTTGCGCACCAGGAGGCCGACCGCCGCGGCGCGCGGCGTTTTTGTCACCAGCGCGGTCAGCCGGCGCGAATAGACCTCGACGCAGACGTAGAGGCTGTAGCGCCCATCGGTGGTCAGCAAGTCGGCCGGCGAGGCGTCGATCTCCCACAGCTCGTTGATGCGCGCGGCCGGGTCGGCGACGCGCGCGGTAAAGCGCATGCGGCTCTTGAAACCGTCCGGATTGCGGATGGCCTCGAGCTCGACTCGGTACGCCGCGCGCCAGGATTTCAAGGCGTGTTGAAAGGTGCGGATCGGCGGGATTGAAACAGTCCGGCCGGATATAACGAGTTCTTTATAGCGGTCGGCGGCCAGCGCGCGGATGTGATGCGCGGTGAGCTGCGGCTGCTTGGCGATAAGCGCCAGGATGTAGGTCTTGACCCCCCCGCCGTTGGCGCGATCGAGCGCGCCGGTGCCGCGCCGGCAGGCCGCGCGGTCGACCGCAAGCTTGCTTCTTTTTCCCGCGCGCGCGAGCTGGCGCCAGCGCTGCAGGCTGCGCGGGGTGAGCGAGGCCACCTCCTGCTTGATCCAGCCGGTGACCTCGATCTCGCCGCCGTTGTAGAGATCGCAGAAATGCCGGTCGGCGCGCTTGCGCGAGAGCTTGGCCTCGCCGGCAAGCCGGTCTACGAGCGAAAGCAGCGCCAGCCGCGCGTCGCGCGCCCGGCCCGCCGGCCCGCCGATATTGCTTGCGTCCGCCTCGCCCGCGGCATCGCGCGCGATCGAGGCCGGCACGTCGATCATGGCGACGTGCCGGGCCACATAAGCCGCGCGCGCTTGCGCCGGCAGAAGGTCGATGTGATATTCCAGCCCGCCGCCGCGGCCGTCGCGGGGGCGGCCGGGCCAGCCGCGTTCCGCAGCAATTCTCTGTATGCTGCGGATCGACTTAGGCAGGCATGCTAGCTGCAACGCTGCGATCTCGGCGGCTGAGAGCCAGACTTTCAAAGCATTCCCCCTTGCATTCCCATTCTCAGGTCAGTCTCGCGCCGCGCGCTCCTGCGCGCGGGCCGCGATGTTTTCTTCGATGTCGTCGTTGAATTGCTCGATATCTCGCCGGAGCTCGTCGGCCGCGCGCACGATGCATTCGTCGACGTCGCCCCACAGCCCGCCGATCTCCCTCAACAGGGCGTCGATTTTGGTGAGGCGCTTCTTGGTCTCGCGAAGCGCGGCTTTCTCGGTCCAGCTTCGCAGGACAGGGCTAGTCGGCCGTTTCGGCATCGAGCGCCCACTGACAATATGTGCGTTCCACCACGGGTCGTCGAAGGCGCAGATGATCGCGAGCTTGCGGCGCGCCTGTGTGCGCACGATGTCGCCTTTCATCGTCCAGCCCTCCATTGCGCGTCGGCGGCGGCGATCTCGCGATCGAGCCTGTCGCGCGCCTCCCTCGCCATTTCGCGGCGGATCAGCGCCTCGAAGCGCGCGTCGACGGCGATCATGCCGGTGTCTGCGAGCAGCGCGTTGGCCAGGCGGGTGTCCCCGGTGACGACGGCGAGCGCGACCAGCCGGTGCGCCGGGATGCTGTGTTTTTCTTTCGCGGTCGAGCTATAGGCGTGGAGCATGTCCGTGCTCACCCGCTCGCCGAGATATTCCGATATCCGGTAAGCGACCACGTCGCGGCTGTGGCCGCAGTCCTTCAGTGTCTCGGAGACGGCGCGCGCGAGCCGGGCGGTGCAGGTGGCCGCCCGCACGCGCTCCGGCGCATAGCGCGCCACCGCCGGCTTGGGCTCGAAGTCGCGGAAAAGGTCGGCCGTGGCGGTGTCCCGGCGCTTGCTCATGACGGGCGCCCCGCCGGCAGCTCGACCACGAACCAGGTGCGCGCTTCGCAGGCGTGGCAATTCATCCCCAGCCCCATTTCGGTGAGCCCAGTTACGATGGCTTTCGCGCGGTGCCGGTCGGAAACGACGAAAGCCTCCCCCGCGCGATCGGAGACCGACGCGGCGAAGCGGGCCGGCGTGCAGGCCGCCGCGCCGGTGAAGAAGCGCAGCGTGCCCTCGAAGTCGCTGCCGACCGCGTAGCGTTTCATGGGCGCCTCCCGTTGGCGGAAACGGCCGAGCGGGCACGTTGGGTTGCCCGAAAGATTTGATGGGCGCGCAGCCGCGGGCCGAGATCGACGTGCAGATGCGGCGAGCCGGAATAGGTGATGAAGCCGCCGCGCCAGGTCGGCTTGAGCTGCGCGACGGCGCAGGCGCGGTCCTGCACCGTGAAATCCACCGCCCGGTTGAGCGCGTGATAGCTGAGGCAGCGGCCTTGCTTGCAGGCGAAGGTCGCGCCGGGCCGATAACCCGAAACGACGCGGACCTGGCCACAGCGGCCCTCGACCCGGTCGAGCATCGCGCGCAGCTCGCGCGGCAACCCGGCGCGCATGGCGTTGAGATCGCCGCCGCCGGCGACGCGCGTTTGAGCGGAGAGCGCCAGCATCAGCAGCGTGACGGTCATGCCGACCACGAGTGAGCCGCGCTGCAAGGGGCCGCGGTGGCGGCGAAGAACGCCCGCTGTCGTCGGACGGGACGGGGCGCGCGGCGAACCCAGTCGCTTGAAAACCGCTTCATCGTTGGCGCTGGCGGCGGGGCGCGATCGCATGACGCTCAGCGCATTCCGACGGCGTGCAGGATGATGCCCGACCAGGCGACGGCGACCGCCGCCAGCAGGCCGAGGACGACCTTGGCCGAGGCGCTGCCAGGAAGGATCAAAAGCTTGGACAAAAAGCGGTGCATTGCTTGCTCCTCTGTCTAGGCTGTTCGGCGTTTTTGACTCGACGGAGAGGCCCGCCGCTTGGCAGGATTGGCCGCTGAAATCCGGCGCCCGGCCCGGTCGAACCAGGCGGGCCATAGCTCGTGGAGGGACACGCCGAGGAAATCGGCGATGATGGTGTTGGAGGGGGTCGCGGGCTTGATCAGCGCGGCGCGCAGGGTGGAATCGCCCTTGCCGTGCCGGCGCGAGAGCGCGCGGAGCGACGTTCCCCTTTTGCGAACGGCGGCGACGATGTCGGCGGGGTGCCATCCGGCTGACATGCTGCGTGTTTCCTTGCCCCCTCCGGGGGGCGTTTTTGGGTCTTAATGGACAACCTTAGTTGCCAGTATGGACAGAAATGCCTAACGGTCAACCAAAAAAACCCGATGTTGGGACAAGATCGCCCGATGACGCGAGCGGCCTGCAGGAATCGCAGCCCGTCTATGACGCCGGGCTCAGCGAGACGCCGACGCCAGAGCTTCCAGACGGGACAAAAATGACCGTTGGGGGCCGGCTCCGATTCGGGTTTCGCCTGTTCCCGAGGACCGAGTGGCCGGAGCGCTTCGGCCGCGGCGACAAAGCCACTGTTGTTGCCGTCGTAAAAAGCGCCGGCGAAGCGA
>JBBDNZ010000198.1:4890-11421 GCA_040877285.1 Xanthobacteraceae bacterium
CCCGCGACGACAAAACTGTCCGCCGCTACGAAGCCGGCCAGGACGTGCCGCTGAGCGTTGTGACGGCTCTATCCGAGGCGACCGGGATTCCTACCGAGTGGTTCGCCTTCGGCACGAGCCTTGGCGTGCTGACGCATTTTGAGCTTGTAAAACGGCTGGAGGTTCGCGCCAGCGGCGGCGGCGCGCTCGCGCGCAGCGAGGAATCCGAGGAGCCGGTCGCGTTCCGTGCGGACTGGCTGCGCCGGCTGGGGGTCAGCCCTCGAAACGCTCGCACGATGTTTGCACATGGCGACAGCATGGAGCCGACGATCGGCGACGGCGATCTTCTGCTCGTCGACCAGTCGATCGATCACATTGTCGATCACGGAATCTACATCGTCGTTTATCAGGGCATGGTGCTGGTGAAGCGCGTGCAAATGCGGAGGGACGGGACGTTGGTTCTCAAGAGCGACAACCCGCGCTATGATGAGGAAGTGGTGCCCCATTCCGAAGCGCACGACATTCATGTTGCCGGTCGGGTGAGGTGGTACGGTAGGACAATTTGATCAGCGCTAGGGGAGGTTGGGTATGCGAATCATTAGTGCATTCTTGCTGCTCTTGCTTATCGCTATATTTCTTGGAAAATTCCATGCCGAGCCGAAAGCGTCTACGGCGGCTGAGACAAAATCTGCTTCTGAGCGTGCGGCGGCACGAGAAATTAAGCAGGGGCTACGAAGCGCCGCCGCAGCTAAGATTGAAGTGAACGATTACCGCTGGGGACAATATTCTTACGGGCTCTCCAGCGCTTATTTCACCCTTTTTAATGCCAATGTCTTTCCTGTGAAGGACATCGTCATTCGATGTGAGTACGTCTCGCGGAGCGGCACCCTACTTAACCGCTACGAGAGTACAATTTTCGTCGCGGTGCCGGCCAAAGGGCTCTTGGAGGTGAATGATTTGAAGATGGGTTTTGTAAACGACCAGGCATATTCTTCGGGCTGTGATGTGGTTGATTTCGATGTCGCCGCGACGCGCGCGCCAGCGCCGATGAAGCGTTGATCGATGCCGTATTTGCCGCTCGTTATTTTACTTCTCTGACACGACAACAAATGTCGTAGTTTTCCGCGTGTGTTTTTGCGCGCCGCAACCCACCTCCGCTCGCAAGCATTGTATTTCCGACTTTTCTACGATTCATTGAACTACGACGCTGCATTCGAACGGCGACAATAAATGGCGTAGTTCGCGCCGCTGTTGCCTGATTCTCTTATCTTTTTTTTTGGCTCTCGATGCTTCCTGGCTCCATTCGAAGTTGCGCGCTGCTTTTTTCCGTGTGCCCGCCGGTTGCGCCCTAAGCCCTTGTTAGCGGCCGCTTTCCCACTTACGCGCGGCTACGCGCAGATAATCCCCGAAAGCGACACTCAAACTTGCGCGTCACAAAAAAGCCGAGGGAGCGGAGCGCCGAGCGGCGCATCAACACATCCACGCCCGATGAGGCGCGGCGCGCCCTTTGGCTAAGGGCGCACGCCTCCCGGCGCTCCACTGGCGGCGATTTTGGGCTTCGGGGCCGTGCTTCCGGCCACTGGACGGAGGACTCTTCGCCCTCCCTAGCGGGGCAGCTTTCGCCGCCCCTCGTCCGTGCCCGTCCAGCCCAACAAGGGGCGGCTCCTCGTAGTAGGAGCGGACGGCTACCCGAGGCCTCCCGGAGACATGCTTGCGAAGCACATCCGCGGGCGCCGCACCCCACTCCGCCAATCAAGACGCCTCTAGATGGCGCCCTCGGACGAGCGAGGCATAGGAATTAAATCATAAGAAAGAGAGGGAGTCAAGTGCTGCTGGCAGCTCGCGACCGGATTCGATTTTCGGATCGGCCGCGCACTATCGTCCGGCCGAGGCAACCGGAGTTCCCTATGACCAGCGACACCGCCTTCGTCGGCAGCATCCCGCAGCATTACGATCAGGGCCTCGGGCCGACGATCTTCGTCGACTATGCCGCCGACCTGGCGCGGCGCGCGGCCGCCGGCAAGCCGAAGCGCGTGCTGGAGACGGCGGCCGGCACCGGGATCGTCACGCGCGCCCTGCGCGACGCCTTGCCCGCGGACGCGCATCTCGTGGCGACCGATCTCAATTCCCCGATGCTGGAGATCGCGCGCGGAAAATTCCGCGCTGGCGAGACGGTGGAGTTCCAGCCGGCCGACGCCATGGCGCTGCCCTTCGACGACGCCAGCTTCGACGCGGTGGTCTGCCAATTCGGCGTGATGTTCTATCCGGACAAGGACAAATCCTATCGCGAGACCTTTCGCGTGCTCGCGCCCGGCGGGCGCTACCTGTTCAATGTGTGGGACGCGCATCGCCACAACCCGTTCGGCCGGATTGCGCATGACGTGGCGGGAAGTTTTTTCCCGGCCGACCCGCCGCAATTCTACAAAGTGCCGTTCTCCTATGCGCAAATCGATCCGGTCAAGGAAGCGCTGACCGAGGCCGGCTTCACCGGCATCACCATTTCGGTGGTCAAGCTGGAAAAGGATATCCCGGACCCTGGCGCATTCGCGCGCGGGATCGTCTATGGCAATCCGCTGATCGAGCAGATTCGCGCACGCGGCGGCGAGCCGGAAAAAGTGCATGAGGCGGTGGTGAAAAAACTTCGCGCCGAATTCGGCGCCGATCCCGGACGCATGCCGCTGCAGGCGATTGTGTTCGAGGCGAGGAAGAAGGGGTGATTTATACTACGCTTGCTCGTCCCAAGGCTCACGGGCGGCGTGGTGAATGTGCAGGATTTCCACAGCGTCACCAGTGAAACGGTAGAAAATTTTATAGGGATAGCGGCCGAGCGGGATGACACGGACGCCGGCCTGCCCGGCGGCGCGGCGCGCGCTTTCCGGCCAGCGCGCGATGTGAGCGACGATCATCCGAATGCGCCGCTCGACGGCGCCGCCGACGCCCGGATAGTGAGCCGTCAGCCAAGCCGCAATGTCGTCGAGGTCCTTGAGCGCTTCGTCGGTATAGGCGACCTTCATGCCCGCCGAAGCTTGGCGAGCGCCGCTTCGACTTGCTCGTCCGTCGCGAAGCGGCCTTCCGCCGCGGCGCGAAGCCCGCGATCGATGCCGGCAAGCTCCTCCGGCGTTGGCTCGTAAGCGCCGCCCTTCAAGCCCGCTTCGATGTCCAGCGCGATCTGCGCCAGTTCATCTTGGGCTTGCGCCGGCCAGCTTTCGACGCGTTCGAGCACTTGGGTCAGCTTCTTCGATTTCATGGGGCTACTGTACCACACTATTCCGCCGCGATGCGCGGCGCGCGTTCTCGCCGCGCGCGGCGCGGGCGGATCAGCGCCTCGGCCGGAATCCCCCAGTCGCGGTGGAGCTTCCACGCCATCTGCATGGTGAGGCGGCGCCGGCGCTTAAGAATGTCGGAGGCGCGCTGGCGCGAGCCGAGCAGGCGCCCGAGGTCGGCCTGCGTGTAGCCGCCGGTCTCCATGCGGTAGCGGATGGCATCGACCGGGTCGGGCGGCTCGATCGGCCAGCGCTTTTTCTCGTAGTCCTCGATGACGAGCGCGAGCAGGTCGAAGCGGTCGGCCGCGGGCGTGCCGGGCTTCGGCTCGTTGTCAAAATAGCTCTCGATCTCGTCGAGCGCAGCTTCGTAATCCGCTTCGCTGCGGAGCGGGCGGATGGGCTTCTCGGCTCGTTTCACTTTCGCCATCGGACGGTCTCCGGATCGATGCGGTCATAGTCCGCGTGCGTACCCACGAATTTCACCAGCACGCGGCCGAATGCGTAAGACACGTGCACGACCAGCCGGTATTTGTTGCCGACGAAATCGACTGTCGTGCCGAACCGGCGCTTGACGTCGGCCGGTCCTTTCCAGCGCGCCTTGCTCACGACGGCGAACCAGGCGCGGATCGGCCGCTCGGCCTGCGGGTGACGCTGCCAGAACTCCCTGAGCGTCCGGCGGGCGATCACCTGCATGAGTTGAATTTAGCATGTCACCAAGATGGAGACAAGGGTCACAGGAGATGGCGGTGCGGCTTGGCAAGTTCTGCGGCAACGGCCCCGGCCTGTGGCTGCGGATGCAGCAGGCCTATGACCTCTGGCATGCCGAGCGGGCACTGAAGAAAGTGGTCGCGAAAATTCCCACGGCGAAGGCGCGGGCGGCGTAGCGCGTTCCTGCCTCAGCCGGTGCGCGGATGTTGCTTTCGCCAGTCCTGCGGGCGGTCAAATTGACCGCGCCAGAGGCCGCGGCGGGCGGCGCGGGCTTCGCGTTCGGCGGCTTGATAACCGCCTTCGAAGTAATCGACCGCATATCCTTCGCGTACCAGCGTCTTGCCCAGATCGGTGACGCCGCCGGAGGCGCAGCCGCGCGAGATTTCTTGGCCTCGCCCGGGCGAGCCCCGACCTCGCGCATTAAAGTCGGGTGGACAAGCGGCGAGTGTCCATAAGAACCGCCGCAGCGCGCCACGGTATCCTTCGCTTGCCGGGAAGCGCGCAACGCAAACGCGGGCGGCGGCGGATGTACCCGCCGTCCGCATCCTGCCCATAGGCAGCGAGCGGAGGCCATGCGTGCAAAGACTGGCGCAGTCGGCGGACGTGCGGTGGACGTGGGGCGAGGCGCTTATGGTACTATCAATGCACTTTTGGCCTAGGGAGGAATTGACGATGACCAACGAACAAGTGGCCGCCACCCCGACAGCTGCCGTCATTCAAGGTCTCGGGCTGTGCCACAAAGGCGAACAGCCAAGCATGCCGGCGGCGGTGAAGATGTACTTCGAGAGCCGAGGGCACGCGGCGGAAAGAGACCAGCAAGTGCTGACCCTAAACTGCGATGTCCAGCGCATTGGCCAACGCCGCCACCCCCTTCGGCGCTTCGCGCGCTCGGGCGAGGTGCGCGGTTGCCCATCTTGCGCAATCGTTATGTGGACTGGAGGGGATCATGAGAAAATTGCTTGCCACAGCGTGCTGCCTTGTCGTCGCCGGGTGCGTCGCAACTACGCCAGACGTAAGCCAGAATGGCGCCGGCGCCGGCGTCTCCAACGCGAATGACTTCACGACCGGAACCGATAAATGGAGCGTCGGCTGCCAAGACGATCAACGGGACCCATACGGGAAGCCCGTCGAGAAGGCCAAATGCTGGACCTTTGTGACCTACAACGGCCAAAGCAACGACGGCATTTCTATGATAGTCGCGACGATTTTCGAGGTAAGCGCTGCGGAGGGGCCAAGGTTGGTGACCCCGCCTGCGCTCGACACGCATGTCTGCGGTGGTACGCCTCGTCGGAAGGCAGTGGACGGCAGGCGCATCGACCTCTTGCCGATGAAGCAGCAGATCGACGCGGTATTAAAGGGATCGATGTACGTGCGAGAGACAGATCGCCCTTGGCCTTACTGCAACGTCTACAACCAGGTAACGAGCCTTACGGGCGCAAAGCGGGCATATGATCGAATGATATCGCTTTGGAGTGACAAAAGCCGTTGATCACTCCGCCAATTATCCGAACACCGCGTGAAAGATAGCGGCACTGATTTTGGCGCTGGAGGCCGGCGGCAGCGTCTTGACCTTGCCGTCCCGCTGGTCCCGCTCCTCGGCGCAGGACACGCGATGGGACTCGTTCCCGGCAAATCCGCCTCCCCGGACAGCGCCCGCGCAGGAAACCGAGTCCACGGCCGTCTCCTGGCCGTTTAGGGGGTCGTCCGGGCCGTAGCCGGCCGGCGCAGTGCTGCGGAAAACGGCGCGGCTTGGCTATCAGCGCCGCGCATTACCTAGACCATTACTTACGGACTCGACCCGGCCCTGAGATTTCCGTCTAAGCCTTTGAAATCTTTGGTGGGCGCACCAGGGCTCGAACCTGGGACCCGCTGATTAAGAGTCAGCGGGGTCCATCGACAAGCCGAACGCTGCTCACGAACACCCCGTCGTCCCGCCACACGTGTCGCACTTCATGCAGGTGCCGTTCCTCACCAAAGTGAAGTTGCCACACTCCCCGCAGGCTTCGCCTTCGTAGCCCTTGGCGCGGGCTTCGGCGCGCTTTTCGGCCGCCGCCGTCTTGGCGTGCGCATGCGCGTCCTGAGCGTTGATCTGCTCCAACTGCTGCGCGGGCGAGAGCTTGGCTTCGGGCTCGGCTTTGAGCGCGGTGGCGCCGGAGATTTCGGCGCGGAGCGCGGTCACATTAGAAGACCCCCCTCCCTGAGCCTCCCCCACAAGGGGAGAGGGAGAAGAAATAGCGCGCGCGCCGCCTTCGGACGAATGACCGTTGCGCACGATGGAGAGCCGGTCGGTGCGCGAGCGGGTCAGCCCCTTCGACACATAATGCGTGGCGGGGGTCTCCACCGGCTTGCCTTCCTCCACGCCCTTGCCGAGCGCGTCGAACTGCGTCTCGGAGGGGTCCACATGGGCGAGGTCGAAACGCTCGAGATACGAGATCGCCAGTTCGCGGAACACGTAATCGAGGATCGAGGTGGCGTATTTGATCGAGTCGTTGCCCTGCACCGGGCCTTGCGGCTCGAAGCGGGTGAAGGTGAAGGCGTCCACATATTCCTCGAGCGGCACGCCGTATTGCAGGCCGAGCGA
>JBBDNZ010000199.1:0-2052 GCA_040877285.1 Xanthobacteraceae bacterium
CGCTGACGGATTCCGACGTGGTCATCAATATCGTCGAAATCAGGAAGCCCGAGCTCGACGCCCATCTCGTCGCCGAGTCGATCGCGCAACAGCTTGAGCGGCGCGTCGCTTTCCGCCGCGCCATGAAGCGGGCGGTGCAGTCGGCCATGCGGCTTGGCGCGGAAGGCATCCGCATCAATTGCGCGGGCCGGCTGGGCGGCGCCGAGATTGCGCGCATGGAGTGGTACCGCGAAGGCCGCGTGCCGCTGCATACGCTGCGCGCCGACGTCGATTACGGCGTCGCCACCGCCTTCACCACCTATGGCACCTGCGGCGTCAAGGTCTGGATCTTCAAGGGTGAAATCCTGGAACACGATCCGATGGCGCAAGACAAGAAATTGGCCGAGAGCGAAGCGGGCCGCCCGCGGCGCGACGCGGTCTGAGCGGATGATTGAGGAAAGCGAGAGCTGAGCCATGCTGCAACCGATGCGCACCAAATTCCGCAAGGCGCACAAGGGCCGTATCCACGGCGCCTCGAAGGCTGCGACCGAGTTGAATTTCGGGCAATACGGGCTGAAGGCGCTGGAGCCGGACCGCGTCACCGCGCGGCAGATCGAGGCCGCGCGCCGCGCGCTCACGCGCCACATGAAGCGCTCGGGGCGGGTATGGATTCGCATCTATCCGGACGTTCCGGTCTCGAAGAAGCCGATCGAAGTGCGCATGGGCAAGGGCAAGGGCACGCCGGAATACTGGATTTGCCGCGTCAAGCCCGGCCGCATCATGTTCGAGATCGACGGCGTGACGGAGCAGGTGGCGCGGGAAGCGCTGGCTTTGGCGGCGGCGAAGCTGCCGGTCAAGACGCGCTTCATCGAGCGCATCGCGGAGTAGGGCAGGGTATCGGGTCATGAAAGTCGCCGACGCAAGAGCGATGACGATGGATCAGCTTGAGGATGAAGTCCTCAAGCTGAAGAAGGAGCAGTTCAACCTGCGCTTCCAGCGCGCCACCGGGCAACTCGAGAATACCTCGCGGGTGCGCGCGATCCGGCGCGACATCGCCCGCATGAAGACCATCGCGCAGGAGAAGCGCGAGGGGCGTCCGGCGCCGGCGCGCGCCGCCGAAACGGAACAGATAACGCCGGCGAAAGCGCCGAAGGCGAAGCGCGCGGCGGCGACGCGGCCGAAGAAGGCCGCGAAGTCGAAGAAGTCGAAGTAAGGGGATCGAGATGCCGAAGCGCATGCTCCAAGGCGTCGTGGTGAGCGACAAGCAGGATAAGACGGTGGTCGTGCGCGTGGACCGACGCTTCACCCATCCGCGGTTGAAGAAGACCATCCGGCGGTCGAAGAAATATCACGCGCACGACGAGAAGAACGAATACGGCGTGGGCGATATCGTGTGGATCGAGGAGCACCGGCCGATCTCCAAGCTCAAGCGCTGGACGGTGGTCCAGGGCGAGAAAAAGGCGGCGACGTAAGCGCGCGGTGTGAAAGTAAGGGTTAACGAGGCTCGGCATGATTCAGATGCAGACAAATCTAGACGTGGCGGACAATTCCGGCGCACGCCGCGTCATGTGCATCAAGGTGCTGGGCGGCTCGAAGCGCCGCTACGCGACTATCGGCGACGTCATCGTCGTCTCGGTCAAGGAAGCGATTCCGCGCGGACGCGTGAAGAAGGGCGAGGTGATGAAGGCGGTGGTTGTGCGGGTCGCCAAGGACATCAAGCGCGCGGACGGCTCGGTCATCCGCTTCGACCGCAACGCCGCGGTGCTGATCACCCCGCAGATGGAGCCGGTCGGCACCCGCATTTTCGGGCCGGTGCCGCGCGAGCTGCGCGCCAAGAACCATTTGAAGATCATTTCGCTTGCCCCGGAGGTGCTGTGATGGCCGCCAAGATTCGCAAAGGCGACAAGGTGGTCGTGCTTACCGGGCGCGACAAGGGCCGCACGGGCGAGGTCATCGAGGTGCGTCCGGTGGAGAGCCGCGCGCTCGTGCGCGGCATCAACATGGTCAAGCGGCACCAGCGCCAGACCGCCGCGCAGCAGGGCGGCATCATCTCCAAAGAGGCGACGATCCATC
>JBBDNZ010000200.1:0-2040 GCA_040877285.1 Xanthobacteraceae bacterium
AACTTGTCTGCGGTGCGCGGCGACCTCTCCCCGCCGGGGAGAGGTGAAACAAAGCGCAAACGGTGCCAATTTTATCCCTTCCTGCAATGGGCGCAGATGCCGGCGATCTCGATCACCGGCGTCTTCGGCGTGAAACCGGCGGAGCGCGCGGCCGAGCGCAGGCTTTCCGCCGCCGCGGCCGAGAGCGCCTCGCCCACCGCGCCGCATTTCTCACAGATCAGAAAGACCACCAGCGCGCCCGTTTCGTGATTGTGAATGCAGGCGACGAAAGCATTGCGGCTTTCGATGCGGTGAACGAGGCCGTTCTCGCGCAGAAAATCGAGCGCGCGATAGACGGTGATCGGCGCCGGCCGGCCGCCCCCGGCCGCCAAGAGGTCGATGATTTCATAGGCGCCGAGCGGCTTGTGGCTGGCGAGCAAGGCTTGCAGCACCTGGCGGCGAATCGGCGTCAGCCGCTGGCCGCGCGCAGCACAGATCGCCTCGGCCTGGACCATCGCTTCGCTGGAGCAGCGGTCGTGGTCATGGCCGGGCGCGGGAAACAGGGTCGAAGCCGTCGCCATAGCGATCTCAACGCTTTGCCTTCGCTGGCATTATAGCCGGTCGCGGGCCGCTTGCCGAAACCCGCTCTGCGGCCGTATTTCTTGTAGTCTCAATTACATATTGCGGTGCAACAAAACAGACCCCATGTTAGGGGCCGTCCGCGCCGGAGCCTGCAAAAGAGATGGTCATGCCCATGCCGAATGCAAAGACCGCCGCCGCCGTTTTCGTCGCTCCTCTCCTACCGCCGGCATGCGCCGCGCTGAAGTCTTGCCGCGATCCGGCCCACGCATGAATAAACTTTTGTCCTGGGCGATGGGAAATCGCGAAGCGGCGGGCGCACAAGGACCGCAAAAGCGCGTCCATTTGGCGCTGCAAGGCGGCGGCGCGCACGGCGCCTTCACCTGGGGCGTGCTCGACCATCTGCTCGAGGACGGCCGGCTTGCGGTGGTGGACATTTCCGGCGCCTCCGCGGGCGCGGTCAATGCGGTAATGCTCGCGGACGGGTTGCTGCACGGCGGGCCGGACGAAGCGCGCAAGCGGCTGGCGGACTTCTGGCGCGCGGCCAGCATCGGCGGCAATCTTCCCGAATTGCAGCGGCACGTGATCGAGCGGCTGTTCCGCGCGACGCCGCTCGCCGGGTCGCCGGTGAAGGACTGGCTGCATACGATGGGCGGCCTGTTGGCGCCGGCCGATCTCAACCCGCTCAACATCAACCCGCTGAAGCAACTGATCGAACGCTTCGCCGATTTCGCGGCGATCCGCGCCGACACCAGCCGCGAGCTTTTTATCGCGGCCACCAATGTGCAAACCGGCGATCTGCGCATTTTCCGGCGCGCGGAAATTTCCGCCGAAGCGGTGATGGCCTCGGCCTGCCTGCCGCTCTTGTTCCGCGCGGTGGAGATCGGCGGCGTGCCCTATTGGGACGGCGGCTACACGGCCAATCCGCCGCTGCTTCCTTTTCTGGATGCGAAGGACGCCGACCTTTTGATCGTTCAGGTCTACCCGCAGATGCGGCAAAAGACGCCGGAATCGACGCGGCAGATCATGAGCCGCGCGAGCGAAATCAGCTTCAATGCGCCGCTGCTGGCGGAATTGCGCGCGATCGATCTGATCGGGCGGCAGGACGAAGAGCGCGGCGGGGCGCGGCGGCTGCGGCTGCACCGCGTCGCGCTTGAGGAAATGGAAGAGACCTTCGATTCCGCGAGCCGCCTGCACAACGGCTATGAATTCTTCGATAAGCTGCGCCGGCTCGGCCAGGCCGCGGCGCAGCGCTTCCTTGAGACGCATTTCGAGGATATTGGTAACCGCGGGACCATCGATCTTTTTGCAGGCTCCGATGCCGAACGGGTCCACGCCTGAACCCCTCCTCACCGCCGAAGCCGGCGCGACGCGGCTTGAAGTGATCGTCGCCGATATCACCACGCTCGATGTGGATGCCATCGTCAACGCCGCCAACCGCAGCCTGCTGGGCGGCGGCGGCGTGGACGGCGCCATTCACCG
>JBBDNZ010000201.1:0-8325 GCA_040877285.1 Xanthobacteraceae bacterium
GTCGCCGGATTCCTCCCCGGCGACGAGAAATATATGCAGCGAGTGCGAGGTGCCCGGCGCCGTCATCCAAAATTTCCGTCGGCGCGCACGCCTATGACAAAAATGTCGTGCGCGTCCGCGAGCGCGGCCACGCGCTGGGGCTCCGCCACGATGGCTCCGCCGGCCAGCACGGCAACGCCGGCAAGGCCGGCGCGGACGGCGCTTTCGACCGTCTGCGGGCCGATGGAGGGCAGATCGAAGCGCCAATCCTGGCCCGGCTTCGGCGCCTTCACCAAAACGCCGCCGGAAGCGCCGCTTTTGCCGCGCAATTCGGCGACTCGCGCCAGCATGCGGTCGGTGCCTTCCGCCGCCTCTACCGCCAGCACGCGGTTGCCGGCGACCACGGCCGCCTGGCCGACATCGAAGCTGCCGATGGCGTTGATCAGTTCAAGTCCGCGCGCAATATCCGCGCGTTCCTGCTCATTCGGGCTGCGGCGGCTGAGCGCACCCTCGGGCACCAGAATTTCCGGAGCGACTTCATGGGCGCCGATCAGACGAAACCCCTCTCTTTGGAAGGCCTCGGCAACGCGGGAGAGCAGGTGATTGTCGCCGCCCCGGTAGGCGACCACGAGCCTGGAGAGAAGGCGCAGCGTGCCCCAATCGAAGCGCAGGTGCCACAGCGGCGGGCGCGTCAGCGTGCCGATGAACACCATGTCGCGGCAGCCCTCCGCGCGCGCATGCCGGCACACGGCGCCGAATTGGCCGAGCCCGATCCAGTGATGCGGGTAAGCAGCGACCCGCTCCGGGTCCGCCCAGCCGCGCAGGGCGAGCAATACGGCGCGGCGGCCGCGCTTTTGCACGGCATCCGCCACGGCGAAGGGCAGGCTGCCGCCGCCGCAGACGATCGCCAGCGGCCCCTCCTGCATCATGGCGAGGCGTCAAGGTCCGCAGCGCCGCCGCGTTGCGCAGGAGGATGAACGAGCGCGCGTTCGCCGACCTCGCCAAGGAATGCGGTCACCTTGCCGACCACGGGATCGGCGGCGAATTCCCGAGACACCGCGTCCACGCGTTCGCGAAAGGTGCCGGATCCGGAAAACAGCATCCGATAGGCGCGCCGCAGACGGTGCATTTCCTGCCGGCTATAGCCGCGGCGTTTCATGCCGACCACGTTGACGCCCATGATCCTGGCTTGGTCGCCGACGGCATAGGCAAAGGGGATGACGTCGCCGCGGACACCGGTGACGCCGCCGATCATGACTCCCTCCCCGATGCGCGCGAACTGATGCACGGCCGAAAGCCCGCCGAGGAAAACATTGTCGCCCACGGTCACATGACCGCCCAAGGTAGCGTTGTTGGCGAAGGTCACGTTATCGCCCACATGGCAATCGTGCGCCACATGCGAACCGACCATGAAAAAGCAGCCGCTGCCTACCTCGGTCAGGCCGCCGCCGTCCTCGCTGCCGCGATTCATGGTGACGCTCTCGCGGATGTCGCAATTCGGGCCGATCGTCAATTGGGTGGGGCCGCCGAGATATTTGACCGATTGCGGCGGAGTGCCGAGCGAGGCGAAGGGATAGATCACCGTGCCTGCGCCGATGGTGGTGTGACCGGCGACATGCACATGCGCGACCAATCGGCAGCCATCGCTGATCACGACATGCGGACCGATCACGCAATAGGGACCGATCGATACGTCATGGCCGATGGCCGCGCCCGGCTCGATCCGCGCCGTAGCATCGATTGCGGCCACGGGCGGCCTCACCGGTCCGCGATCATGGCGCCGACTTCGGCCTCGGCCACCAATTCGCCCGCCACTTTGGCCTCGCCGCGGAACCACCACATGGTCTTGCGACGCGCAATCTTGTGCATGTGATATTCGATGGTGTCACCCGGTATGACAGGCTTGCGGAACTTCGCCTTGTCGACGGTGAGAAAAAACACCGATTTTGCCCGTCCGCCGGTTGCATTGATGCAGAGCACGCCGCCGGTCTGCGCCATGCCCTCGATCATCAACACGCCGGGGAACACCGGCTGGTGCGGGAAATGACCGAGGAATTGCGGTTCGTTGATGGTGACATTCTTAATCCCGATTGCGCGCTCGTCGCCTACCATGCCGATGACGCGGTCAATCATCAGGAACGGATAGCGGTGCGGCAGCAATTTGAGAATCTGCGCGATATCGGCCGCTTCGAGCGTGGTTGCAATCTCGTTCATGCACCTTTCCTTACGACGGATCGCCAGCCGCCGGGCCAGGCGGCCGGCTGTTGCTGTCCTCTCGCGCCGCCAAGCGTTCGAGAATCAACATCTCGCGGAACCATTGCTTCACCGGTTTGGCCGGAGTGCCGCCCCATCGAGCGCCGGCAGGCACATCGCCATTGACGATACTGGTGCCTGCTATCTGCGCCGCTTCGCCGATCCTGACATGATTGTTGACGCCCACTCTGGCGCCAAGCACGACAAAGTCCTCCAGCGTCACGCTGCCGGAAATGCCGGTCTGCGCCACAAGCACACAATGACGGCCGATCTCGACATTGTGGCCGATTTGAACCAGATTGTCGATCTTGGTGCCTTCGCCGATTACGGTATCGCGGATGCCGCCGCGGTCGATGGCGGTTCCCGCGCCGATTTCCACCTCGTCCTGGATGATGACACGGCCCACTTGCGGCACCTTCGCATGCGCGCCGCTTACCATGACGTAACCGAACCCGTCCTGGCCGATGCGACAACCGGCGTGAACGATAACCCGGTCGCCGATGAGAGAATGCACGATGGTCGCGCCCGCGCCGATGGCGCAATCGCGGCCAATGCGCACCTGCGGACCGATGACGGCGTTTGCCGCGATCACCGTCCCTGCACCGATTTCCGCCCGCGGGCCGATGACCGCGCCGGGATCGACCGTCACGCCGTTCTCCAGCCGCGCGGTTGCGTGAACCAGGCTGCCCGGCGCCACGCCCTTGGCCTCGAACAAGGAAGACGGCCGCAGCGCCGCCGCGAACAGCTCGCGCATGACGATGACAAAGGCACGGTAGGGCTCCCGTGAGCGCAGCGCCGCCGTCCGGCGCGGCACGTGCTTCTCAAAGCGCGCCGTCGTCAAGCAGGCGCCGGCCCGGGTCGCCGCCAGTTGATCCAGATATTTGGCATTGTCGAGGAAAGCGAGGTCGTTCGGGCCCGCCCGATCCAACGGAGCAATATTACCGATCGGACGATCGAGCGATGTGCCTTCGCGCGGCTCGGCCCCCGTGAGCTGTGCTATCTCACCGACCGTGAGACGGCGTATCGGCTTAAAAGACAAGGGCTCAGTCATCCCTGCGATACCGGTGCCCGGCATCCGGCCGCGATCAGAATTTCCCGCCGCCGCCGAAAGTGAATTCCTGCACCCGGTCGTACGTAGCCTTGTTCAGTACATAGGCGTAATCGATGCGCAGCGGCCCAAACGGCGAACTCCAGACCAGGCCGGCACCGACCGACGAACGGATCACGGCGTCGTCAAGGACGGTCAGTGTTTCGCCCGTCGTCGGGAAGAATGTGGGACCGCTATAATTCCAAAGCCGCCCGGCGTCCGCATAGATCGATGCTTTCAGGCCAATTTCCTTAGGCAGGAAGAAAAGCGGGTATTGGGCTTCCACGCTGGCGCCCCAGAAATAGGTGCCGCCAAGGGCCCCACTGGTGGTCGCGTCGCGCGGCCCGAGCCCGCTGGAAGAAAAGCCGCGAACCAATGACGGGCCCATCTGAAAGTGATCGAGCATCCGCAGATCCTCGCCGCCCCAGCCGCTGACAGTGCCGGCTTGCAGATGGAGAACCCCCACCACATCCGAGACAATCTCGTGGTATTTACGCAGACTCACCGTGGAGCGCAGGAATTTCACGTCGCCGCCCGCACCGGCGACATCCTGAGCAAAGCTTGTGCTCACGCCCATCGTGGGATTCTTGTTGTCGTCCAACGTATTGTAATTCAACCCGTAACCGACCATCGAGGTGAGCACCGGGCCGGTCGCCAACTCAAAGCGGACCGGCAGCGGAGCCTCGCCGTTGGCGTAGCACGTAGCCAGGGTCGTGGCGGTGCAGTCATTCTGGCTCGCCGGCAGGGTGATGTCCTGTTGGTAGATCGAATAGCGCAATTGCAGATTCACTTCCTCGGTGAGGCTAAACCCGAGGCGTAAATTCGTTCCGACACTTTGGGTGTCATAGGCTGAAGAATCAGATGACTCGGATTGCTTGAAAAAAAGATCGACGGCGCCCGTCATGCGGTAGCCGAGCAGATAAGGCTGGGCGTAAGAAAGTTCGATGCCTTTTTTGCGCTCGCCATATCGGACTGTAGCCTTGGCGAATTTGCCCTGGCCCATCAGGTTGCGCTCGCCGATGCTGACCTCGCTGACAAATCCGTCCGCGGTCGAATAGCCTCCCGCAATGGAGAATTCACCGGTTGCGTCTTCCACCACCACAACATTGAGCACCACGCGATCCGGCGCCGAGCCGGGCTCGTTGGTGATCTTGACCGTTTTGAAGAAATTGAGGTTCTTCAGCCTTCGCTCGGCGCGGTCGACCAAGGCCCGGTTATAGGCGTCGCCTTCGGCGATATCGAATTCGCGCCGGATCACGTACTCGCGGGTGCGGGCATTGCCGCGAATATTGATGCGCTCGATATAGGCGCGCGGCCCTTCTTCCACGACGTAGACAAGATTGATCCTGCGCGCCGCGACGTCGCGATCGCCGCGCGGGCTCACGTTGGCGAAGGCATAGCCGCGTTTCGACACATCGATCGCCAATATCTCGACCGTCTTCTCGACGGCTTCGGCGTTGTAAACGTCGCCCGGACTTGTCCGCAGCGAAGATGTCAGCGATTTAGGATCGACGGCCGCCACATTGGATCGAATATCCACCGTGCCGACGCGGTACTGCGTCCCCTCATCGATGGTGAAGGTGACAATGAAGCCCTTTTTGACGGGATCGTATTCCGCCACCGCCGAAACGATGCGCACGTCCGCGTAACCGTGCTTGAGGTAGAATCGGCGTAGCAGATCGCGGTCCGCTTCGATTCGATCTGGATCATAGACGTCCGACGTCTTCAAAAAGCTCAGCCAATTGCTGGTGGTGGACTTGATGACGTCCTTGAGCCGGAAGGAGGAATAGACGCGGTTGCCGACGAAATTGATTTGCCTGACGCCGGTCTTGAGTCCCTCTTTGATTTCAAACACGAGGTCGACGCGGTTGTTCGGCTGATCGATAATTTTGGGCACGACGTGAACGTCGAACCGGCCGATGCGCCGATAGATTTCAACGATACGCTGCGTGTCGGCCTGAACGGTCGGCCGCGAGAAAGTGCCGCGCGGCTTGGACTGCACCTCGACCATAAGCTGCTCGTCCTTGACCTTGCGATTGCCTTCGAAGGCCACGCGGTTGATGACCGGATTCTCGACGACGGTCACCACCACCCGGCTGCCCGACTGGCTGATGCGCACGTCCTGAAAAAGGTTGGTCGCGTAGAGCGCCTTCAAGCCGGCGTCGATCTTGGCCGCGTCAAGCCGCTCGCCCGGGCTGGCGCGGAAATAGGAGCGGATGGTGGCGGCTTCGACCCGGCGGTTGCCTTCGACGACGATGGTGGTTGCGGTCTGCGCAATGGCCGACGTGGCCGTCAGTAAGCCTGTACCGACAGAACCCGCAACAACTCCCCAGAGGAGACAGCCGACCAGGCCGAGCCCCGGGAAAAACCGCACCCAACGTCTCATGCGCAACGCGCCCTATAGTTTCTTGCAACTGCGCCCGGGAACTCAGGCAGGCTCTGTAGAATCTAGCTTTTACAGGCTTTCCCCCGCGGCGCAACCAACTTTCCCGCTATTCCGCGCCTTTACCCTCAAAAAGTTGCCCCATTGCAACGCTTTACGACGCCGTCAAATGCATGATGTCATTAAAAGTTGCAAAGATCATCAACATCAGGACGATGGCCAGACCAACGCGGAATCCGAGCTCCTGAGCACGGTCCGACAGGGGCTTGCCCCGCAGCACCTCAATAGAATAGAACAAAAGGTGACCGCCGTCGAGCAGCGGGATGGGAAAGAGATTGAGCAGGCCGATCGACACCGACAACACCGCCGTCAGATGCAAGAGCGCGACGAGTCCTGCGGTCGCGACCTGCCCCGATACCTGCGCGATTCTGATGGGTCCGCCGAGCTGATCGGCCGATTCGCGCCCGGTGACCACGTCGGCGAGATAGCTCATGGTCCGTTCGACCACAAACCAGGTTTCCGCCGCACCGAGCTTGACGGCCTCCAGCGGGGGCGCCTTTTCCAGTTTGAGATCGTTCGGCGCCATTGAGCGGCTGATGCCGAGAACACCGACGCGGTGGACGTTGCCGAAAGTGTCCTTGATCTCGCGAAGTTCGGGCGTCGCGGTCAGCGTTATGTTTGCGCCGCCCCGATTCACCGTCACCTGGAGCGTGCGGCCCGCGTTGCCGCTGACCACGCGCTGCATATCGGCGAAGCTTGCGATGGCGTTGCCGTCGATGGACAAGATGACGTCGCCGGGTTGAAAGCCGGCCGCCGCCGCGGGGCTGTTGGCTTGCACCGTATCGACCCGCGCGCTCGTCGATGGCTTGCCGTAAAGCATAAAAATGCCGGCGAAAATCATTACAGCCAAAATGAAATTTGCAATCGGGCCGGCGGCAACGACGGCCGAGCGACGGCCCACCGATTTGTGAAAGAAGCTCTGCTGACGATCCGCCTCGCTCATGCTCGCGACGGCGTTTTGGTCGGGCGCGCTGGCGGCGTTTTCGTCGCCAAGAAATTTTACATAGCCGCCGAGCGGAACGGCGGAAATTTTCCAGCGCGTTCCCTGGCGATCGTTAAATCCGAGAAGCTCGGGACCAAATCCGACGGAAAAGACCACGACCTTGACGCCAACCCAGCGCGCGACGAGGAAATGGCCCAGTTCGTGGAAGAACACCACGATGGTCAAAACGAAGAGAAATGGAATGAGATAGCCCAGGATCCCACCGCCCAGCGAAAACAAACTCGTTACCACGTCGGAGACCATGTGATCCTCGCCCCACCGGTTAACAATCAGCTCTTACTAATCTCTTAGGATGCCTTTGCGGCAATTTCGGGCAAGAGGGCGGCGGCCATCGATCTCGCCATATGGTCAATGGCGACGGCCTCCTCGATGCTGGCCGGTTCCGCGGCCATCCCGCGGCGTTCAGCGGCATTGAGAGTGGCCTCGACCAGCGCCGAAATGTCCATGAATCCCAGTCGATGCGCCACGAATTCGCGGACGGCGACCTCGTTGGCGGCATTGAGCACCGTGGGGGCTGCGCCCCCCGTTTCCAACGCCCGGCGGGCCAATGAAAGCGCGGGGAAACGCTCCAGATCCGGCTCCTCGAAGCTCAAAGTCGCAATTTTAGCGAGGTCGAGTCTTGCCGCCGGGCCCTGGATGCGGACGGGCCAAGCCAGGCAATAGGCGATCGGGATGCGCATGTCGGGCGCCCCACACTGGGCGATCATGGAACCGTCGCGAAATTCGACCAGGCCGTGGACGATCGACTGCGGGTGAACGAGCACCGCGATCTCCTCCGGCGCGAGCGCGAATAAGTGATGCGCCTCGATCAATTCGAGTCCTTTGTTCATCAGCGTCGCCGAGTCGATGGTGACCTTGACGCCCATGGACCAATTCGGATGGCGCGAGGCCTGTTCCGGTGTCGCAGATCTGATGGCGGCGGCCGACCAGGTGCGAAACGGTCCGCCCGAGGCGGTCAGCACCACGCGGCGCACGTCTTCGCGCCGTCCGGCGTTCAAGGCTTGGAAAACCGCATTGTGCTCCGAATCTACGGGCAGGATGGCGGCGCCGGCCGCCGCGGCGCGGCGCATGAACAGGGCGCCGGCGCAAACGAGGCATTCCTTGTTGGCCAGCGCGACGGTGGCGCCACGCTCGGCGGCGGCAAGCGTGGGACGCAAGCCGGTGGCGCCGCTGATGGCGGCCATGACCCATTCGGCGGGGCGCTGCGCGGCTTCCATCAATCCGCTGTCGCCCGCTCCCGCTTCGATGCCCGATCCGGCGAGGCATTCTTTCAACTCGCGATAGGCCTGCGGATCGGCGACGGCCGCATAGCGCGCGCCGAGTTCGCGGGCGAGCTTCGCCAATGCGGCGGCGTTGCGATGAGCGGTCACCGCCTCGACGCGATAGCGGCCGATTTCGCGCTTGAGCAGATCGATGGTGCTGGCCCCGATCGATCCGGTTGCGCCGAGCAGGGTCACGCTACGCACGGACGGCGCGGCCGAGATTTGTTTGCGCGAAAGCGGTGCGATCATCGCCTCACCATAGCAGCAAGCCCTGCGCGGCGGCATCCATGCCCCCGCG
>JBBDNZ010000201.1:8335-11196 GCA_040877285.1 Xanthobacteraceae bacterium
CCCCCGCGCACCACGCCGAGAGCTGCGGCGGCGGCCACCGCCGCCGCATAGCCGTCGAGACGATCCATGAAACCGCCGTGACCGGGGATCACATGGCTCGAGTCCTTTGCCCCATAGCGGCGCTTGACCGCGGATTCGAACACGTCCCCAGCCTGCGCGGCGACGGAAAGCAGCGCTGCAATCACCACAATCGCCAATAGATCGTCGAGGCCCGCGAGCCGCGCCACGCTCAACCCCGCAAGCAACGCCCCCGCGGTTCCGCCGAGAGCGCCCGCCCAGGTCTTGTGCGGACTAATTTTCCGGATGAGTTTGGGGCCGCCCAGCGCGCGGCCAACGAAATAAGCACAAATGTCCGTGGCCCATACGACCGCAAACAAGAAAAGTATTGCGATAAAGCCCAATTGCGGATCGTTGCGCAGCAAGATCGTGCCCATGAGCACTACGCCGGCATAGAGGAGCCCGCCGGCCGCCCAGATGCGCCGGTCGGCACGGGCAAAAACGCCGATGCCGAGCGCGCCCAATGCGATGATCAAAATGGGCGTCCGGGTCATGCCGCCTTCTGCGATGACAAGGGCGAGGACCAAAGCGGTTGCGCCGAGAACAAAGAGCAGGCGGTTGCCGTTGCCGGACACCAACGCATTCCATTCCCACCAGATCCCGACGGCGCCCACCAGCCAGAAAACGCCGAACGGCCAGCCGCCGATATAGGCGGCCGCAATCGCAAGCGGCGCAAGCACAAATGTGGAAAGGATGCGCGCGGCAAGCTCGCTGCGCCCCGCGGTATTGTTGGGCTGCTTCCGCTCGGCGATATGCGCGGGTTCCGCTCCCAGCACGTTACGACCCAATCCGCGCCGCGAGGCCGCCAAATCGCCGCTCGCGCCGGCGGTATTCGGCAATGGCGCCTTCCAATGTCGTGCGGTCGAAGTCGGGCCAATAGGTCGGAACAAAGACAAGTTCGCTATAGGCGGCCTGCCACAACAGAAAATTGGAAAGCCGCTGCTCGCCGCTGGTGCGGATGATGAGATCGGGATCGGGCAGGTCGCCGGCGTCGAGATGGCTGCCGAGCGCCTCGGCGGTGACTGCCTCAACCGGAAGCCGGCCGGCCGCCACCTCTTCCGCGAGGCGCCGCGCCGCGCGGGCGATTTCCTGGCGCGCTCCGTAATTAAAAGCGACCACCACGGTAAGTCCGTCGTTGTTGCGGGTGAGATCCTCGGCCTCCTCCAGCAGCCGGCGGATATCGGGCGCGAGTCCTTCGCGTTCGCCGATCACCCGCACGCGCACATTATTGCGGTGCAGGTCGGCCAGATCGTGGCGGATGAAACGGCGCAAGAGCCCCATCAGATCGCGCACCTCGGCCGGCGGCCGCGACCAGTTTTCCGAACTAAAGGAAAAAATCGTCAAAATCCGAATGCCCAACTCGCCCGCCGCGCGCACGGTCCGCCGCAGAGCTTCGACGCCGCGGCGATGACCTTCCGTGCGCGGCAAGCCGCGCGCCGAGGCCCAGCGCCCATTGCCGTCCATGATGATGGCGACATGACGCGGCACCTCGAACGTGGCGCCGGAAGCGATGGCGGGCACTTCAGCCTTTGACATCGGCATTGCGGACTTCGCACCCCTCATTCTTAAACAGTGAGAATTTCCTTTTCCTTCGCCGCGAGCAAGTGATCGACCTCGGTGATTGTCTGATCGGTGGCTTTCTGCACCTGCTCGGTGTCGCGATCATGGTCGTCTTTGCTGATCTTGTGGTCCTTCTCCAACTTCTTGAGAACGTCGAGACCGTCGCGGCGCACGTGACGGATGGCGACCCGGGCCGCTTCCGTATATTTGTGCGCGACTTTTACCAGTTCCTTGCGCCTTTCCTCGTTGAGCTCGGGGATGCGCAGGCGGATGAGCTGACCTTCGGTGGCGGGACTTAGCCCCAGATTGGCATTGATGATGGCCTTTTCCACGGCATGGACCATCGACTTGTCCCAAACCTGGACGCTGATGAGGCGCGACTCGGGAACGGCCACGGTGGCAAGCTGATTGAGCGGCATGCGGTTGCCATAGGCATCGACCTGCACTGGGTCGAGCATGCTGGCGGAAGCGCGCCCGGTACGCAGGCCGGACAGCTCGTGTTTTAAGGCCTGCAGCGCGCTCTGCATGCGGCGTTTCAATTCATTGAGGTCGTGCGTTGTTGCCGATGTCATGGCACTCCCCGAAGCAGCTTGGTCCCATCACGACAATGGTCATATCACGATAAGAATGCGGACGGTCGCCGGTCTCGTGCGGCCGCTGGCCGGATATCAGTCGCCGACGACGGTCGCGCGCCCCTCCCCGCGTAAGACCGCCGGGATCGCTCCCCGCTCGCGGACCGAGAAGACGATGATAGGCATACGGTTTTCCCGGGCAAGCGTGAAGGCGGTGGAATCCATCACCTTGAGATCCCGTTCGATGGCCTCCCGGTGGCTCAAGCGCTCGTAGCGCCTGGCTTTCGGGTCTTTCTTCGGATCGGCGCTATAGACGCCGTCCACATTGGTGGCCTTCAGCACCGCCTGGCAGTCCAATTCGGCCGCCCGCAGCACCGCCGTCGTATCGGTGGTGAAATAAGGATTGCCGGTGCCGCCGCCGAGCAGCACGATCTTCTTGTCGGCAAGCAGCTTGAGCGCGCGCGGCCGCGTATAAGTCTCGCAGACTTCAGGCATGGAGAGCGCCGATAAAGTGCGCGCGGTCTTGCCTTGGCGCTCGATGGCGGCCTCGAGCACGAGGCAATTCATCACCGTCGCCAGCATGCCTATCGTATCGCCGGTCGGGCGGGAGACGCCGCGCGCGGAGACCTCGACGCCGCGGAAGATGTTGCCGCCTCCCACGACCACACCCAG
>JBBDNZ010000202.1:0-8794 GCA_040877285.1 Xanthobacteraceae bacterium
CTCCAGCAGCAGCCGCTGCTCGGTCTCGTCCAGCACGCGGAAGCGCGCGGCCACGTTGGCCTCGAAGGGAAACTGCTGAAGCACCCGGGTGCAGAAGGCATGGATGGTCTGCACCTTAAGCCCGCCCGGCGTCTCCAGCGCGGCGGCGAACAAGCGGCGGGCGCGGGCGCGCTGCGCGGCGCTTGTGATCTTGGCGCCGGTCTTGCGGATGGCGGCGTCAAGCGCCGCATCGTCGAGCGCGGTCCATTCGCCGAGCGTTGTGAAGATGCGGTTTGCCATATTGGCGGCGGCGGCCTTGGTGAAGGTGAGGCAGAGAATTTTTGCCGGGTCGGTGCCTTCCAGCAGCAGCCGGATCACGCGCTGCGCCAGCACATGGGTCTTGCCCGCGCCGGCATTGGCGGACACCCAGGCTGATACCGCCGGGTCGGACGCGGCGTGTTGCAGCGCGATCACTTTGTCGGAGACGGCGCGCTCGCTCATTCGCCGCCTCCCGCGTCGTCGGCGTCGCCCGCGCCGCCCGAGAGCGACCATTCCTTGACCCGCGCGAGATGATCGTAGTCGCCGCCGCCGCGGCGCAGGAACATCGTCCGCTCGCGCGAGGGATAGCCTTGTTTCGACTCGTCAAATTTGCCGATGACCGCGGTAAGGCGGCGCAACGCGGTGTCGGCCTCCTGGTCGGGCGTGCTGTCCTTCCAGGCGATGGGCTTGCGCTCGCCCGGCGGATCGCCGCCGCGCAGCGACACATACATGAACTCGGCAATCGAGGCGTCCTTCGGGATCGTGCCGAAGCGGCCGGCGCGCAGGATCGCGCCTTCGAGCGTGAGCTGCGGCGCCAGCCCCGATTTCACCTGCGGCGCGCTCGGCACCTGGCCGGTCTTGTAGTCGAGAATGGCATAGCGGCCGTCGCTAAGACGCTCGATGCGGTCGGCGCGCGCGCGCAAGGTGAAGACGCGATCGCCGACCGGAATGTCGAGCGTGCCGTAAATCTCGGCGTCGAGCTTGGTCAGATTGGCCCGCCGCTCCGCCTCGAAGCCGACGAACCAGAGCGCGATGCGCATAAAACGCGGCCACCAGAAAGCCCGCGCGTCGGGAAAATCCTCCAGCGCGGCGAAATATTGCTCACCGAGCCGCAGCAGCTCCTCAAGCGCATTGCCGGGAAGCCGCTCCTTGAATTTTTCCGTAAAATCACCGATGGCGCCGTGGATCACCGTGCCGCGGTCGCGCGCGTCCGGCGGCGCATCGACGGCGTCAAGCGGCAACAGGTGCAGGATGTGCTTGGCATAGATGGTGTAGGGATCGCGCAGCCAATGCTCGATCTCGGTGACCGACAGCGACAACGGGCGCGCCTCGCGCGGCGGCTTCGGCTCGGGGCGGACGGCGGCTTTGGGCGGCGACGCTGGCCGGTCGAGTTCGCGCGCCCAATGCAAGTACTTGGCGCCGCGCGCGAGCGCTTCGTCCCAGCGCGGCTTGCCGGCCACCGCTTGCAGGCGCTGCAGGAAACGCGAGGGCACCGTGGGCGCGCCCGCGAGCTTGGCGGCGCGGGTGAGGATCACTTCCTTTGCGCCCAGCGCCTGGGCGAAGTCATGGGCGGACAGGCCGATACGCCGCTCCGGCAGATCGAGGCCGAGCGCGTGGCGCATGGGGCGGCTGAGCCAGGGATCGCTGCGCGCTTCGGGCGGCCAGATTCCTTCCACCAGGCCGCCGATCACCAGCCGGTCCACGTTTTGCAGGCGCGCTTCCAGCGGGCCGAAGATGCGCAGGCGCACGCCCGGCAGCTCCGGCCGCCGCACCGTGCGGTCGGCGATGGCGGCGTGAAAAAAGTCCGGATAATCGCCAAGCGCGATGCCGAATCCGGCGGCAATCGCATTCGCCGCCAATTCCTCGAAAGCCTCGGCCAGCACGGCACCGTCGCTGCCGGAGAAAGCGGAAACATCGCCGCCGCCGTCCGTGGCAAGCGCCATCACGACGCCGCGATGGCGGGCGGCCAGGTCGGCGAGAGCATATTGTCCGCCCCGGAGACTTTCGAGCGGCGCGAGCGCCGCCCCAAGGCGCGCGACCAGATCGGCGGCGGCCTCGAGATCGGCGTCCGGAATTTTCGCCCGCGGTTCGGAGGGATGGAGGTCGGATGTCTCCTTGCGCCGGAGTTTTGTAAGCTCGCCGCGGAAACTTTTGAGCGCATGAGCCAGGCCGGAAGTTTTGGATTTAGGCCGCGGCCCGCGCAGGATCGCCTGTTCCAGCGCGGCGATAGCGCGCGCATGGGCGTTTTCGCCCGTTCCCAGCCGCAGCAAGGGATGCTTGAGCAGCGCCAGCAGCGTCACCGGCGCAAGCCCGCTCAAGGCGGCATCGGCGGCAAGCCGCGCGAAAATCCCCGCAGGAGTGCCGGCAAGATTCTCACCGCGGGAGTCGTCCACCGCCACCTTCCAGCGCCCCAGCGCCGCCAGCACGCGGCGCGCCAACCCGCGGTCGGGGGCGATCAGGGCGGCGGTCATGCCCGGCGTCTCCACCGCCTCGCGCAGTGCGACGGCGGCGGCAAGCGCTTCTTCTTCCGCGTTGGCGGCTTCCACGACCGAGAGAGCGGCAAGCGCGCGTGGAACGTGGGTGGCGAAATTTTCCGCTTTGAGTTTTTCGCGCCAAAGCTCGGTCGAGGCGGCGGGGCGCAAGGCTTCAGAAACGAAAAGCTCACGGCCATGCGCCACCGCCGGAGCCAGCGGCGTCACCGCCGCGCGCTTGATCCCGAGCCGGCGCAGCAGCCCATGCATGGCGAATTGCGGGTGCCCGGCGGCGGGCGCGATGCCTTCGGCGTCATTGCCGCCGATCATGTCCCACGACGCCTCGTCGAGATCGCGGTCGAGGCCCGGCAGCACCACCGCGCCATGCGGAAGTCTCGCGATGGTGGCGAGCAGCTTGGCCGTGGCCGGAATCGAGCCGGTCGAGCCGGCGGCGATCACCGGTCCGCCGGATTTTTCCAGCCGCTTCGCTTCCGCTTCGATCAGAAGATCGCGCCGCTGCACGGGGTCGAGCTTCGCGCGCTCGGCGAGAATTTTCGGCCACTGTTCGCGGGCGATCGTCAGAAAACGCAACGTGAGTTGCCAATAATCGTCCATGTCGCGGGGAACGAGGCCGTCGAGCCGCTCGAAGGGGACCTGGCGCGTGGTCATATCGTCCATCAGGCGGGCGAGATCGTCGGCCAGCGTCAGCGCCGCCGCCGGATTATTGGCCACCAGCGGCGCGTGGCTTTCTTCCGTGGGCGCGATGGCCGCCGCCCATTTCAGCACCAGCTCGGCCAGCAACAGGCGGCGTTCCAGCCCGCCCAGCGCTTCGGGCAAATCGAGCGCGGCGGCGTCGAAGTCGCTTGTCGCCGCCTCGGCGAAGGCGATCTCGTCCTCGTCCACGTCGCCAATGGTTGCAATGCGCGGCAAAATCGCCGCGTCGATCCCGAGCACGTCGAGAAAGACATCGCGCGCCAGGCGCGCCGCGCGCCGGGTCGGCAGATAGAGCGTGGCGGAGCCGAGCGCCAGCGGGTCGCGCCCAGGCTTAAAGCCCTCCACCAGCCGGCCGCCGATCAGCGCTTCGATCAGCGTTCGCAGAAACGGCGCCGAGGCCGGAATGGTGAAAACGCGGGGGGTGGGATTCGCCATGATTTATTCATCGCCGTCATTCCGGGACGGCGCGAAGCGCCGGGCCCGGAATCCATAACCGCCGCCCTTGGTATAGGGCACTGTGGTTCCAATGCGATAGCTTCGTGACGATGGATTCCGGGCTCGCACCTTCGGTGCGCCCCGGAATGGCGGGCTACGCCGCGCTGGCGACCAGCGCCGCTTCCGCCGCCTCGACCGCCTCCGGCGTGCCCACATGCATCCAGATGCCGTCGAGCCGCAGCCCATGCAGGCGGCCTTCTTCCGCCGCCCGGTCGAACAGCACGGTCAGGGCAAACGGCCCCTTGGGCGCGTCCTTGAACAGGGCCGGCGACAGCAGCGCCGCGCTGGCATAGGCGAAGGGCACCACTTCGCGTTCGGCGCGGCGGCGCAGGCGGCCGTCGGCGCTCATGGCGAAGTCGCCGCGCTCGTCATAGCCGATGCTGGTGGTGGTAGGCGCGAGCAGCAGCAGCGCGTCCATCTCCTTGGGATCGAAAGCCGCCGCGAGCCGCGGCAGATTGGATTTCACCCCGTCGATCCACAGCGTGTCGGAATTCATGTAGAAGAACGGCGCCTCACCCAGATGCTTGAGCGCCTTGACCACGCCGCCGCCGGTGCCGAGAAGTTCCTTGCGCTCGTCGGAGATGATGATGTGCGGGCGCCGCCTTGCCGCCAGGTGCCGTTCCAGCTTGTCGGCCATGCAGTGAACGTTGACCACTGTCTGCTCCACCCCAGCGTCGGCCAGCCGGTCGAGCGCGTAATCGATCAACGCCTTGCCGCCGACCTTCACCAGCGGTTTGGGGATTTGGTCGGTGATCGGCCGCATGCGCGTGCCGAACCCGGCCGCGAGCACGATGGCGCGGCGCGGTATCTCAATTTTAGAACCCGTTCCCTTTTTCGTCATATCGCCTTCAGCGTCGGAACATGCGTGTCATACCACGCCCGCAGCGGCGCCAGCGAGGGATGCGCCAGCGACCGCTGGAGATAGCCCCATACGCGCGGCAAATGACGGAGATATTGCGGCTTGCCGTCGCGCCTATCGAGGCGGGCGAAGATGCCGAGAATTTTGGTGGCGCGCTGCGCGGCGACAAGGGCGTAAATCTTGGCGAATTGCGGAGTGTCGAAACCGGGATCGGTCTCGCGCCGCAAGCGCGCGTAGCGGCCGAGCAGGGCGATTTCCAAGGCCTCGGAAACGTCCACCCGCGCGTCCTGCGCGAGCGAAGCGAGGTCGAAAGCCGCCGGCCCCAGCACCGCGTCCTGAAAATCGAGCAGGCCGATCCGCCCGATGCCCTTGCGTTCCGGCAGCCACAGCAGATTGGGCGAATGGAAGTCGCGCAGCACCCACGTCGTGGGCGCATCCAGCGCCGGCTGCAGGGCATCGCTCCACAGCGCGACGAAGGCGGCGCGGGCGGCCGAAGAAATCTTTGCGTTGAGCCGCGGCAGATACCAGTCGAGCAACAGTTCGACCTCGATCAGAAAGGCGTCGATGTCGTAGCGCGGAATGCGGTGTTCCACGTGCGGCGAGACCGGCAGCGTCTCGGGAAGCTGCTGGTTGTGCAACACCGCCAGCAGGCCCACCGCGGTCTGGTATCGCTCCTCGATCGGCGCCGGCGGATCGCCTGCCACGATCAATTCGTCGCCCAGGTCCTCGATGATGAGCAGGCCTTTTTCATTGTCGGAGAAATAGATCGCCGGCGCGGAAAAGCCGAGATTGCGCAGCCCCGTTGACAGCGCGATGAAGGCGGTGACGTCTTCTGCCAGATGCGCGATGGCGCTATAGGGCTTGCCGTCGCGCACCGGCGGGCCGTCCGGCCGGCGCGGCGAATTCATCAGCACATAACCTTGGCCGTCGAATACCAGGCGCTCGTAGGAGCGGGTGGAGGCGTCGCCCGCCAGACGGTGCCGCTCGGCCTCGGCGAAACCGGACTCGTCGAGAAATTTCCGGACCGCCGCGATGCGCTCGGCGCGTTCGGCAAAGGCGCCGTAGCCGGTGACGCGCGCGTTGCGATGGCCCTCGCCGAGCTGGGGGGCCAGCGTGAAGGCGATGTCGAGGCGGTCGGGCGGAAGAAATCCCGCGGCCCGGTCCGGCCATTCCAGCAGCACGATGGCTTTCTCCGGCAGGTCGTCGAAGCCGAGTTCGGCCAGCTCCGCCGGTCCCGAAAGGCGATAAAGATCGGCGTGAACGATGGGGAGCTGCGCCAACTCATAGGTCTGGATCAGCGTGAAAGTGGGGCTCGGCACTTCAATGGTTTCGTCGCCCGCCAGGTGCCGGATCAGCGCGCGCGCAAAGGTGGTCTTGCCGGCGCCGAGATCACCCGAGAGTGTGATGAGGTCGCCGGGCTGCAGCGCAATGGCGATGTCGCGCATGAATCGCCGCATCGCCTCTTCATTCGGCAACGCCACCGAAAAGCTCGAACGGCCGGATGTGGTTGGGAGCATTCGACTTCTTCCCGGTCATGCCCCGCCTGCGCGGGGCATTCAGTATCCCCCGCTGCGGCGGGGATGCACAATCCTTGTCGTTGCTTGTCGGAGGATGCCGGACCGCCCGGTCAAGCCAGGCGATGACAAAAGGAGCGTTGTCACGCCGCGGACCGCTCCGCCGCCTGGTCGAGCGGGAAGCTGCAAACCACGGTGGTCCCGCGCCCGATTTCAGAATCGAGCGTAACGGCGCCGCCGTGCAGTTCCACAAAGGAGCGCACGAGGGAGAGCCCAAGCCCGGCGCCGCGATGCTGCGAGCCGAGCGGATAGGTCTCAAACCAGTTGAACACCCGGTCCTTCATCTCCTGCGGGATGCCCGGGCCGCGGTCGGTGACCGAAAACACCACGGCGTCGCTGTGGCGTTCCGCGGAAAGCGTGATGGTCTCGCCCGGCGGCGAGAAGTTCACGGCGTTGGCCAGCAGATTGAACAGCACCTGCCGCACGCGTCTTTCGTCGGCGACGAAGTCGCCGATATCTGGCGGCACGCGCATGTCCAGCGATATCCCGTCTTTGACCAGGCGATCCTGGATGCCCTCCGCCGCCGCATTCATGGTCTGGCGGATGTCTACCGGGCCGAGGTTGAGCGTCATCGCGCCGGCGTCGATGGTGGCAAGGTCGAGGATGTTGTTGATGATCGCCAGCAGCGCGTTGGTCGAGCTGGTCAGATAACCGAGGTATTCGCGTTGCCTGTCGTTGAGCGGACCGGTCGCCGGGTCGTCGAGGAAATGGGCGAAGCCGATGATGTTGGTAAGTGGCGAGCGCAGCTCGTAGGAAACGTGGTGGACGAAGTTGATCTTGATTTCGTCGGCGGCTTCCAGCGCCTCGTTGCGCTCGCGCAGCGCGCGTTCGACATTGACCGTGTCGGAGACGTCGTGAAAGGCGGCCAGCGTCGCGCCGTCCGGCAGCGGCACGGTGGCGCAATCGATCACGCTGCCGTCGCGCCGCTCCAGACGGCGGCTCACCGCGCCGCGTTCGTCGATGGCGGTCACGGTTGCGCGCAGCGCCTGCCAGAATGGCTCGTCGCCGTACAGCGGCTGGCACAGGGCGGTCACCGTCTCGACATGCGGGCGTTCCGCGAGCGCTTCCGGAGCCAGCTTCCACATGCGCGCGAAGGCCGGATTGTGCAGCCGCAAGCGGCCATCGCTGCCAAACACCGCGACCGCTTCCATCAGGTTGTCGAGGGTTTCGCCCTGCACGCGAATCAGAGAATCGAAGCGGCGTTCGAGATCGAGCCGCTCGGTCACGTCGTCGAAAAGATAAGTCACGCCGCCTTCCGGGTTCTGCGTCGTGACCACGCGCATCGTGCGCCGGTCCGGCAGGTGCCAGAGATATTCCCGCGGCTCGGTGGCGCGGTAGGCTTCATGTAATTGACTTTTCCATTGGCGGAAGTCCTGCTCCTCGGGGAGCTTGCGCGCGGCGCGCAACTTGTCGAGCACGGCAGAATCGGTGGGCTCCTGGTCGAGGAAAGCGGCATCGAGATCCCACAGCGCGCGATAGGCGGCGTTGTAGAAAGTGAGCTTCTGATTAGCGCCGAAAATGGCGACGCCGGTTGCGAGCCGGTCGAGCGTGCGGCGATGCGCCTCGTTCATGCGCGCCAGTTCCGTGCGCAGTGTTTCCGTTTCGGTGGCGTCGAAGCCGATGCCGGCGCTGCCGCGCGCGGCGGGGACGCTGTGCACCTCGAACGTGCGCCGCCCGCCGGCGACCACCGTGCGCACCTGGCCGGTGTAGCATTCGCTGGCGGCACAGGCGCGCGCCAATTCCTCGCGCGCCGTCCGGTCGAGCAGCTCGATCCCGCGGACCACGGCGTCCTCGGGACTGCGTGCGTCCACCGCGCGGGCATAGGCGGTATTGACGAAACTGAGCGCACCGGTCTCATCACGCGCCCAGATCGGCGAGGGCAGCGTTTCGATCAGCGTGCGCAGCGAATCGACTTCCTCCATGAGCTTTTGATGCCGTCCGGAAAGTTCGGCGAGCTCTCGTTTGATGCCGCTCACGTTTTTCAGCCGCAGCACGGCGCGGCCGCCGATCGCGCGCCCCTCGGCCTCGATCGAGCGGCCGGATAGCGTCGTCAGCGGTATGGTGAAGCCTTCACCCCGGGCGCGCAGCGCCTCGACCGACCGCTCCAGTGTGCGCGCCTGCTGCGGATCGAGCCAAAGGCCGAAGGCCAGCACGCGATGAGGGGCGGAGGCCGGCGTCATCAGGGTGACGTCGCCGAAAATTTCCGGCATGTCGTCGCCGGCGGCCCAAGCGATGAGAACCTGCGACTCCGACAACAGAAGCGTGCTGACACGATCGACTTCGGCCTTGAGTTCGACGATTTCCTCGCGCGCCGCAGTCTCCGACTGCGCCGCGCGCACCCGGGTTCGCACCAGGAGGATCGCCGTCACCACGGCGAAGAAAAGGACGCCCAGCGTAAGAGCCAGCCCCGCCGCTTCGTGGCCGCTCAGGCTGGCGAAAGCGGCGATGTAGGAATCGAAGCGGGAGAGGAGGGGAGATTCAACGGCTTGGGCGGGGGTTGCGGAGAGAAGCACCGGAGCGACGGCTGCGAGGAATCCGCTTGGCCGCGGATGAGCACGAAGACTCCCGCTCGTCGCCCGGATCGTGTCCGGCATATCGCCTTGTCCCAGATCGGCCCCTCAACGATCCGGCGCCGCGGCAACTGGCGCCGGTCGCCGGGGGGG
>JBBDNZ010000202.1:8804-11181 GCA_040877285.1 Xanthobacteraceae bacterium
GCGCGAATCAAACGACTTTAACCCCAAGGGGAATCGCGCCGAAAGAGTCCAGACCGTGAACGGGAAATAGCGGGACGCCGGCTATAGCCCTTCGAACAGCGCCGTCGAAAGATACCGCTCCGCGAAGGACGGCAATATGACCACAATGTTCTTTCCCGCCATCTCGGGCCGCGCGCCGACTTCGAAGGCGGCGGAGACCGCGGCGCCCGACGAAATGCCGCCGGGAATTCCCTCGTAGCGCGCCAGCGCGCGGGCGGTGTCGAAGGCGGCCTGGTTGCTCGCCGTGACCACCTCGTCGATCACCGAGCGGTCGAGGATGTCGGGAACGAAGCCGGCGCCGATGCCCTGGATTTTATGCGGCCCCGGCGGCTTGCCGGACAGCACGGCGCTGTCCTCCGGCTCCACCGCGATGACGCGCAAGGAGGACTTGCGGGGTTTGAGCACCTGACCCACGCCGGTGATGGTGCCGCCGGTGCCGACGCCGGAGATAAAGGCGTCGATTGAACCTTGCGTGTCTTTCCAGATTTCCTCCGCCGTGGTGCGGCGGTGGATTTCCGGATTGGCTGGATTGCTGAATTGCTGCGGCATTACCGCGTTCTTGTTGGAGCGCAGGATTTCTTCCGCCCGCGCGATGGCGCCGCGCATGCCCTGCGCGGCCGGCGTCAAGTCGAGCTCGGCGCCCAGCAGCAGCAGCATCTTGCGCCGCTCCAGCGACATGGAATCCGGCATCACCAGGATGAGCCGGTAGCCGCGCGCCGCCGCGACGAAGGCGAGCGCAATGCCGGTATTGCCCGAGGTCGGTTCCACCAGCACCGTATCGGGGCCAATCAGCCCTTTCTTCTCCATGTCGTCGATCATGGCGACGCCGATGCGGTCCTTCACGCTGCCGAGAGGATTGAAGAACTCCAGCTTGGCGATGATGTTGGCCTTGATGCCCTTCATCTGCGGCAGGCGGTTGAGCCGCACCAGCGGCGTGTCGCCGATCGTTTCGGTGATGGATTGGTAGACCCGGCCGCGGCCGGGTGTTTGCGCCGCTAAATTCGCGGGCTGCTTCAGCGCGGTGGGCATGGGCTTCCTCCCTCTATCGCGGCGCTACGGGCCCGCGCGGTATTGTGCTTTGGCGGTGTCGTCGAACGATATAGCCATGTCCTGCCGGCCGCTAAAAGGGGCGGGAAAAATTTTCTATTCCACGCCCGTGGAGCCGAAACCGCCGCTGCCGCGCGCGGTTTTGCGCAAGACTTGTCCCTCCGAGAGGCGCGGCCGCAGCACCGGCGCGATCACCAATTGCGCGATCCGCATGCCGCGCCGGACCGTGAAAGGCTCCCGGCCGAGATTGATCAGGATGACCTGGATTTCCCCGCGGTAATCCGCGTCGACGGTGCCCGGCGTATTGAGCACGGTGACGCCGTGCCGTGCCGCCAGCCCCGAACGCGGGCGCACTTGCGCCTCGGTTCCGAACGGCAGCTCCACCGCGATGCCGGTGGGAACGATCTCGCGCTGGCCCGGATGGATCGTCACGTCATCCGCCACCGCCGCCAGCAAGTCCAAGCCGGAAGCCTGTGCGCTCTGATAGTCCGGCAGCGGCAGGTCGGCGCCGTGCGGCAACCGGATGATGCGAACATCGACGGCGCTCATGGCTTGCCGCCCAATGCTGCGGCAATGCGCGCCACCAGATTTTTCGCCACTTGCTCCTTGGATTGCGGCGGCCAGGACTCGACGCCCGCGGCGGTGACGAGATGCACCGTGTTGCGGTCGCCACCCAAAACGCCGGTCGAAGGCGACACGTCGTTGGCGACGATCCAGTCGCAGCCCTTGCCGGCGAGCTTGTCCTTGGCGTTCTCGATGATGTTTTCCGTTTCCGCCGCGAAGCCGACCACCAGCTTGGGCCGCTTGGATTTGCGCTGCGCGATGCTGGCGAGGATGTCCGGGTTCTCGGCCAAAGGCAGCGCCGGCACCTTGCCCGACTTCTTGATCTTGTGCGCCTCCGGTTCGGCCGCGCGCCAGTCGGCGACCGCGGCGGCGAAGACGGCGGCATCGGCGGGCAGCGCCGCCTCGACCGCATTGAGCATGTCCTGCGCGGTTTCCACTTTCACCACCGCGACGCCGGACGGGTCGGGCAGGCTCACCGGCCCGCTGATGAGCGTGACGTCGGCCCCGGCTGCCGCCGCCGCGGCGGCGATGGCGTGGCCCTGCTTGCCGGAGGAGCGGTTGGCGATGTAGCGCACCGGATCGATGGGCTCTTGCGTCGGGCCGGAGGTGATGAGCACGCGGCGGCCGCGTAACGGCTGGCCGAGCGTCCGCAGGGGGGTGCCTCGCGCGAGCGGCGCCGCCGCCGCGGCTCCGAGCAAACGTTCGATGGCTTCGAGGATCGCTTGCG
>JBBDNZ010000203.1:0-2016 GCA_040877285.1 Xanthobacteraceae bacterium
TACCCTCGACGGCATGTCGATCGGCCGCTCTGACCCGAACATCGAGCACGAGCGCAAGGTGGCCATTCGCGATCTGCTCGAACACAACAGCTTCGCGCCGGAAGGACACAAGGGCGGGCCCTACAAGCTGCATCTGAGTACGCGCGAAAACCGCCTGATGTTCGACGTCAAGACCGCCAAGGACGAGCCCGTCGTTACGCATCTTTTGTCGCTGACGCCGTTCCGGCGGATCGTGAAGGACTATTTCATGATCTGCGACAGCTATTATCAGGCCGTCCGCGCGGCCACGCCCGACCGCATCGAGGCGCTCGACATGGGCCGCCGCGGCGTCCATGACGAAGGCGCGCGGCTCTTGATGGAGCGGCTCAAGCGCAAGGCAAAGGTGGATTTTGCTACCGCGCGGCGGCTGTTTACCTTGATTTATGCGTTGCATTGGAAGGGCTGAGCCAGTTGTCGGCGGGCGGCCGTTCCGCTAGGTTTCGCGCCCGTTGCGACATTCGCGCATTGGCCGGCGACAATGCCGCGTTGAAATGACCCCCTACGACCTGACCAAGGGTCGCATCAGCTACCGGTTCAAATAGTCATGTCACCACGCCCGGTTGACTCGGGTATTCATCTTCATCTTTGTGGGAAAGACGGTCGCTGCCGGACCGGTTCCGGCAATGACACGGAGCAGAGATCGGTTTTCATGCCATGCTAGGCCGTCCCAAACTTGTGCTTGCTTCCGGTTCGCCCCGCCGCCTGGGCCTCGTCAATCAGGCGGGCATCGAGCCCGATGCGCTGCGTCCCGCCGACATCGACGAAATTCCCAAACGGGGCGAGCTGCCGCGCGCGCTCGTCACGCGGCTTGCGCGCGCCAAGGCCGAAGCGGCGCTCAACGGCGTGCGGCTCGACGAAGAATTGCGCGGCTCCTTTATTCTGGCCGCCGATACCGTGGTGGCGGTGGGCCGGCGCATTCTGCCCAAGGCGGAATTGCTCGATGAAGCGGCGCAATGCCTGCGTCTTCTCTCCGGGCGCAACCATCGCGTCTATTCCGGTGTTTGCCTGGTCACCCCAAAAGAAGCTTTCCGCCAGCGTCTGGTGGAGACGCGCGTGCGCTTCAAGCGGCTTTCGGACGAAGATGTCGAGGCCTATCTCGCTTCCGGCGAGTGGCGCGGCAAGGCGGGCGGCTATGCGGCGCAGGGCATAGCCGGCGCTTTCATTGCCAAAATCGTCGGCTCTTATACGAATATCGTGGGCCTGCCGCTGTATGAGACGGTGGCGCTGTTGTCGGGCGAAGGATTCCCCGTCCGCTTCGGCTGGCTCAATGCTTCCGCGATCTAGGTGCGGCCGAATCCGGCCTTGAATCCGTCGCCGCCCGCCGCAATGATTTACGCCTGATGACCGGATCGAAAGACGCTACCGCCAAGCCCTGCGTGATCTGCGGCAAGCCCGCCGATGAACGCTTCAAGCCCTTTTGCTCCCGGCGCTGTGCAAACGTCGATCTCAACCGCTGGCTGTCGGGCGCTTATGCGATACCCACCGCGGAAGCGCCGGATGACGAGGAAGAACGGCCGGCAAAGCCGGATCGGGATACTGACTAGCCATACTCGCGCGGACGGACGTTGCACAACCAGCGGAGCCTGACTTACACTGCCGAAACCAAAAAGAGCCGGAAAAAGCAGGTAGAGGGAGAGTCATGAGTGTCGTTGCCAAAACCAAGACGAAAACGAAATTCGACGTCGTTCCGCTGACCAAGCACATCGGCGCGGAGCTGCGCGGCATCGACCTGCGCCAAAAACCCGACGACGACACCATCCGCGCCATCTACCAGGCCTGGCTCGACCATCTCGTCATCGTCTTCCCCGGCCAAACGCTCTCGCAGGAAGATCTCGTGCGCGTCACCGGCTATTTCGGCGAGATCGGCGATTTGCACCGCCCGCCCAAATATCGCCCGCCCGGCTTCGACAAAATCCTTCCCGGCATCATGATGATCTCCAACATCCGCGAGAACGGCGAGCCGATCGGCGCGCTGCC
>JBBDNZ010000204.1:0-2014 GCA_040877285.1 Xanthobacteraceae bacterium
ATCGTAGAGCCGGATGTCGTCGGGGTGCACCAGCGCGCTGATCTCGCCGAAGGTTAGCAATTCGTCCTTCGGTTCCAGTCCCAGGATCGCGAACATGGAATGCGACCAGAAAATGCGGCCGCGCGCGAGGTCCCAATCCCACAGCCCGCAGCGGCCGCGGTTGAGCGCGGTGTCGATGCGGCTGCGGACCGCCTCATAGATCAGATCAGCTTCGCGCGCGCGGGTGGCCTGCCAGTGGAAGGCAAAGCCGAGAATGAGCACGACGAAGCCGGTGGTGGCGGACAGGGTTATGGTCAGGGTGGTATCCGAGCGCCAGGTCGCGAGCGCGTCGCTGCGCGCCTGGATGATCGCGATCTGACCGTAAGGCGCGTTCAGCGCGCGCACGGTCGCCAGCACGGCACGGCCGTCGCCGAGCGCGATTTCCAGAACGCCCGCGCTGGCGCCGAAGGTGGTCAGCGGTTGCCCCGGACCCAAAATTTCCAGGAGCGGGTGGCCGAGAGTCCAGTCGCCGGGCGGCAGGGAGGCGACGACCTTGCCGTCGGCGCCGGTCACCAGAATCTGCCGATTGCCCGCCGTCACCCAAGGAGGCAGGGCGTAGCGCAGCGCGTCGTTCAGGCGCTGGATGCTGTCGGTATTTTCCGGCGCGCGGGCGACGCGCTCGGCGGCGACTTCGGCCGCCGCTTCGATTTCGACGATGGCGCCGCTCAAGGCATGGCGCCGCTGATCGAGCACCTGCACGGCGGCGCCGATGCAGATGGTGACAAGGAAGGCGATGATCAGCGCGGGTACGGCGCGGCGCAGCGCGGGTTCGGCGGTGAGCAGGCGCCGATAGGCCGGCTTGGCAACGGATTGCGCAAGTCCCTTGATGGAATCGGAACGCGAAGACGCACTCGCCGCTTCGGCGCGCGCCATTTAGGCCTCCGTTCGGATTGTCCCCGTTACCGACGATCAGGAAGGATGTGCCGCATCACTCCGAATCACCGTCGATAAGAATCGAATCGCCGCGATTTGTCGAGAGTCCCCAGAGTCAATATTTGCGCTGCACTGCCGCACAATTTTTTTGCGGATGGAGGCGCGGCCTGAGTGCCATAAATATCGTCGGATTTACAAAGAGTTATGTCGGTTCGCGCCGACCAATTCCGTGGACTCGGCGAGCGCGCGCTCGACGATGTCGGTCACATCGCGCGAAAGTCCGCCCGCCGCCGCGACGCGCCGCAACGTGGCTTGCGCATGCGCGCGGCGCTCCGCTTCCAGCATGCGCCAGCTCTTGAACGCCGCCAGCAAGCGCGCGGCGACCTGCGGATTCCTTTCGTCGAGCGCCAGAATCCGTTCGGCGACGAATTCGTAACCCTTGCCGTCGGCGCGATTGAATTGCGTCGGGTTGCCGTGAGCGAAGGTGCCGATCAAGGCGCGGACGCGGTTGGGATTGGCGAACGAAAAGGCCGGGTGCGCGATGAGCGTTTTGACGCGATCGAGAGTCTTGGGGTCGGGCATCGCCGCCTGCAGCGCGAACCACTTGTCGAGGATGAGCGGATCGGCGGCATAGCGGCGGTAGAAATCGTCGATGGCCGCCGCGCGCTGCGCAACGTCATGCAGCGAGAGAATCGAAAGCGCGGCCATGCGGTCGGTCATGTTGTCGGCATTCTCGTATTGGCGGAAAGCGCGGCCGATCCAATCCGCTTCGGCGCCGGCGGCGAGCAGATCGAGGCAGGCATTCTTCAGCGAGCGCCGCCCGGCGCTTTGTGCATCGGGGCTGTAGGGACCGCGATCGGTCATGCGCCCATAGGTTTCGGACAGCTTGGCAGTAAGCCGCCGTCCAATCGCCGCGCGCAGAATTTTGCGTGCGTTAAAAATCGCATCGGGGTCGATATCGTGGCCGATCTCGCGCGCGATGTCGGAATCTCCGGGCAGTGTCAGCGTTTGCGCGACGAAGGCCGGCTCGAGCCGCTCGTCCGCAAGGATGGCGGCAAGCGCATGGAAAAGCCCATCGGCAGATGTGGGCGCGGCGCCGGAG
>JBBDNZ010000205.1:0-10920 GCA_040877285.1 Xanthobacteraceae bacterium
GCACGTGCTGACCACCGCGCAGATTCCGCAGGAGATCGCCCGCCTGTTGACGGCCGCCGACCTTCAGGCGTGGCAGTTCCTGCTTATCGTCAACGTCATGCTGCTCGTCGCCGGCAATTTCATGGAGCCGTCGGCGGTCATCCTCATCGTCTCCCCGATCGTGTTTCCCACCGCGATGCATCTCGGTATCGACCCGGTGCATCTCGGCATCATCTTCGTAGTCAACATGGAGATCGGGATGGTCACCCCGCCGGTCGGCCTGAACCTCTTCGTCGCCTCGGGCATCACCGGCATGCCGCTCCTCCGCGTGGTGCGGGCGGCCTTTCCCTGGCTGCTGATCCTGCTCGGCTTCCTGATGGTAGCGACGTATGTGCCGGCGCTGTCGCTGTGGTTGCCAAACCTGCTGTTCGGGGCGGGAAGCTAAAAAGCGAATAGCGAAATAGCGAGTAGCGAATAGTAAGCAATCGAATTGGCGCTATTCGCTATTCCCTACTCGCTATTCGCTCGTCCTACGCCGCCTTGCGCTTCGGCTGGATCAGCTTGCGGTTGACCAGAACTTCGGCGATCTGGACGGCGTTCAGGGCCGCGCCCTTGCGCAGATTGTCGCAGACCACCCACAGCATCAGGCCGTTCTCGACCGTCGGGTCCTCGCGGATGCGGCTGATATAGGTGGCGTCCTCGCCGGCCGCCTCATAGGGCGTGACGTAGCCGCCCGGCTCGTGCTTGTCGATCACCAGACAACCCGGCGCGTTGCGCAAAATCTCGCGCGCTTCGTCCGCCGAGATCGGCTGCTCGAATTCCACATTCACCGCCTCGGAATGGCCGATGAAGACCGGCACGCGCACGCAGGTGGCGACCAGCTTGATCTTGGGATCCAAGATCTTCTTGGTCTCCATCATCAGCTTCCACTCTTCCTTGGTGAAGCCGTCCTCCATGAAGACGTCGATCTGCGGAATGAGATTGAAAGCGATGCGCTTGGGAAACTGCTTGCTCTCGATGTCTTCCAGGGTGAACACCGCCTTGGTCTGCGAGAACAGCTCGTCCATCGCTTCCTTGCCGGCGCCGGAGACCGACTGATAAGTCGCCACCACCACGCGCTTGATCCTGGCCTTGTCGTGCAGCGGCTTGAGCGCCACCACGAGCTGCGCGGTCGAACAGTTCGGATTGGCGATTATGCCCTTCTTGCGGAAGCCGGCGATGGCGTCCGCGTTCACTTCCGGAACGATCAGCGGCACGTCGGGGTCCATACGCCAGACGGAGGAATTGTCGATCACCACCGCGCCCTGGGCGGCGATCTTCGGCGAGTATTCCTTCGACACCGCGCCGCCAGCCGACATCAAACAGATATCGACATCGGAAAAATCGAATTGCTCTAGCGCCTTCACCTTCAGCGTTTTTTCACCAAAGGAGACCTCGACGCCGAGGCTGCGGCGCGAGGCGACGGCCACGACCTCGTCGGCGGGGAATTCCCGCTCGGCCAGGACATTGAGCATTTCGCGGCCCACGTTCCCGGTGGCGCCCACGACCGCGACTTTGTAACCCATTGTTCACTCTCCGGCAAAATTCCCCGGTCCGCGGCGTGGCGGATAAACCAAGGAGGAAGCGCTTCTAAGCGAGAAAGACCGCAAAGACAACGGCCGGCCCTCGAAGGCCGGCCAAAACGGCGGCGCGAACGGAGTTATCATGTCGATTACGGACATTGCGGTGGGGCGCATGACGCGCCCTGCCGGGTCTTTTGGGGTGCGCCGGACGCCGCCCGCGCCCGCCATATCACAGCCAAAGAGCCGCTTCGATTGGAACCTTGCGCGCGCCCGGCTCGGCCTGGTTAAGGCCCGGCTGGCCGCTCGCCTGGAAATCCTCGCGCTCTCGTTCACGCCCCGACCGAGGAAAATCCAGGCGGAGGAGGCCGCCGCGCACGCGCTCTTGCGATCGGATGTCAGCGCCACTGGCGTGCGCCTTCTGGCTTATCTCGGCGCGCTCGCGGTGCTGGCCGTAGGCATCGCCGAGATTCTCCGCACAGCTCCCGAAAGCGGAGCGATTCAATCCAAGGCGCCCGCGGAATGGATCGATGTGGCCAGATCGTACGCCCCTTTTGCGCTGCCCATGTCCGAACTCGCCGACAGCGGCTACAGCTACGGCATGCGCCGCCATACCGCCGGCGGCGGACGCCGGGACATCATGACGTGGGGTGAATTGGAGAGCCGGACGCCGCATCTCATGGTCGAGATTTACCGGCCCGGCGACGAGATTGCGCGCTTTGGCTCCGCCCAGCGCGAGATAGCCGCGCGGACGGACGGTCTTGTCTCTGCCATGGACGTCACGCCGGCCGGACGCATGGAGAGCAAATTCGGGCCGGTGTCGCTGGTCGAATTCACCGTCCAACAGGAACCGGCGCGGTATTGTCTTGGCTTCGCGCGGCCGTTCGATCAGCCGCGCCTGCAAATCGTCGGCTGGTATTGCACGAGTGGGTCCAAGGAGACGGCGCGCGATGTTGCCGCCTGCGCGCTTGACCGCCTGACGCTGCTGGCCGCGGGCGGCGATGCCAGGGTCGGCGAATTATTCGCGCGCGCCGAACTCAAGCGCAATTTCTGCGGGCAAAGAAGCCCGCTTTTCGCCGCCACGCCCAAGCTCGGGCCGAGCGCCGCTATTGGCCCGGATACGAAGATGCGCGGCCATATCGGCGCCAGCCGACCTTAAGCCCCGCGCCCGAGAAGCCGCTGCCAGCCTGCGAATTGACATGGCGCGCCGGGCCAAAGGCGGCTAGACTTCGTTTAACAGTCGATGTTGCGAGGAAGCCATGCGCTGGAAAAGTTCCCCCGTCCTCTTGTCTGGCCTGATGGCCGCCGCTTTGGCGCTTGCCGCCGCGCCGGTCGAGGCGCAGACAAAGAAAAAACCCGTTGTCTACGGTAATGCGGGCACGCACTACACCATCGTCGATGAAGACGGGCGGACGCGCACCCGCATCATCGTGCAGAAGCGCTCCTTCCTCGACGGCGGCACGGAAGTTCTTCCCGGCCAGCGCAAATACACCGACTACGTCTTTCCGCCCGGCTATTCGCCCACCAGCGCGATCGATGGAACCGTCGGCGGCGGCATCCGCTCGCCGCTGCCCGGGCCGTGGGACTTGCCCGGCCGTGACAATCCTTATCCTTGGTAAGCTGACTACCCCACAAGCTTTTCCATCTCGCCCACGATCGCCTCGCCCATCTGCGAGGTGCTGACGGCTGTTGCGCCCGGCGATCCGATATCGGCGGTGCGCAGGCCCTTGGCCAGCGCCGCGGCAATGGCCTGATCGACGAGATCGGCTTCCCTGACCATGTTGAAAGAGTAGCGCAGCGCCATGCCGAAGGAGGCGATCATGGCGATCGGATTGGCCACGCCCTTGCCGGCGATGTCCGGCGCCGAGCCGTGCACCGGCTCGTACATGGCTTTGCGCTTCTTGCTCTTGGCATCGACCTCGCCGAGCGAGGCCGAAGCCAGCATGCCGAGCGAGCCGGTGAGCATGGCGGCGACGTCGGACAGCATGTCGCCGAACAGATTGTCGGTGACGATGACGTCGAACTGCTTGGGATTGCGCACGAGCTGCATGCCGCCGGCATCCGCCAGCATGTGCTCAAGCTGCACGTCTTTGTATTCGCGCTGATGCACCTGGGTGACCACCTCGTTCCACAGCACGCCGGTCTTCATCACATTGCGCTTGTCCATCGAGGTCACTTTGTTGCGCCGCTTGCGCGCCAATTCGAAGGCGACACGGGAGATGCGCTCAATCTCGTAGGTATCGTAGACCTGGGTGTCGATCGCGCGTTTTTGCCCATTGCCGAGGTCGGTGATCGTCTTTGGCTCGCCGAAATAGACGCCGCCGGTGAGTTCCCGCAAGATAACGATGTCGAGACCCTCGACCAGCTCGCGCTTGAGACTCGAGGCGTCTGCGAGCGCCGGATAGACAACGGCCGGGCGGATGTTGGCGAATAGCCCGAGATCCTTGCGCAGCCGCAACAGCCCCGCCTCCGGGCGCACGTCGAAGGGCACCTTGTCCCATTTCGGCCCGCCGACCGCGCCGAAGATCACCGCGTCGGCGGCCTGAGCCTTGGTCATGGTTTCGTCGGTGATGGCGACGCCGTGGGCGTCGTAGCAGCAGCCGCCCACCAGCGCTTCCTCGGTCGCGAAGGAACCGAGGCCCTTCTTATTCATGAAAGAGACGAGGCGCTTCACCTCGGCCATGACCTCGGGGCCGATGCCGTCGCCGGGGAGCAGCAGGAGATGATAGGCGGCCATTCGCGTTGCCTCGTCGTGAACTCGACTGGATCGCGGCGATTGCTAATGGGCGGAGTGCCGGTTGGCAAGGCGACCAAAGTGGCGCTACCGGATTCGGCGCCGAAGGCTATGATGCCGCGAACGAAAGCGGAGGCCGTGGTGGAAAATCGTCCCCGCGTGATCATCGTCGGCGCCGGGTTCGGCGGGCTGGAGGCCGCCAAGGCGCTTGCCCGCGCGCCCGTGGACCTCACCATCATCGACCGGCACAATCACCACTGCTTTCAGCCGCTGCTCTATCAGGTGGCGACGGCGGCATTGTCGCCCGCCGAAGTGGCCTGGCCGATCCGCCACATCCTGCGGGGACAGCGCAACGCCACCGTGCTGATGGCCGAGGTACAGGGCGTGGACACCGCCGGACGGCGCGTTCTTACCAATGCCGGGCCGTTTGCCTACGACACTCTCGTGCTCGCCACCGGCGCCACGCATTCCTATTTCGGCCACGACGAATGGGCGAAATACGCGCCCGGCCTCAAATACATCGAGGATGCGCTGCGCATCCGCCGCGACATGCTGATCGCCTTCGAGAAGGCGGAACTGGCCAAGGACGACGCCGGGCGGCGGCGCCTGCTCACCTTCGTCATCGTCGGCGGCGGCGCCACCGGCGTGGAAATGGCCGGCGCCTTCGCGGAGATTGCGCGTCTGATCCTGGTCAAGGATTTCCGCCGCATCGATCCCAGCACCGCCCGCATCGTGCTGATCGAGGCCGGGCCGCGCATCCTGCCGGCCTTGTCCGAAGACCTTTCCGGCTATGCGCACCGCGCGCTGGAACGCATGGGCGTGGACATCATCACGTCCACGCGCGTGACCCAATGCGACGCGGGCGGCGTCGATCTGGAACGGGGGCGCATCGATGCCGGCACCATCGTCTGGGCCGCCGGCGTCGTCGCTTCGCCCGCCGCGAAATGGCTCGGCGCGGCGCATGACCGCGCCGGACGCGTCACCGTCGGCCCCGATCTGTCGGTGCCGGGCCAGCCGGAAGTTTTTGTCGTCGGCGACACCGCCGCGGTGACGGACAAGACCGGACGCCCGGTCCCCGGCGTCGCGCCCGCGGCCAAGCAGATGGGCCGCTACGTTGGCAAGCTGATCGCCCGGCGCATCGCCGGCAAGCCGTCGCCGCCGTTCCGCTACCGCCACATGGGCGATTTCGCCGCCGTCGGCCGGCGCGCAGCCATCGTGAGCTTGTTCGGATTCGACCTGAAGGGTTTCATCGCCTGGCTGATCTGGGGCGCGGCGCACATCTATTTTCTGATCGGCTTGAAGAACCGCTTCATCGTCGCCTTCACCTGGCTGTGGGATTACGTCACCTTTCAGCGTGGCGCGCGGCTGATCACCGGGGTGCCGCCGGCGGAGCGGAAGTAATGGCTCTTCCCCTCGCCCCTTGTGGGAGACGGTGAATCGCCGGGCGTAGCGAAGACGAGCCGGGTGAGGAGTGGGCATGCACGGCATTGTTGACCCCTCACCCGCCTCGCCGCTTAACAGCGGCTCGGCACCCGCTCCCCGCAAGCGGGGCGAGGGGAAGAAAAGCTACTTCTGACAACTCGGACAGTAAAAAGTGGAGCGCCCACCCTGCACGATGCGCTTGATCCTGCCCTTGCAGCCGCGCGTCGGGCACGGCTCGCCCTCGCGGTCGTAGACGCGGAAATTGTGCTGGAAGTCGCCAAGCTCCCCGTCGGTGCGGCGATGATCGCGCAGCGAAGACCCGCCGGCTTCGATGGCGTCTTTGAGCACCGCCTTGATGGCTTCGACCAGCGCGCGCGCAAGCGCGTTAGGCTCGCCCGATTTCGCCGCAATGGTCGAGGCCATGCGCTTGGGCGACAAGTGCGCGCGGTGCAGCGCCTCGCAGACATAGATGTTGCCGAGCCCGGCGACGACCTTCTGGTCGCTTAGCGCGGCTTTGAGCGACGTCTTCTTGCCCTTGCAGGCGCGCGCCAGCATGGTCGCGTCGAATGCGTTGCCGAGCGGCTCGGGGCCGAGCCCCTGAAGCAGCGGCTCCCGCTCGAGCGCGGCGCGCGCGACAATCTTCATCATCCCGAACCGGCGCGGATCGTTGAAGGTGACGGTCGCCCCCGATGACATATGGAACACGACGTGATCGTGCTTTTCGTCCTTCGCCTGCTCGAAATAGCGCGGGTCGCCGAGCAATTGCTGCCCGTTGCGGCGCACGCGAAACGAGCCGGACATGCCCAGATGCATCAGCAGCACGTCGCCGGAGGAGAGATCGGCCAGCAGATATTTGGCGCGCCGGCCGAGGCCGGTGATGGTCTTGCCCTCCAGGCGCTGGGCGAAATCCTTCGGCAGCGGCCAGCGCAGGTCGCGGCGGCGCACCTCAACTTTGACGATGCGCGCGCCGTCCATCACCGGCTCCAGGCCGCGCCGCACCGTCTCGACTTCCGGGAGTTCGGGCATGGCTAATGGCTCCGGTGCCAGACATAGCGCGGTGCGCCCATCCGCGCTATGGTCCTCGCCGAAAAGGACAAAAGGCCGATGCGCGAGAGCGAAAACCCGACCCATTTCGGCTTTCAGGACGTGCCGCTGGCCGACAAGCAGGGGCTGGTGGACGGCGTCTTTTCCTCGGTCGCGCGCCGCTACGACCTAATGAACGACCTGATGTCCGGCGGGTTGCACCGGCTCTGGAAGGACGCGCTGGTGACGGCTGCGAATCCTCCAAGGAACGAGCGGCCATTTTCGCTGCTGGACGTGGCCGGCGGCACCGGCGACATCGCTTTTCGCGTGATCGAAGCCGGCGGGGCCGGCACCCGTGCAACCGTGGTGGACATCAACGGCGAGATGCTCGCCGCCGGGCGCGAGCGCGCCGGCGCGCGCGGAAACCAAGACGCTGTCGCTTTTATCGAAGGCAACGCCGAAGCGCTGCCGTTCCCCGACCGCAGCTTTGACGCGGTCACCATCGCGTTTGGCATCCGCAACGTGCCGCGCATCGAGCAGGCACTCGGCGAAGCGCATCGCGTGCTGAAAATCGGCGGGCGGTTTCTCTGCCTGGAATTTTCCAGCGTGGACGTGCCGGGACTCGACGCGCTTTACGATCTCTACTCGTTCAACGCGATCCCGGCGCTTGGCCGCGCGGTGACGGGCGATGCGGAGGCTTACCGCTATCTCGTCGAATCCATCCGCCGCTTCCCTAAACCTAAAATCTTTGCGCAGATGATCGAAAGAGCCGGCTTCCGCCGCGTGTCCTATCAGCAGATGACCGGCGGCATCGTGGCGCTGCATTCCGGCTGGCGATTGTGATTTCCGCAGTTTCCCATCTCGCCCGCCTCGCTCGCGCGGGATTCGTCTTCGCTCGCGAAGGCGTGTTGGCGCTGGTCGATCCCGCGCCGTTGCCGTTTCCCGCGCGCGTCGGATTGCGCCTGGCGCGGTTGATCGAGCGGCCGAAAACCGACGAGCGCGCCGGACGGCTGGCGGCGGCGCTGACCGAGCTTGGCCCGACCTATGTGAAGCTCGGGCAATTCCTGGCGACGCGGCCGGACGTGGTGGGCATGACGCTCGCGCGCGAACTAGAAAGCCTCCAGGACAAGATGCCGCCGTTTGCGCAGAAGGATGCGGAGGCGGCGATCGCGGCCGCCTTGGGCAAGCCATTGAATGAAGTGTTTGCGTCCTTCGGCCCGCCGGTGGCGGCGGCCTCCATCGCCCAGGTGCATCGCGCCGAAGTCCAAACCGAAGCCGGAAAGCGCGCGGTCGCCGTGAAAGTGCTGCGGCCGAACATCGAGCGCCGTTTCAGGGCCGATCTCGCCGCCTTCTATTTCGCCGCGCGCAAGGCGGAAGCCTGGTCTCCCGAGGCGCGGCGGCTGCGGCTGATCGAGGTGGTGGACACGCTCGCCCGCTCGGTGCGGCTGGAGATGGATCTGCGGCTGGAAGCCGCCGCACTGTCGGAAATGGCGGAGAATACCAAGGACGATCCCGACTTCCGCGTGCCTACCGTGGACTGGGACCGCACCGCGCGCGACGTGCTCACCCTGGAATGGATCGACGCCACGCCGCTGTCGGACCGCGCCAAGCTGGAAGCCAAAGGCCTCGATCTGCCCAAGCTCGGGCGCGCGGTGATCCAGACGTTTCTGCGCCATGCGCTGCGCGACGGCTTCTTCCACGCCGACATGCATCCGGGAAATCTGTTCGTCGACGACGACGGCCGGCTGGTGGCCGTGGATTTCGGCATCATGGGGCGGCTGGGACCGAAGGAGCGGCGCTTTCTCGCCGAAATCCTCTACGGCTTCATCACGCGCAATTATTACCGCACGGCGGAGGTGCATTTCGAGGCGGGTTATGTGCCGCGGCATCATTCGGTGGAGAGCTTCGCCCAGGCGATCCGCGCCATCGGCGAGCCGATCCACAACCGCGCCGCCGAAGATATTTCGATGGCCAAGCTCTTGACGCTGCTGTTCGAGGTGACCGGGCTGTTCGACATGCGCACGCGCCCCGAACTGCTGCTGCTGCAAAAGACCATGGTGGTGGTCGAAGGCGTCGGCCGCTCGCTCGATCCCAAGCTCGACATGTGGAAGACCGCGGAGCCGGTGGTGCGCGAATGGGTCGAGCGGAATCTCGGCCCCATCGGCAAGATCGAGGGGGCGGCGGAAGGCGCAGCCGATATCGGACGCTTCCTCGGCGGCGTGCCGTCGCTTCTGCTGCGCACGGCGCATCTCATCGATCAGCTCGACGACATCACCCGCGACGGGTTGGTGCTGGCGCCGGAAACGGTGGCGGCCATCGGCGCCGCGGAGGCGAGGCGCAACCGCTGGATGACCGCCGGCATCTGGGTGATCGCGGCGCTTTTGGCCTGGCTGCTGGTCGTTGTCATCTGACAGGATAACAATAGCGCGATAGAATGGCTTCGATGCTTCAAGACAAGCGCATTCTTCTCATCATCGGCGGCGGCATTGCCGCCAAAGTTTCTTAAGCACGCAGGAGCTTACCATGGCATTTTGGGCTGTTCGCGCTGGTTCAGGAGGAGAGCGCGAAGCTTTCGCACTTGAGAACAATTGTGTTGTTGTCGGATGGGATGACCTATCTGACCTGTCAAAATTTGCGACTCGGACAGAACTGAAAAATGCCGTTTCTGCCGCCTACCTCGACCTTCACGAGGGAAAACTTTCAGTTTGGACGGGTCAACTTTGGGCATTCAGCCATGAAATAAAGGAAGGCGATCTAGTAGCTCTTCCCCGCAAACATAGCGGCACTATCGCGTTTGGAACTATAGCTGGAAATTATCGCTTTAATCCTAAAGCACCAGCAATGGCACAACACCAAAGGCCCGTCCGTTGGATTGATCAAGATTTTCCAAGACTTCGCCTGGACGAGGACATCCGATTCTCGCTTGGCGCCATTTTGACGGTATTTCAAGTTAGGCGGAATGACGCAGAAGAGCGGATGCGTGCCATTTTGGAGGGCAGGACTCCGAAGATAGAACCTTCCGCGCTCGATGTCCTGGAAACCGAATTTATAAATATCGAGCGTCAGGCACGAGATAGAATCATCAGCCATATTGGTCGAAAATTTCGGGCGCATGAGCTGGAGCGACTTGTGGAAGCGGTCTTACAAGCTCAGGGATTCATAACAGACCGAACGCCCCCCGGTGCCGATGGCGGTGTTGACATCCTTGCTGGACGTGGGCTTCTCGGCTTTGATCCTCCGCGATTGGCTGTCCAAGTTAAATCCTCCGAAACGCCGGTTGATGTCTCTTCAGTCCGAGAGCTCCAAGGGGTCATGCGCGCATTTGGTGCCGATCTGGGCCTTTTTGTAGCGTGGGGTGGATTTAGAGGAACTGCGCCGCGTGATGCGCGTCGTGATTTTTTTCAGCTTCGGCTTTGGGATGCCGAGGATCTTCTTGATCAAATACTCCAACTTTATGAAAAGCTGCCAAGCGATATTCAAGCCGAACTACCCTTGAAACAGGTTTGGACGCTTGTCGAAGAAGGGGCCGACGATTGATGTCGATGCTTCAAGACAAGCGCATTCTTCTCATCATCGGCGGCGGCATTGCCGCCTATAAATCGCTCGACTTGATCCGCCGGCTCAAAGAGCGCGGCGCAGGCGTGCGCTGCATCCTCACCAAGGCGGGCGAGGAATTCGTCACCCCCATGTCGGCGGGCGCGATTACTGGCGAGCGCGTGTTTACCGACCTGTTCGATCCGGCGAGCGAGTTCGATGTCGGGCATATTCGGCTCGCGCGCGAATGCGATCTCGTGGTGGTGGCGCCGGCCACCGCCGACCTGATGGCGAAGATGACGGGCGGACACGCCGACGATCTCGCCACCGCGGTGCTGCTCGCTACCGACAAGAAAATTTTGCTGGCGCCGGCGATGAACCCGCGCATGTGGGGCAATGCCGCCACCCGCCGCAACGTGGCGCAGCTTGTGGCCGACGAGATCGCATTGATCGGCCCGAACGAAGGCGAGATGGCCGAGCGCGGCGAAGAAGGCGTCGGCCGCATGGCGGAACCGCTGGAGATCGTCGCCGCCATCGAGGGCTTGCTGGCGCGCCCCGCGGCGGCGCGGCCGCTCGCGGGCAAGCGCGTCATCGTCACCTCCGGCCCCACGCATGAGCCGATCGACCCGGTGCGCTACATCGCCAACCGCTCCTCCGGCAAGCAGGGCC
>JBBDNZ010000206.1:0-10894 GCA_040877285.1 Xanthobacteraceae bacterium
CCACGTCGTTGATGCGCTCGCGCAGCAAGGCATTCTCCACGCGCTCCGAGGCCCAGTTGGCCTCCGTGTCGCGCTTCATGTTGGCGATTTCGCGATGCAGCTTGGCGCGCTCCTCGCGCGCCCGTTCGAGCTGCTCCTCGGCGGCGGCCTTTTCGGTCTTGAGGCTCTCAAGCTCGGTGCGGTGGCGGCCGCCGATCTCGGTCAGCTCCGCGCGCAGGTCGGCCTCGGTCTTGGTCACGGCCTCGAGTTGAGTGCGCAGCTGGTCGATTTGAAAATCGCGTTCGGCCAGCAGCCGGCCCTGATGGGTGAGGCGCGTTTCCAGTTCCTGGGCGCGGCGGCCGAGAATTTCCGCTTCCTTGGTCTGCGCCACGAGCTGGTGTTCGAGGTCGCCCACGCGGTTGGCCAGATTTCCGACCTTGGTGCGCTCGGCGTTGAGCACCGCGCTGGCCTCGTTGGCGTCGAAACGCTCGCGGCTCAGCCGGTCCTCGGTGCTCTTGAATTCTTTCTCGGTGTCGGTGACCCGGTCCTTGAGCGCGTCGATCTGCGTGCGCAGCGCCACGAGTTCGATGCGCTGGCTGTCATTGACCACGGACTGCTGATCAAGCTCGCCGGTGAGCTTGGCGAGGTCGGCTTCCTTCTCGGCCAGCGCGCGCTCGGCCTCGCGCATGGCGTTGAGCTTGAACGAAAGCTCTTCCTCGGTCGCGCGCAACTGGTCCTTGAGCGCCTTGTCGCGCGCCTCCAGCGCGAAGATGGTCGCGGTCTTTTCGCCAAGTTCGAACTTCAGCTTGTTGATGGCGTCGGACTTCTTGCCAAGCTCGGCGAGCTGGCTCGTGGTCTTCGCCTTCATCTGCTCGACGCTCATTTCCAGCCGGCGCGTGGACATGGCGAATTCCGCGCGCAACTGGTCCTTGTCGGCCTGGATTTCGGCCATCGAGAGCGGCGTCGAGGCCTCGAGGCGCCGCAGAGTGAGGCGTATCGCGCGAGCCTTTACGAGCTGGGTAATGCCCAGCCAGATCAGGCTCGCGAAAATGAACCCAATCCCGACATACATGACGGGTTCGATCATGGAAAAACGCCTCCCGGAACTGCCTTATTTATGACGCCAGATTTGTGACGTTAGAATGCCACGGAGGGCGGATTATCGCCAGCTTGTCCTTTGGTTAACCTAAACCCGCCGGCGGCTTTAGCGTCGGAGAAAAATGAGGATTCCCAGGCCCTTTTGCGGCCTTGGCGACAAGAACGGGAGGGCGGATTTACGCGGTGGCTAGAAGGGGTTCCAGGTCGGCCGCTGCGTGAATTTCAGATAGCCGACATTGGCGCCCAGCCGCAGCCCCACGCCGGAGCGGATCGGCACCACCACGATGTCGTTTGCCGTCAGCGCCGTCATGCCGAAGCCGCCGATGAAATAGGCCGAGCCGTCGATCCCGCCGAAACGCTGGTAGACCGCGCCGGTGGCCGGCAGATTATAGACCAGCATCATGGTGCGGGCGCCCTCGCCGCCCCAATCGAAGCCGATCGAAGGGCCTTGCCAATACACGCGCAAGTCCCCGGCATTCTTGGTGTAAAGCGTGCCTTCGCCATAGCGCAGGCCGGCGACGAAAGCGCCGGAGCCTTCCTCGCCAAGGATGTAGCCATTGGGCTGCCCCCAGCGGCTGAATGCCTTTTCCACGACCGCCGCAAGCCCGCGCGACACCGAGCCGAAGAAATTATGCCCGGCATCGACGATTTCCTGCGCCGTATAATGCCTGTCCGACTGCGGATGAGCCGGCTGCGGGGTGGATTGCGCCGCCGCCGGCGCAATGCCGAGGCCGGCGGCAAAAAGAGTGATTGCGAGGAAGCGCCAGGCTGCACGCATCGGATGCTCCTTCGAAAACGGGGAAGGCCCGTTTAACCCGTTGCTCATGCCAACGGCCTAAAATCGAGCCCGTCAGCAAGGAATCGGCACACCATTGAGGATAAGTATGACGGCAGCGCGGCGGCAACGGAAGCCTTGGGTTCATACGGTCCCGCTCGGACTGGGGACCGTTCTGCTCCTGATGGCTGGCCCGCCGTTCTTGCGGCCCGCTCAGGCCTCCACGACGGAGCGTGTCGTCGTCGATCCGCATCGCGGTTTGGCGCTGAACGGCTTCGATCCGGTGGCCTATTTCAGCGACGGCAAGGCGATGATGGGGCGCGGGGAGTTCGAATATCGCTTCGCCGGCGCCATATGGCGCTTCCGCAACGAGGGCAACCGCGCGGCCTTCATGAAGGACCCCGAAATCTACGCACCGGCTTTCGGGGGTTACGATCCGGTCGCGGTCGCGCGCGGCGTCGCTGCGGCCGGCCATCCGCAAATTTGGACGATTATCGGCGAACGGCTTTATCTGTTCTATAGCCCGGACGCGCGCGAAGCCTTTTCCGCAAGCCCGGAAGGTATGACAGCCGCCGCCGAACGGAAATGGCCCGCGGTGCTGCGCAGCCTTGGCCCCTGATCGCCGCCTTGGCAGGGCGCGCGCGGGCGGTGTATCAACCGTAGCGTGTCGGCCGGTCGCCGAATCGTCCTGCATTATCCCGCCCCCGCCCCTTGCCGCTAATCCGGAGACATCTCATGATCGGCACCGTAACCCTCGACGCTCTCGACCTTGCCGCCCTGCTGTGCTCGCGGGTTTGTCACGACCTCATCAGCCCGGTCGGCGCCATCGTCAACGGCCTGGAAGTGCTGGAGGAGGGGAAGGACGAGGAGACGAAGACCTTCGCGCTCGACATCATTAGAAGGAACGCGCGCAACGCCTCCGCCCGGCTGCAATTTTGCCGCCTGGCCTTTGGCGCGGCGGGCTCGGCCGGCGCGCAGCTCGACCTCGGCGGCGCGGAAGGTTTGGCGCGCGGTTTCATCGAGGACGAAAAGACAAAGCTGAATTGGAACTTGCCGCGGGTACTGCTGGCCAAGAATAGGGTCAAGCTCTTGCTCAACATGCTGATTATCGCCGGGCAGGCGATACCGCGCGGGGGGGCGTTGACCGTCGATCCGGTGGGGGAGGGCGAAGCCATGGCCTTCCGAATCACCGCGGCGGGGACCAATGCGCGCATCCCCCCCCACGCGCCGGAGCTGCTTTCGGGCGCCCCAAAGGAAGGGGTGGACGCCCACGCCATACAGCCCTTCTACACCGGCCTGCTGGCCAGAAACTGCGGTCTGGCGGTGACGCTGGCGGTCGAGGGCGAGGCCGTCGTGATATCGGCGCGGTAAGCGAAAAAATCGAGCCACACATCTTAACGAAATATCACCGAGAGGCGGCGGCGGGGCGCCTCCGATACCAAAATTAAACGCTTTAACAACACACTGGCACGGCTCGCGTAAGGCGGCGGTCCGCGGGACCGCGCCTGTGACCAAGGCCGTTTCCATGGACGATTTACTGCGCGAATTTCTGACGGAGACCAACGAGAACCTCGGGGTCATCGACCGCGAGCTTGTCCGGTTCGAGCAAGAACCGAACAACGCCAGCATTCTCGCAAACATTTTCCGTCTCGTTCACACCATCAAAGGCACCTGCGGGTTCCTCGGCCTGCCGCGCCTCGAGGCGCTGACGCATTCGGCGGAAACGCTGATGGGTAAATTCCGCGACGGCATGCCGGTCACCGGCGAGGCGGTGACGATTATTCTCTTCACCATCGACCGGATCAAGGAAATCCTCGACGAGCTGGAAAAGCGTCAGAAGGAGCCCAACGGGACCGACGCGGATCTCATTGCCAGCTTGCAGTGCATGATGCAGCAGAATCCCGCCGAGCCGGCGCCCGCCGCCGCATCCTCGCCGGGAACCGTGGGCATGCTGGCCGATCAAAAGCTGGGACGGCCGCTGCTCTCTGGCGAGGTTCCGCTCGACGAACTTGAGCGCGTCTTCCGCGAGACTCCGGGTCCGGCGCCAGCCGCGGAACCGATGAAAGCCGCCGTCCCCGCGACAGCCTCGCCAAGCGAGAACAAACAAGACGAGGAAAAGCCGGAGTCGAAAGTCGTCAACCAGTCGATCCGCGTGAACGTGGATACCCTGGAAAAATTGATGACGATGGTGTCCGAACTGGTGCTGACGCGCAATCAGCTTCTGGAAATCGTGCGCCGCCACGAGGATTCCGAATTCAAAGTGCCTTTGCAGCGGCTCTCCAGCGTCACCGCCGAGTTGCAGGAAGGCGTCATGAAGACGCGCATGCAGCCGGTCGGCAACGCCTGGCAAAAGCTGCCGCGTCTCGTGCGCGATCTGGCCGCCGAACTCGGCAAGCAGATCGAACTGGAAATGCACGGCGCGGAAACCGAACTCGACCGCCAGGTACTCGATCTCATCAAGGATCCGCTCACCCATATGGTGCGTAATTCGGCGGATCACGGCTTGGAAACCCCGCAAGAGCGCCGCGCCGCGGGTAAATTGGAGAAGGGAATCATTCGCCTGTCGGCCTATCACGAGGGCGGCTACATCATCATCCAGATTGCCGACGACGGGCGCGGGCTCAACGCCGATAGGATCAAGGCCAAGGTGATCGCCGCTGGCCTGGTCTCCGAGATCGAAGCCGAGAAGATGTCCGAGGCGCAAATCCAAAAGTTCATCTTCGCGCCGGGATTCTCCACCGCAACCAGCATCACGAGCGTGTCCGGCCGCGGCGTCGGCATGGATGTGGTGCGCGCCAATATGGATCAGATCGGCGGCACCATCGACGTCAAATCGGTGTTCGGCAGAGGTTGCAGCTTCACCATCAAGATCCCGCTGACGCTCGCCATCGTCTCGGCCTTGATTGTGGAGGCCGGCGGCCACCGCTTCGCCATTCCGCAACTCTCGGTGGTCGAACTCGTTCGCGCGCGCAGCCATTCGGAGCACAGAATCGAGCGCATCAAGGATGCGGCCGTCCTGCGCCTGCGCAACAGACTGCTGCCGCTCGTCCAGCTCACCGGCCTGCTTGGAGTCGAAAGCAAGAAACCGAACGACCCGGAGGACGGTTTTATCGTGGTGACGCAGGTCGGCAGCGACATCTTCGGCGTTGTCGTGGACGGCGTGTTTCACACCGAAGAAATCGTGGTGAAGCCCATGTCGTCCATGCTTCGCCATATCAGCCTGTTCTCGGGCAACACTATTCTCGGCGATGGGTCGGTCATTCTAATCGTCGATCCGAACGGTCTCGCCCAAGCGGTGGGCACGTCGGCGCACTCGGAAAACCGGAACGATGAGGACGCGGACATCGAACGCCAAGATGCCGAGCAATCCACCTCGATGCTGGTTTTTCGCGCCGGCTCTCCGCAACCGAAGGCGGTACCGCTGTCGCTCATCACACGGCTCGAGGAAGTGGACGCCGCGCGCATCGAAATCTCGAACGGCCGTCACCTCCTGCAATACCGCGGCCAGTTGATGCCGCTCGTGCCGCTTAGCAATGAAGTGCAGGTAAGAAATCACGGTCTGCAATCCCTGCTGGTATTCTCCGACGAGGGACGCTCGATGGCGCTTGTCGTCGACGAGATTGTCGATATCGTGGACGAAAAGCTCGATATTCAGGTGGGCAGCGACCGGCCCGGCGTTCTCGGGTCCGCGGTCATCAAGGGCCAGGCCACGGAAATCATCGATCTCGAGCATTTTCTCCCGCTGGCCTTTGCCGACTGGTTCCGTCGCAAGGAAACCAATGCGGCGCCGCGGCAACGCCGTGTGCTGCTGATCGACGACTCGGCGTTCTTCCGCAATATGCTTGCGCCGGTGCTCAAGGCCGCCGGTTACGAAGTGGCCACATCAAATAGCGCGGAAGACGCGCTGGCGCTGCTGCAAAAAAGCCGGCGCTTCGACGTCATCCTCACCGATATCGAAATGCCGGGCATGAGCGGCTTCGATTTTGCGCAGGAGCTGCGCAACGACCCGCGCATGGCAAACGTGCCGGTCATCGCGCTTTCGTCAATGATCTCGCCGGACGCCATCGAGCGCGGGCGCGAGGTCGGTTTCCACGACTACGTGGCAAAGTTCGACCGGCAAGGTCTCATCGCGGCGCTCAAGGAGCAGACCGCCGACGTCGATCAGGCGGCATAGGAAGCGGATCATGAAGACGGACAAGGAACCCGGCAGCCTCACCGAATACGTCACCGCGACGATCGGCGAGCAATTGTTCGGACTGCCCATTTCGCGGGTGCAGGACGTGTTCATGCCCGAACGCCTGACCCCGGTCCCGTTATCCGCTCCTGAAGTCGCCGGCATCCTCAACCTGCGCGGCCGCATCGTCACCGTCATCGATTTGCGCTGCCGCCTCGGCATGTTCAAGCGGGAAGATAGCCGTCCCTCGATGGCAATCGGCATCGAATGCCGCGGCGAATCCTACGGTCTGCTGATCGACGATATCGGCGAGGTGATGAAACTCCCCGAGAGCAGCCGCGAGGTCAACCCGATCAACCTGGATGCCCGGCTCGCGCAGGTTTCGGCGGGCGTATATCGGCTGGATGCGGAGATCATGGTCGTCCTTGACGTCGACCGCGTGCTGTATGTGGGGCCGGAAATCAGGGCGGCCTAGGCGCCATCGGCGCCGGAGCTAAGGAATGAAATGGCAATAGAAGCAAAATTAGAGTGCGGGCTCACCCCCGCGGGTAAGTGAAGTGAGGCTGTGATGAAAACTTGCTTGGTCGTCGATGACTCGAGCGTCATTCGAAAGGTGGCGCGGCGCATCCTCGAGGGCCTGGACTTTCAGATCCTTGAAGCCGAGGATGGGGAACAGGCTCTGCAATCGTGTCAGACGCAACTGCCGGATGCGATTCTGCTTGACTGGAACATGCCGAAAATGGACGGCTATGAATTTCTGCGGCAACTCCGCCGGATGCCCGGCGGCGATCGGCCCAAGGTCGTATTCTGTACCACGGAAAACGACGTGGCTCACATCGCGCGGGCGCTGCATGCCGGTGCTAATGAGTATATCATGAAGCCCTTCGACAAAGAAATCGTCGAGGCCAAATTCCAGGACGTCGGTCTTATCTGATCGGCGGGTTCATACGTCGTCGTTATTCGTTCGCGTAACCGGGTGTCGCGTTCAATGAGTATTGCTGCCGCAATCAAACCACCCCTGCTGACCGCCGGCCAAGGGCCGATCCGCGTCATGGTCGTCGACGACGCAGTGGTCGTCCGCGGGCTGGTGTCGCGCTGGGTCGAAGCGGAACCGGACTTGACCATCGTGGCGTCGGTGCGCACCGGCCGCGACGCTGTTGAAGCGCTGCAAGGCGCCGATCCCGAGGTCGTTCTGCTTGACGTCGAAATGCCCGTTCTTGACGGCCTCTCCGCACTTCCGCTGCTGCTGCAGAAGAAACAGAACCTCATCGTCATCATGGTCTCCACCGTCACCCGGCGCAATGCCGAGGTGACTCTGCGGGCGCTTTCTCTGGGTGCCGCCGACTATATTCCGAAGCCGGAGACCAATCACGAAGTCACGATGTCGCCCACGTTCCGCCAGGAGCTCATCCAGAAGATCCGCCATCTGGGCTGGCGCCGCCGCGGCCGCAAATCCTCCATCGGCACACCCAATCCCTTCGCCGCGCCGGTTGTGCCCGTGCGCAACGGCGCCTTTACCGTCGAGGCGCGAAAAATCACGCCCGAGACCCGTGTCGCGCCCGTTCCTGTGGCGCCGCATACGCTGCATCCGCCGGTGCAGATCGAGCTGCGCCCGTTTGCGGCGGCTCCCCCGCGCGTGCTGCTGATCGGTTCCTCGACCGGAGGGCCGCCGGCGCTCGCCAAGCTCATTGGCGGTCTTGGCGGCGTGATCGATCGCGCGCCGGTGCTCATCACCCAGCATATGCCGCCGACATTCACCACCATCCTCGCCGAGCACCTGGCCCGCGTGAGCGGCCGGCCGGCGCGCGAACCTGAGGACGGCGAACCGATTCTTGCCGGGCACATTTATGTCGCGCCCGGCGGCCGGCATCTGCGCGTCGTCCGCGAGCGCGGCACGGCGGTGGCGCAGATCGACAATGGACCGCCGGTCAATTTCTGCAAGCCCGCGGTCGATCCGCTGTTCGCCTCCGCCGCCAAAGTCTGGGGCGGCTGGAATCTGGCCGTGATTCTCACCGGCATGGGTTCCGACGGTACGCAAGGCGCCGCCGACGTCGTTACCGCCGGCGGCAGCGTGCTGGCGCAGGACGAGGCCTCCAGCGTCGTGTGGGGAATGCCGGGATCGGCGGCTCAGGCCGGACTGTGCTCCGCCGTTCTGCCGCTCGACCGGCTCTCCGGAAAAATCACCCGTTTGTTTTGCGGAGACCGCCAGTGACGCCGCAGGACTACGACTTTTTATGCCGTTTGCTGAAGGGGCGGTCCGGTCTCGTGCTGGGCGGCGACAAGCACTATTTGGTCGAGAGCAGATTGCTGCCGGTAGCGCGCCGGACAGGCGTCGCCAACCTCGCGGAACTCATCCAGAAATTGAGGGACGGAAAAAGCGAAACCCTCATGGTCGAAGTGGTCGAAGCGATGGCGACCAACGAGTCGCTGTTCTTCCGCGACACGGTTCCCTTCGATCTCTTCCGCAACACGATCCTGCCAAATCTTCTCGCGGCGCGGGCCAATGAGAAGCGCATCCGCATCTGGTGCGCCGCCGCCTCCACCGGCCAGGAGCCCTATTCGCTCGCCATGATTCTGAAGGAAATGGGCAAGCAGCTCGAAGGCTGGCGCACGGAAATTCTGGCCACGGATTTTTCCCACGAGGTGCTCAAGAAGGCGCAGGCCGGCCTCTACAATCAATTCGAGGTGCAGCGCGGCCTGCCGATTCAAATGCTGATCAAGTATTTCACGCAAATAGGCGAGATGTGGCAGATCGCCCCGGAAATCCACAGCATGGTGCAGTTCCGGCCCTTCAACTTGTTGCATGATTGCACGCCGCTCGGCCGCTTCGACGTCGTGTTCTGCCGCAATGTGCTGATCTATTTCGATCAGAAGACCAAGATCGAAGTGCTGGAGCGTATCGCCCAGGTGATGGAGCCTGACGGCTACCTGGTGCTGGGCGCGGCGGAAACCGTGGTGGGACTCACCGACCGCTTCAAGCCGATTCCCGATCGCCGCGCGCTCTATGGGCCCAATCCGGCGCGTCTCAAGCGGCCGCCGATCGTGCCGATCCCCCGCCCCGCCGCCGCCGCGGCCGGCGCCGGCGCACGCTGACCTAAATACTCCGCCGAACGTAAACCGTTCTCGCGCGCCTCGGGCGACAGGTCATGTCGCGGAGGGCGGATTTGGCGGTGAGGACTCGCGCGACTGCCATCATAAAAAAACCCCGGCATTTGCGCCGGGGTCTGGGATATCCGAGTTGGGAGGAAGAGCCCTTTGAGCTCAGAAAATCCTTTTAGGCGGCGGTTATTTTCGCGTCGTCGTGGTCGTTGGGCTCGCGCAGCACATAGCCGCGGCCCCACACCGTCTCGATGTAGTTCTTGCCGTTGCTGGCATTCGCCAGCTTCTTGCGCAGCTTGCAGATGAAGACGTCGATGATCTTCAGCTCCGGCTCGTCCATGCCGCCGTAGAGATGGTTGAGGAACATCTCCTTGGTCAGCGTGGTGCCCTTGCGGAGCGAAAGCAGCTCCAGCATCTGGTATTCCTTGCCGGTCAGATGCACGCGCTGGCCGCCGACCTCCACGGTCTTGGTGTCGAGATTGACCACGAGATCGCCGGTCTGGATGACCGACTGGGCGTGACCCTTGGAGCGGCGCACGATGGCGTGGATGCGCGCGATCAATTCGTCCTTGTGGAACGGCTTGGTCATGTAGTCGTCGGCGCCGAAGCCGAGACCCCTGACCTTGTCCTCGATGCCGGCCAGGCCGGAGAGGATCAGGATCGGCGTCTTCACCTTGGAGACGCGCAGCGTGCGCAAAACCTCGAAGCCCGACATGTCCGGCAGGTTCAGATCGAGCAGGATGATGTCGTAGTCGTAGAGCTTGCCGAGGTCGACGCCCTCTTCGCCGAGATCCGTCGTGTAGACGTTGAAACTTTCGGATTTCAGCATCAGCTCGATGGACTGAGCGGTGGCGCTGTCGTCCTCAATCAGCAATACGCGCATGCCAATCCCCTCCTCGCCGCTTGGCTCAGGTCGACACGCCGCAGCGGCGGCCCGTGGAAACGCCTTGAAACAAACTGATTCGAAACCCTAACGGCATATGGTTAACAAAACCTAATTCCGGTAAGCAAGCATCCCCTGGGCAAATTCCCCCGAATCGCTCTAAGATGTTGCCAATAGGCTGTTTTTTCAACGTGTCCAAGTTCATGTTCCAGGTTAAGAACGGTATGCAAGTGACTCTCAAGACTCGCCCCTTGGTTAGGAAATGGGGCGAGATCGCCTCAGGTTTCAAGAACGGTGACGCAATGATTAATGACGCGGGTAAACACGCCGTTAATAAGGCCCCCGCCGGCTTAACCTGCGGCAAAGGGCTGCGACCGTGAAGGCGCTGGCGGAGCAGATCGGCGAGCTGGATGGGGTCGAGATCTACGGCCGGGTGGTCGGCGTACGCGGGCTGCTGGTGGAAGCCGCTGGCCCCATCCATGCCATGTCGGTGGGCTCGCGCGTGCTCATCGAGACCGGGACCGGCCGCACGATCCCCTGCGAGGTGGTCGGCTTCACCGGCGCCAATGCCCTGCTGATGCCGTTTGCGGCGCTCGACGGCGTGCGCCGCGGCTGCCGCGCCATCGTCAGTTCGGTGGCGGGGTCGGTGCGGCCGTCGCAAGGCTGGCTCGGCCGGGTCGTCGACGCCATGGGCGAGCCGATCGACGGCAAGGGGCCGCTGCCGCCGGGGCCTTCGCCCTATCCCTTCCGCAATTCTCCACCCCCGGCCCATGCCCGCCGCCGGGTCGGGGCGCCGCTCGATCTCGGCGTGCGGGCGCTCAACACCTTCGTCACCTGCTGCCGCGGCCAGCGCATGGGCATCTTCTCCGGCTCAGGCGTGGGCAAA
>JBBDNZ010000207.1:0-52821 GCA_040877285.1 Xanthobacteraceae bacterium
AAGTGCTCCGATTCGAGACCGAGGCGTCCCGCGCGATCCCGATCGCCGCATTGACCTCATCCAGCATACCATAGGCGGCAACGCGCAGATCGTATTTCTTGCGCCGGGCGCCACTGCCGAGCGCGGTGGTGCCGTCGTCGCCGGTTCGGGTGTATATGCGATTGAGGATGACCATCTCACTTCCCTCAGCGTCCCATGGCCCAGATCGCAGCCATGATAACGATAATGGCGATGAACTGCAGCAGCACGCGCAACCGCATCAATTTCTGCGACGTGTTTGCCGGCCCCCCGCGCATCATGTTGACAAGACCGAGCACGAGCACGATGGCCACGGCGGCGACGGCGAGGGGAACGAGATTGTTCAAGAAATTCGACATCGTTGCGCCCTTTTAGCAGCATGCCTGCATTTGGGCCACGGGTGTTTCGTTGTGGCCCCGTCGAGCGCGGCTTTGCAATGTTACGTGGCCAGATGCTTCTCGATCTCGTGCACGGGAAGTTTGACCAAATCCTTGTCGATCTCGGCGCGCAGCGCCCGGCGTAAGCCATGCGAATAATACTGCCGGATAACGCCCAGCGCACGCGGCGGGGCGGCAATGATCAATGATTTTGTCTCGCCTGCCTGGATAGCGGTATTGAGACGAGTCGCAAGTTTTTCCAGGAAGTAATTTTCCGCCTGGGTGTGCCAATCGGTCTGTTCCATCGCGCTACGACGCGGGCCGGCCGATTGAATCGAGCGGCCGGGTGCATCGGTGCCCTGCTCATGTGTCGGCAAATCTTCCTGCTGGTATACTTCCTTAGTCTTGAAATTGGGAAACTTCTCATCGCCAACGTTTTCCAGCACCAGTGCCTTAGCTCCGTCGCAAACCACGATCCATTCGCCCTGAGGGATTTTCATTTTGGCCATCGAACAGCACTCCTTCAAAACCCAACCGATAACAACACTCCGATCGACCAAGGGTCAACTGCGGAAAAGCGGTTGAGCCGCCGTTCGAGCAACGACGCGCGCCAGCTCTCAATCGCCGGTGTTCAGCAGACGCCGCGCAATCACTTGAGCGAGGATTTCCCCCGAACCTTCAAGGATATTGAGGGCCCGGGCGTCGCACAGGATGCGCGAGACGGGAAACTCCACCGCCAATCCGTTGCCGCCGTGAATCTGTACTGCATTGTCGGCCGCCGCCCAGGCGACGCGCGCGGCCAGCAGCTTAGCCATCGCCGCCTCCAGATCGCAGCGCCCGTGGGAATCCTTCGTGCGCGCAACGGAATAAGTGAGCTGGCGCGCCATTGCGATTTCAGCCGCCATCATCGCGATTTTGTCGCTGACGCGGGGAAAATTCACGATCGGCGCGCCGAATTGCATGCGCTGTCCCGAATAGCCGATAGCCTGATCCAGGGCCGATTGAGCGACGCCAACCGCCCGCGCTGCGGTCTGGATGCGCACGGTTTCGAAGGTTTCCATCAGCTGCTTGAAGCCAATCCCTTCGACATCGCCAAGCAACCCGGACACCGGCACCTCGAAGCCGTCGAAGACCAACTCGAATTCCTTCATTCCGCGGTAGCCGAGCGAGACGATTTCGTTTCCCGAAATGCCGGACGCCGGGAAGGGATTGTCGTCGTTGCCGCGCGGCTTTTCGGCAAGCAGAATGGAGAGGCCGCGCTGGTCGATTTCCTTCAGATTCGTGCGCACCAGCAGCAGCAGCAAATCCGCCCGCGCCGCGTGCGCGATCCAGGTCTTGCTGCCGTGAACCCTGTAGACAGCGCCCTGCCGCACGGCCCGCGTGCGAATCGAGGCAAGATCGGAGCCGCTATTCGGTTCGGTGAAGGCCGCGGCGGGTAACGCGATGCCAGCAGCGATTTTCGGCAGCCAACGACGTTTCTGCTCTTCGCTGCCGTGGCGAAGGATGAGCTCGGCGGCGATCTCGGCGCGCGTGCTGAGCGAGCCGACGCCGATATAGCCGCGCGATAGCTCCTCGGAGACGACGCACATCGCCAGCTTGCCGAGTCCTAGGCCGCCGAAATCTTCCGGGATGTTGAGGCCGAAGACACCAAGCTCAGCCATCTGGGCGACGATATCGAGAGGGATATATTCGTTCGACAGGTGCCAGCGCTGCGCCTGCTGGATCACGCCGCTGACAGTGAACTTACGCATCTCGTCGCGGATGGACTCCAGGGTGTCATCCAGACCGGGTGTTCCAGTGGTGGCTTCCTGTTGCGTGCGCAACAGCTCGGCAAGGCGCGCGCGCCGTTGGGCGATATTGCCGGAATCGATCAACGTCTCGATTTGGGCATTCATGTACCGTGAAAGATCCGCCCGTGTGAATCCAAGGTCGGCGGGGCGCGCCAGCTCGCCTTGGCTCATGGGAATGCCGCCGAATATCTGCGCGATGTATTCGCCAAGGCCGATGCGGACAACGAGTTCGTCGATCTCGCTCAGCCCGTCCGCCAAATGGATGCGGTCCGCGTAGGCGGCAAATTGCCGTATCGCTTCGACATAAGTGGCAAGCCACGCAAGCGCGTGAGCGGCCCGCTGCTCGCGATCAAAGATTCGCGTCACGGGACGGCCGTCGACGGTGACGCGGTCGCGCAATTTGGCGGTCGCGTCGGCCAGCAGCTGCCCCATCGTTCCGGCAGCGCCCAAGGCCATGGTGATCAGATTGTCCGCGCCCTCCGGGCTGGCACGCAGCATGTCTCGCTCCGTCCACGGACAAGCGGTTCGCTCTCCGGGCGGCGGACACTAGCCGGGCAGGGCACGAATGCAAGGTTTGCAGGGAAAGCCTTTACCGCAGACCGGGTAGTCGAATGGTAATACTTTGCTACATTTTAACCATTTCGTTGTTTCTTAAGCATATTCGCTCGCTCCAGGGCAGGCTGTCCCGTCGGGGAGCACGCTATTTCACGAGAGATAAATGATTGTAACTAAAAAGATTTTTCGGCAAGCCCTGTCCGTTCGCGCGCGTATCGTCGCCCTCGCTCTCATTCCGGTCGCGGGTTTTCTCGCCAACGGCATCGTATTTACCTCAGGCGAAGCCGACGTCGCCGCCGCCTTCGCAAGCGTTAAACGCGCCGCCGTGCTTTCCGACGCCAGCCACGATTTCAAAGCGGCGCTCGCCTCCATGCGCCTTACCGTGCGCGATTTTACCTCGACGCCGGACGCGAGCCTGGTTTCCGCTTTCGATGAAAGTTACCGGGTGGCGAACAACAGTCTCGATATCATCGAACATTCCCTAACCGAGAAAGAGCGCACGGACCTCATGGGCGTGCGCGATCGCCTCACCTCGGTGACAAAGTCCTTCCGCGAACTGGTCGAGAAGCAGGAGCTTCTCGGTTTCACCGACGACGAAGGCATCAGGCAGCGGCTACAGGAAGCGGCCCGGAATGTCGCGCACTTTATCAACGTAGACGCAGCCAAAGTGGAAACGACCTGGCTGCGCGAAGGCGATGCGCAGAAACTGCTGATCTCGCTCATAACACTGCGTCGCTATGAATCGGATTACCGGCGGCAGCGGAAGGAATTTCTCGGCCAGCTTTTTGCCAGCGAATTTGACCGCTTCAATAAGATTTTTGCCACCGTCAACGCTCCTGCCGAGACGAAGCAGCAGCTGACGCGCGAAGTGAAAGCCTATGCGGACGCGCTTAAGGAATGGGGCGCCACGGTCGAGAAAATCGAACCCTACGTCACCATTATCAATATCGAGATCGAGCAAATGCTGCCGTTGGCCAACACCATTATCGAGTCGGTGCAGCAGACGTCAGCGCTTGCCTCGCAAACTCTGGCCCGCTCGCAGAGCCGCACCAAGAGCATCATTATCTGGGTCGGATTTACAGCCGTATTCATTGGGCTGATCTTCAGCTGGCTGATCGGGCGCAGCATTACCCGGCCGCTCAATGGCCTCGCCGCAGTCATGAAACGACTTGCCGACGGCGATACTTCGGCAAAAATTCCGGCAACCAAGCAGAGCGACGAGATTGCCGCGATGGCGCGTACGGTCCTCGTCTTCCGCGACAACATGATCGAGCGCCAGCGGCTGGCCCGGGTTCAAGAAGAAACGGGTCGCGCGCGCGAGGTTCGCAGCGAAACGATCGCGACGAAAATCGCGCATTTCGAAAACTCCGTTAATCAAGCGCTGGCAAAGGTGCGTGGCGCCGCGGGAAGACTGGAATCCACCTCAAGCCAGCTCAACAGCGCCGCGGATGCGGTTTCGGCCGAAGCGCGCACGGCGGAAGAGCGCGTCGGCGACGCTTCAAGTAACGTGACCGCGGCGGCAGGTTCGGTGGATGAACTCGCGGCCTCCATTGCAGAGATCGCGTCGCAGGCGACGAAATCCACCGAGGTTGCGGGCCGCGCGGTTTCCGAAGCGGGTCGCACCGCGCAAACAATGACGGAGCTTAGCACCGCCGCCACCCGGATCGGCGAGGTGATCGGACTTATTCAAGCGATCGCGGGACAGACAAACTTGCTGGCGCTCAACGCCACCATCGAGGCCGCCCGCGCCGGAGAGGCTGGGCGCGGCTTTTCCGTGGTGGCTTCGGAAGTCAAGACACTGGCTGCGCAGACCGCGAGAGCCACCGAGGAAATTGCCGGGCAGATCGGCTCGATCCAGTCGGCCGCCGCCGACGCGGCGCAGGCTATTGAACAGGTCAATTTCATCATCGAGGAAATGTCGTCGATCGCCTCCACCGTCGCCGGCACGGTGGAGGAACAGACCGTGGCTGTCGGGGCGATCGCCGAAGGCGTCAACCGGGCCTCCTCCGACGCGCGTACCGGCTCCGAGGCGATGAGCCGGGTGGCCGGGGCGACCACCGACGCCCGCGCCACGGCGGCCGACGTCAAGTCGCTCGCCGACACGCTCGCGCTGGAAGCCGAAAGCCTCGAAAGAGAGGTTCGCCGCTTTCTCAACGAAGTGCAGGCCGCCTGATCGGCTCTTCATGGCGGGGAAGCCGCGCGGCAGCCCCTTGCCAATCGCGCCCCGATAGACAATCTCAGGTCCGGTTATACATCATCCGGAGAGCGCCTTGAGGCTTCTTCGCCGGTACTGGCGCATTACGCTCGGTGCTTACGACCACTTCCTTGCCGCCGACGGTTGGGCGATCGCGAGTCATATCGCGCTGTCGACGTTGATGGGTTTGTTTCCCTTTCTGATCGTGGTGACTTCGCTCGCCGGTTTTTTCGGCTCGAAAGACCTTGCCGATCAGGCCGCCCGGCTCTTGCTGGAGGCATGGCCCGTGGAGGTGTCGCAACCGATCGCGCGCGAAATCCACAGTGTTCTGACCGTTACCCGCAGCGACATTCTCACCATCGGCGCGGTTTTCGCCGTCTATTTCGCCTCCAGCGGCGTGGAGAGCCTGCGCATTGGACTCAATCGCGCCTATCGAACGGATGAAAAGCGCCCGTGGTGGCTGCTGCGGCTAGAATCGATCGGTTACGTGCTGGTCGGCGCGGTGGCGCTGCTCGCCCTGACTTTTCTTGTGGTGCTGGCGCCGCTGATCCTCGCCAAGGCGGAGAGATATCTTCCCTTCGCGGGAAATCCTTTCTTCTGGGCCTTGACGTTCATGCGCTATGGAACGGCGTCGGCGATCCTAATCGTCGCTCTGGTGCTTGTGCATTTGTGGTTACCTGCGGGACGCCGCAGCCTTCCGGACATCGTACCGGGCATCATTGCCACGCTGCTCTTGTGGCTCGCTAGCGGCGCGCTATTCGGCCGTTATCTGGCGGAATTCGCGGTGAACTATGTCAGCATGTATGCCGGCTTGGCCTCCGCGATGATCGCGCTGGTCTATCTCTACGTGAATGCCTGTATTTTCATCTACGGCGGCGAGCTCAACGCCGCCATCATGCGGCTGCGGACACAGCGTGCCCAGAAAAGCGCTTGAGCGTCATTTCGGTACAGCCGCGGCAATGGCTGATGCGAGCATTCTCGGGCTAATCGGTTTCGTGAGATAACCGTTCATACCGGCGGCATGGCCCTTCATCTCGTCGCCGGACGTGGTGCGCCCGGAAATGCCGATGATCGGCACGCGCCCATGCGGTGGCGGCAAGGCGCGGATGCGCCGCGTCGCCTCAACGCCATCGGTGCCGGCCAGCATCACATCCATGAGCACCAGATCGTAGGTGTTGCGTCGCACGGCTTCGACCGCCGTCTCGGCGGTGCCGACGAAATCGGCATGGTGCCCGAGCTCGGTCAAAATCGTATTCAGCACGACACGGCCGAAGGGATTGTCCTCCGCACAGAGAATCTTCAGCGCGCGTGCCGAGGCGCCGCTGCGCCGTCTTCCGTCGATTCCGGGCGCGGGCGCGAGGGAGGCGGTCGTCTTCTCGACCACGGCAGTCAAACGAAATGTGCTGCCGCCGCCGGGCATGCCGCTGACTGTCAAATCCCCGCCCATTGCCTTGGCCACACGTTTGACGAAGACGAGGCCCAAGCCCGCGCCGCCGTAGCGGCGTACGATCGCATCGTTGGCCTGAGCGAAGGGCCGGAACAGCCGTTTGATCTCCGACGGCTTGAGACCGATTCCGCTGTCAGCGACGGCAAAGTCGAGCCGGATGCGGCCGCGTGAAAGAGGCGTCGCGGTCACGGTGAGCCGGATCTTCCCGCTGTCGGTAAATTTCACCGCATTGTCGATGAGATTTTCCAGAGCGGCGCGCAGCCGGACCGCGTCTCCGATAACGCTTTCCGGCAGGTCCTTGGCAATCGCCGTCTCAACATGCAGACCTTTGGTTTCCGCGCGTGCGGCGAGCGACGCGGCAATCGAATCGACAAGACGCCGCAGGCGGAACGGCTCGCGCCGCAACATCAGACCTTTAGCTCCGGCTTTCGCCGAATCGATGGTGAGGTTGACGAGCGAAGCGAGATGCTCGGCCGTGTTCTTGACGCCGGCAGCCCAGCGCGCCTCCCGTTCACCCAAGCCGGAAGTCGCCAGCAGTTCGCCCAGCGCCAAAATGCCGGTCAGCGAAGTACGGATTTCATGCGCAAACGAGGCCAGCGCCAGCTCGGTCTGACGCGTCTGTTGCGGCGCCGGACGCCGTTTGCGCGGACGCGATTTTGCGCGCGATCGCGTGCGCGCTGATGTCGATGGCTTGCGCGGCATGAAGCCCCCGGCCCCGGCCATTCCTAGCATGGCATGGCGCCGGCCGAGGAGCCATCGTTGAAGTCAGGCGAGGCCCGCTATCCGGCGGATGTCGGCGGGTGTCAGCCCTTGCGCGCGCAACTCCCGCAGGGCCGTCGAGCGCGTGGATTTGGCGAGCTTGCGGCCGTCCGTATCGAGCAGCAGCCGGTGATGACGATAGATGGGCGCCGGCAGGCCGAGCAGCGCCTGTAACAGCCGATGCACGCTGGTTGACCAGAACAGGTCTTGGCCGCGCACCACGTGGGTTACGCCTTGCGCGGCGTCATCGACCGCCACGGAAAGGTGGTAGCTGGTCGGCGTTTCCCGGCGCGCCAATACCACATCGCCCCAGGCCGCGGGTGAGGCTGCGATAGTGCCGGTTTCGCCTGCCGGACCACTGCCAGTCTCAATCCAGGTAAGAGCAGCAACCTGAGCCAAAGACGCGGCCATATCGAGGCGCAGCGCGTAGGATTCGCCCGCTGCAATCCGCCGGGCGCGTTCGGCTGCCGGGATATTTCTTGATACGCCGGGATAGAGCGGCGTCCCGTCGGGATCGCACGGCCACGTACCCTCCGCCTCGCGCTCGGCCACGAGGCGCGCGATCTCGGTCCGGCTTTCGAAGCTTGGATAAACGAGGCCCATGCTCTCAAGCCTGGCAATGGCGGACCGGTAGTCGTCGAGATGCTCGGACTGCCGCCGTACCGGCTGCTCCCAGGCAATGCCGAGCCAGGCGAGATCCTCATAGATCGCCGCCTCATATTCCGGCCGGCATCTTGTCCGGTCGATGTCCTCGATGCGCAGCAGGAAGCGTCCGTCCGCCGCCCGCGCCATCTCGAAGTCGATGAGCGCGGACAAGGCGTGTCCGAGATGCAGATAGCCGTTTGGACTCGGCGCGAAGCGGAAGACAGTCATGCTTGTCACCTGCGGACTTGACCCGCGGGTCCATCTTCGAGGCATAAAGACTTCCACGTCGGAAGAATGGCATCGGAACTCGGGCTCGCCCGAGTTCCGCGTGAGGGAGCGCCGCAAGTCGGGTATACCCGACTTGCGGTGTCAAGCCCGGCAACGGCAAAGGCGGAGCATGACGGCAGAACTCGACGGTCCGCGGCTGGAGCCGCGCGGGGGCAGGTCACGGCAGCTTGTGGTGTTTCTCCACGGCTATGGCGCCGACGGCAACGACCTGATCGAGATCGGCCGCGCCTGGCAGCCGCTCCTGCCGCAGGCGGCCTTTGTCTCGCCGCATGCGCCGGAGGCCTGCGCGCAGGCGCCGACGGGGCGGCAATGGTTCAACCTCACCTTCCGCGATCCGCACGAACGCTGGACCGGCGTCAGTGGTGCCGCGCCCGTCTTGGAGCGTTTTCTCGATGCGGAACTTGCGCGCCGCCAGTTGCCGCCTTCGGCGCTGGCGCTGGTCGGATTCAGCCAGGGCACCATGATGGCCCTGCACGTCGGCTTGCGGCGGGCGGCTACTCCCGCCGCCATCGTCGGCTATTCGGGCCTCTTGGCCGCGCCGCAGAATTTCGATCCCGACGTCTTTGCCGCCGAGATCCGCAGCAAGCCGCCGGTGTTGCTCATCCACGGAGCGCAGGACGACCTCATTCCCGCCACGGCCCTGTTCCAAACCGCACAAACCCTGGCAACCCTGGAAGTGCCGGTGGAATGGCATCTTTCCCCCGGTATCGGCCACGGCATCGACCAGGAAGGCCTGCGCCAGGGCGGCGATTTCCTGGCGCGGCGGTTCAGGTTTGGCTGATCTGGGCGGTTGCGAGTAACCCCTGGAAGGCGCTTCACAATCCCGTCATGCTCCCTGTAGATTATGGGCAACGCGCCTGGCGACAGGCGCGACGGCGTGAAGGAGCGTCGCCTTGAACATGCATGTACCGCTGAGCGGTTTCCCGGCTCTGGTGCTCAACGCGGATTTCCGTCCGCTGAGCTACTACCCTCTTTCGCTGTGGTCGTGGCAGGACGCCATCAAGGCGGTTTTCCTGGAGCGCGTGAACATCATCGCCAACTACGACCGCGCCGTGCACAGCCCGAGCTTCGAAATGAAGCTGCCGAGCGTGGTGTCGCTGAAAACCTTCGTGAAGCCTTCGACGCATCCCGCCTTCACGCGGTTCAACGTATTTTTACGCGACCGTTTTTCCTGCCAATATTGCGGCGAGCGCGACGACCTCACCTTCGATCATCTGCTGCCGCGCTCGCGCGGCGGGCATACGACCTGGATCAACGTGGTTGCCGCCTGCTCGGGCTGCAATCTGCGCAAGGCCAACAAGACCATGGACGAAGCGGCGATGTATCCCTCGCAGATGCCGTTCCAGCCGAGCGTGCAGCATCTCCACCGCAACGGCCGGCTCTTTCCGCCCAACTATCTGCACGAGAGCTGGCTCGACTATCTCTATTGGGACACCGAGCTGGAACCCTGACGCCGAAGCGTCAGCGCGCCCGCCGCGGCGATGGCCGCCAGCGCCAGCGAGATCAGGACATTCCAGCCCGCCAGCGACAGGCCGAGGAAACGCCAGGCCGCTTCGTCGCAGCGCACGATGCGCACCGACTGCACGCGCTCCAGTAGATTTGTCCCCGGGCCGAAGTCGCCGAGCGCGGCGCCGCATGACTGCGGCCCGGGCCACCATTTCCATTCCACCCCCGCGTGATAGGCGGCAAGCCCGGCGCTCCCCAGCATCGTCACCGCGATGGCCGCAAGGCCCAGGGCGAGAAGCTGGCGCGGCCACCTTGCCAAGGCGCCGACGGCGACGGCCACCGCGAGCGGGATCGCGACGTAATAGGGGATGCGCTGTTGCAGGCAGAGCGGACAGGGCGGATAGCCGAGCACGTATTGGAAAAACCAAGCGCCGAGGATTGTCGCCATGCCGCCGAGCGCGACGGCAATGGCCGCCGTTGCAACAGGCTCGTCACGGATCAAGTCTTGCACCGTTGCGCGCATATCTCCTCACCGAGGCCCGGCATAGCGCCGCCCCGCCCTTGTGTCGATGCCGCTCAGGCGTTGACCTCGGGCGGCCCCCCGGTATGATCCGCCCCCTTGCCCCTGTGGCGGAATTGGTAGACGCGCCTGACTCAAAATCAGGTGATGCAAATCGTGCTGGTTCGAGTCCGGCCAGGGGCACCACCGCTTAAATTCATCGTGAAATTGATAACGGCGGCGCCTTTACCGGCACACGGCGCGGGTGACGAAGGACTCGACCTCGCACTCGCCCGGCGCCGGTGAGCGACCGGAAAGCCAAATTCGCGCTGGACATTTCTGCGCCGATTGGATGTCCAAGCTGGTGCCGGAGTCGAAGCCCTCGCGGCGGCAGATCGCATTGGCGGCAGCGCGGCAATCGGGCGCGCCGTTGGGGGCCACGGCGCAGCGCTCGCGCGCGTCGAAAACCCGCGTTCCGGGCAGCCGCGCGACGGTATCCGCTGCATTCTTGGCCGCGCCCCTGGCGACGTTGGCCGCGCCCTTGGCGGCACCCTTGGCGGCATCGGTGGCGCTCTTGGCCGCATCCTTTGCGACTTCGGCCGCGTCCTTGGCCGCTCCTTCGGCGCGGCCGCCTAAATTACCGAGCTTATCGCCGGCGCCTTGAATGCCGGACTTGAAGAGATCGAAGGAATCCTGGAACCACCGGCCGACGCTTTTGAACATGCCGGGCTCGTCGCCGCGCGCGGTTTCCGGCGGGGCCGCTCGTTGTTGCGTGCCTTGCTGGGCGGGCGGAGAGACCTCGAGCGGCGCCTCCTGCGCGATCGCAGCGACCGTCAAAAACAACGCAACAGCGGCCGCTGCCGGTGTTACGGCGATACCGCGTCGCTTCCGGCCGGTTAGTTCCGTTGGTCCGTTGCAGCTCGTCATGGCGTTCCCGCTGATGTCACGGAGGCGCCGCCACAGCCCGTATCTTGCATTGTACAACTTTGTGCCGCTTCCGTGGCAATTTTGAGGAAGGCCGCAGGGCAGCCCACCTACTCTAAAAAATATATACCGCGGCGATGATCCCTGCGACCAGAACGATCGCCCCCACGGTCACCCAAAATTCCAGCCGTTCCTCCAATATGGCGCGGGCCCTGGTGCCATAGCGGCTGAGCAGGAAGGCGACGAAATAAAAGCGCATGCCGCGCGCGATAAAAGATAGCAATATGAAAGGCAGGATTGGATAGTTGGTAAAACCGGAAGCGATGGTCACGATCTTGTAGGGAATGGGCGTCATGCCCTTGAGCACGATGATCCAGGCACCCCATTCCCTATAGGCCTCGCGGAAGGCTTCGATCTTGGAGCCGTAGCCGTAGAGCTGCATCAGCCACAGGCCCAATGAATCGTAGAGATAGGCGCCGATGAAATAGCCAAGCAGCCCGCCGGCCACCGAGGTCACCGTACAAAGCGTGGCATAAAAATAGGCCCGGTCGGGCCGGGCGAGCGACATGGGAATCAGCATCACGTCCGGCGGCACGGGAAAGAACGAGCTTTCCACAAACGACACGGTGCCCATTATCCAGGAGGCGTGCGGCTTGCCCGCGGCGGCGATGCACCAATTGTAGAGGCAGCGTATCATGGAGGCGCCTGCTTAGCGGCGCAGGCAGGCCGTGTCTATCGGGCCGTGTCTATGATGTCAGACGCTTGGCCGTGGGCGCAGCGGCTCAATGCCGCTTGCGGAACCGGCGGCTTTCGAGGGCGACGACCTTGCGCCTGGGCGCGGGGAGCGATTGCATCTTCTTCGGCAGCTTTTCGGCGATGCCCATGAGCTGCTCGCGCCGGGCCATTTCATCCCAGACATCCTGCGGCCGCACCCCGGCGGAAACCCAAAGCACGACGAGATTGTAGATAAGATCGGCGCTCTCGCGCACCACCGCGTCGGTGTGGCCGTGCATGGCGTCGATCACGACCTCGACCGCTTCCTCCGCCAGCTTCTTCGCCATTTTCGACCGCCCGGACCGCAGCAGCCGCGCGGTTCGCGATACGTCCGGGTCGGCGCCGCGCGCCGCCAGGACGGCTTCGTAAAGGCGGGTCATCGAATCACTCATGCGGCCACCTTAGCGCGAAGTCGCGCCTTTTTCGTTAATGAGACGCTAAGCCGCGCGCCTACAGCCAATGCCGCCAGGGCCAAGGAGGTGCAATGAGGACCAGTGAAAAAGGTTAACGGCGCTCTCGCCGCCGGCGCAGCCGGTCGCAAAGCTCAGCCCAGTTCGTCCGCTCCGGACGCTTCATGTTGAAGTCGTAGTTGCGATGGCGCGGGACGTAATAGGCATAGGGCGGCGCCTCATAGGGCCGCCCGTAATATCTGAAATACTCCTTGCGGCGGCGGTCCCCGGCGGCGATGGCGGCGATCGTTCCGAGCGCGTTCGCGAAGGCGGCGATGGCAGCTGCATTGCCGTTGTGGCGTCGAAAGACTGCGGGGGTAATTGCGGCAAAATAGGCGCGCAAAGCATGATCTTTTCGTTAGGAAGCAGCGCAGCAAAAATGCCGGGTGACGCCGCCATTAGGGATGCCCACGGCAAATTTCGCATTCGGTCTTGCTCTTTGCATTGCCATGATCTTTTGTGAATCCTGCTCTGGGGGAGCGGGAAGGAAAAGTCATGGGCTTGCGCCGCCTAGCACCCGTTTGCGCAGGTTTTGCCGCCGTAGCTGCCGTTTCGGTCACGCTCGCCGGCAGCGCGGTTGCGGCGCAAACAGCGGTCAAGGTCGCGCTTGAAGGTAGCTTCTTAGGGCCGTCGGCTCCTTTTTTTGTGGCGCAGGATCGCGGTTACTACCGCAACGCCAGACTTGATGTCGCGATAAATGCGGCGACCGACGCGCTGAATCGCGTCGCTTCCGGCGATGCCGAATTCACGGTCGCCGACATCAACACGGTCATGAAGTACCGCGACCAGAATCCGGACGCGCCGATCAAGGCGGTCTTCATGATCTACAACAAGCCGTCTTACGCCATTATCGCGCGCAAGAGCCGCGGCATAGCCAAGCCCAAAGATCTCGAAGGCAAGAGGCTGGGTGCGCCCGACGACGACCCCGTCACCGCGTTATGGCCGCTCTTCGCCAAGCTTAACGGCATCGATGTTTCCAAGGTGAAGGTCGAGAATGTCGCCGTGGCAGTGCGTGAGCCTATACTCGCGGCCGGCCAGGTTGACGCCGTCACCGGCAGCGCGCTTTCCACCTACATTAGTCTCAAGGAACGCGGTGTGCCTGTTGCCGACCTGCTGATCTTGCCGATGGGCGATTACGGCATGCAACTCTATGGCGATGCGATCGTCGTCAATACGAAATTCGCGTCGGAAAAGCCTGCCGCTGTGAAAGCATTTCTTATCGCCCACGTAAATGCATTGAAGTCGACGATCCGGGATCCCGTGTACGCGGTTAATTCGCTGATCAAGCGAAATGAAGCGGCGAACAAGAATATCGAACTCGAACGCCTGCGCATGGCGATCGAGGACAACATCGTGACCGATGAGGTCCTGGAAAACGGATTTGGCGCTATTGACGCCGCCCGCTTCGCCAATGCGATCGAGCAGCTCGGACAGACCTATAAGTTCAAGACGATGCCCGCACCGCCGGACGTCTTCGATGCGTCCTTCCTGCCGCCGGCCGCGCAACGGCAAGTCGGCGCACGGCCACGGCGGGGTTGAAGCTTCGCGGACTTACAGCGTTTACCTGGGCCAAGCCCCCAAAGACGGCGGGGCGGCCGATATTAGGCTTGTTTTCCGCCCAGCTTTGCCTTCCAAACGCCGATCAACTTAAATAGAATAAAATGTCCGTGGCACCTTAAGAGTTCCCGGAGTGAGAAAATTAACTGGGCGGCGACACGTGGTCTCTCGTGCAAAATTCCTGATTGACGTCATGTTTTTCGGCGGCACGAGCCTGGCCGCGGTGATGCTTGGCGCTGCGCCCGCCTCCGCCGACGCGCTCCTGCTGCTGGAAGCAGAAAGCGGTAAAGTGCTGCATGCCGAGAATGCCGCTTACCCGTGGTATCCGGCCTCTCTCACCAAGCTTATGACCCTCTATGTCACGCTCCAGGCGATAGATGAGGGCCGGTTCACACCCGACACGCTGGTCACCGTTTCGGCGAAGGCGGCCACACAGGCGCCGGCAAAGATGGGTTTCCAGGCGGGGTCCAAGGTCACCATCGATAATGCGCTGAAAATGCTGATGGTAAAATCGGCCAACGATATGGCGGTGACACTCGCCGAAGGCGTCTCCGGTTCGGTCGAAGCTTTTTCCGACGAGATGAATGCAACCGCGCAGCGCCTGGGGATGGTGCAATCAATCTTCGTAAATCCGAACGGTCTTCCCGCCGATAATCAGATCAGTTCGGCGCGCGATCTCGGCATCTTGGCGCGCGCGCTGATTCACGATTTCCCGGAATACGAATTCTATTGGCATCTCCCCGGGATCAAGTACGGCAAACGGGTGACGCGCAATTACAATAAGCTGTTGGGGCGCTACCCCGGCGCCGACGGCATGAAGACCGGCTATATCTGCGCCTCCGGATTCAACCTGGTTGCCACGGCTACGCGGAATGGAAAACAGTTGATCGCGGTGGTGCTTGGCGCGCCTTCTTCTTCGGCGCGCGCGGCAAAAGCCACGCAACTGCTGGAGCGCGGATTCAACGGTGGCGGCCTGGCGTGGCTGACACCTTCGCTCGGCACCGTGAACGCGTTGACGCCGATTGCCGCCGCTCCGCCGAATCTGCGCGAGGAGATGTGTGGCGGCCACCGCCGCCGGCCCGCCGCCGAGAACGAAGACGACTCCGAGGACGTCGTGGTCTCCAACGGAGAGTCCAGCCGGCCTTCGGTGATGTTGTCGGCCCTGCAAGCGCCTATGGGTAAATCCCTCACGCTGGCGGACCTGCCGCGCGGTGATACCGAGCCGGTCGAAGTCTATGCCGGCCCGCCGAAGAAGCCATCACGGGCGGAATTGATCGCGATCGCCAAGGCTAACAGGACCGTCGGCGCGCCCAAAGCAGTGGCGCTCAAGCCGGCACCGATCGTGACGGGATCCACCGGCCCTGCAGCGAAAGTGACAGTGACCGACGCCGCGCGCTGGACCAGCCTGACCCCAACGCCGATGGCTACCGTGGCGCCTATGTCCATGGCGGCCGTCGTGCCGGAGACCCCTGCCGCCGTGCCGCTTCCGCGGGCCCGGCCGAAGATCAAGACCCAAAAACGCTGACGCGCTTCGCGGCCGCCCCGTAATGCGGTGGGAAGCGCTCGGGGCCCTTGCCACGCCGGAACGACTCCCGGATGTTACTCTCGTTGGCGCAGCTTGCGCCGATCGGCGTCGGACGCGGCCGTCTGCGGGGCAGGCATGGGGTTTCTCAAGCAGGTCAGGAACGACATCGTCTTTCTCCGCGGCGCTCTGCGCGGACTGCGGCTGACGACGCCGATCGCGAAGAATCCGTCGCGGGTATTTCCCCAGCTTTTCGATGAACTCGCCGGCCGGTTCGGCGACGCCCCCGCCCTCCTCGGCGAACGCGAGAGCTTCAGCTACCGGGCGCTCGCGGAGCGTTCCAACCGCTACGCACGCTGGGCGCTCAGCCAGGGCATCGGCAGAAGCGATACGGTTTGCCTGCTGATGCCGAACCGGCCGGAATACATGGCGATCTGGCTCGGGATCACGCGCGTCGGCGGCGTCGTGGCGCTGCTCAACATCAATCTCGTCGGGCCATCGCTCGCCTATTGCATCGATATCGTCGACGCGAAGCACATCATTGTCGCCGCCGAGCTGTTCGATCTGCTGGCGAAGACCCAGCCGCTGCTCAAGTTCCAGCCAAAGGTCTGGCTGCATGGCGACGGCGGCGCCGATCATCCGCGCCTCGACCGCGAGGTTGAAATCTTCTCGGGCGACGCGCTCAACGCTTCCGAGCGGCCGTTGCTCAACATCAACGACCGGGCGCTCTATATCTACACTTCCGGCACCACCGGGCGGCCCAAAGCGGCAAACGTCAACCACTATCGCGTGATGCTGGCGAGCCATGGCTTCGCCGGCGTGATGAACACGCAGTCGACCGACCGCATGTACAATTGCCTGCCGATGTATCATACGGTTGGCGGCGTATGCACGACGGGGTCTCTGCTGATCAAGGGCGGAACAGTCGTGATCCGGGAAAAATTCTCCGCCCGCGAGTTCTGGGACGACGTGGTGCGCTCGGACTGCACGCTGTTCCAATATATCGGCGAGCTTTGCCGCTATCTCCTGAATACGCCGCCCAATCCGAACGAGACCCGGCATCGCCTGCGCCTCGCCTGCGGCAACGGCTTGCGACCCGACGTGTGGGAGGAATTCAAGCGGCGCTTCCGCATCCCGCACATCATCGAGTTCTACGCGGCGACCGAGGGCAACGTCAGTTTGTTCAATTTTGAGGGAAAAACCGGCGCCGTAGGGCGGGTGCCCTGGTTCCTCGCGCATCGCTTCCCCACCGCCATCGTGCAATACGACGTCGAAAAGGAGCAGCCCATGCGCAACGCCGAGGGTTTCTGCATCCCTTGCGCGCCCGATAAAGTGGGCGAGGTGATCGGCAAGATCGTCCAAGACCCGGCGCGGCCTGCGAGCCGCTTCGAGGGATATGCCAACCGCGCCGAGGAAGAGAAAAAAGTTCTGCATGACGTGTTCGAGCGCGGCGATGCCTGGTTCCGCACCGGCGACCTCATGCGCAAGGACGAAAATGGATATTTCTACTTCGTCGATCGCATCGGCGACACCTTCCGCTGGAAGGGCGAAAACGTTTCAACCACCGAGGTCGCCGAAACCATCAATGCCTTTCCGGGCGTGCTGGAAACAAACGTCTATGGCGTGCAAATTCAGGGAAGGGAGGGACGCGCCGGCATGGCCGCACTGGTGTGCGAGCGCCCTCTCGACCTCGACAGCTTCCATAAATACCTTGTGCAGAATCTTCCCGACTATGCGCGTCCCCTATTCCTGCGCATCATGGGCGAGATCGAGGTCACCGCGACCTTCAAACAGAAGAAGGTAGACCTCGCACGCCAGGGATTCGACCCGACGCAGATTTCGGACGCGCTTTATTTTAACGATCCCGCTCAGAAAACCTTCGTGCGGCTCGACAAGGCGCTCTACGACCGCATCCAAAGCGGACAAGTGAGGTTGTGATGCCGCGGGAGCGTGGCGCGTGAACGAGACCGCCTCACCGGAATCCATTCTCGCCTTCTGGTTCGAAGCCGGGCCGAAGAAATGGTTCACCAAGGACGCCGCGTTCGACGCCGAAATCCGCGAAAAATTCCGGCCGACCTATGAGGCGGCGGCTCAAGGCCAACTCGCCGGCCGGGAAGCGACGGCGGAAGGGGCGCTTGCCCTGACCATCGTGCTCGACCAATTCCCACGCAATATTTTTCGCGGCTCGCCGCGCGCTTTCGCGACGGATGCATTGGCGCGCGGCGTTGCCGATCGCGCCATTACGCGCGGTTTCGACAGGCAGATGGAATTGCCGAAGCGCAATTTTTTCTATCTGCCGTTCATGCATTCCGAAAATCTTGCCGATCAGGAACGCTGCATCGATCTATGCCGGCAAGCCGGCGACGAGAACACGCTGAAATACGCCGAGCTGCACGCCGACATCATCCGCCGCTTCGGCCGTTTCCCGCATCGCAATGCCGTTCTCGGCCGCACCACCACCCCCGAGGAGCAGGCCTTCCTCGACGGCGGTGGCTTTGCCGGCTGAAAACGGGTGAGCCCGCCACGCCCCACTCATCCATATCGCCACAAAAAAATAACCAATCGCTGGCATGCTGCGGGCAAATTGCCGGAACCAAAATGCTGACGCTTGAAACTATCTCCGATGTTTCACGATTCATGGCGCTGGAAAGCGAATGGAATGCGCTGGCCGAGCGCTTTCAAACGCCGCTGCTGCGCCATGAATGGTTCGCCGCCTGTCTAAAAGCTTTCGCTTCGGGCAAGGACCTCGCGATATTCGCCGCTTTCGAGGACGGGCGCCTGCGCGCTGCCGCACCCTTTGTCATCGACCGCGGGGCCCTTGTGCCAAAGCTTGCGGCGCTGGGGCATGAGAGCACCGAGCCGGGCGGTTTCATATACGCCGACAATGCGGCACTTGATCTCGTGGCGCAGGCGGTCTTGCGTCACGGCCTGCCGGTCATGATCCCGCGTCTGCGCGTGGAATCGCCCGAGCTGCGGGCATTACGGGTCAATACAGGATCGCGCGGCGTCTGGCTCATGCGATCCGGCAACACGGCAACCGCGGCGTTGCCGCTCGGCTGCGATTTTAAGACGTTCGAATCCCGCATGGCGCGAGCGCACCGCTCGAATATCCGCAGAAGGCTCAAGCTGGCGGGCAACGACGGGCCGGTCAGCTTTGAAATCTTGAGTCCGAATGAGGCTGATGTCCATCGCCACCTTCGCGAAGTATATGAAGTTGAAGCGTCGGGCTGGAAGAGCCGGACCGGCACGGCGATATTGAACGATCCACGCATCGAACGCTTCTGCACGGAAATCGCGACGTGGGGCGCGAGAGCGGGAATCCTGCGCATTTGTTTTATGCGTATCGGCGCAAAGGCGGCGGCGGCGGCCTTGCTGCTGGAATATGCCGGGCGCCTCTGGGTGTTGAAACAGGGCTATGACGAACGCTGGTCTGCTTGCGCGCCGGGGATCCTGCTGGCACAGGAATCTATTCGCTATGCATGCGATAAGGGTCTGGTCGCCTTTGAGTTTCTCGGCGCCGCGGAAAAATTTCAAACGCGGTGGCCGATCGAGCTTACGGTTTACTCGCGTCTGCGGTTTTATCCGCTGTCGCTGCGCGGTCTCGCCGCCTTCTGCGACGATGCGTGCCGTTTACCCTTCAACCACCTGAAGGCAAGATGGCGCAGCAGGAGCGGCTCGCTATCCGAGTTCATCCGACCCGCCGCCAAGACAAGCGTAAAAGACCCGTAAATCGATTGCCTCAAAGCTTAACATCTCCGAACTGAATATTAAGGGTTCGTTGCTAAGCCATCCGTGCAACGCGCGCCGTTTTCGGCGCCGTGATGGAGACGGGCTTGGCCTTCATCGGTACCGGAAACAATCCGCCGCCGGCGCGCGCCACGATCGCCGCGCTTGTCGCGCAGATCAAGTTCTGGCTTGTGGACGGCAGCGAGACTTCCCGCGCCAACCGCATGGCCGGGACCGCTTTCACGATCCGCGCCACAGGCGCCGTCCTGGCCTATGCCTCCCAGATCCTGTTTGCCCTTTGGATGGGGCCGTTCCAGTTCGGCGTCTATGTCTATGTCTGGACCTGGGTCTTGCTGCTGAGCGGCGTAATCGACATAGGCCTCTGCGCGGCTTCACAACGTTTCATTCCCGAATACACGCAGCGCAAGACCTATGACCTGTTGCGCGGCTTCCATGCCGGAAGCCGCTGGCTTGCCTTCGGGATATCCAGCGCCGTAGCAATGGCCTGCGTTCTGGTCATTACGCTGCTGCGGCCCCGGCTCGATGATTACGAGCTTTGGCCGCTTTATCTCGCCTGCCTGGCGCTGCCGGTCTGCGGACTGATGCAGGTGCAGACCGGCATTGCGCGCGCGCACAATTGGGTTCAGCTCGCGCAGCTTCCGACCTATGTCATCCGCCAGCTTCTGCTCATCGCCCTGATGGGCGCGGCCTTCCTCGCCGCCGTGCCCACCGATGCCGTTACCGCAGTGCTGGTCTCGGTCGCCGCCGTTTGGATCATCGGAATCGGCCAACTCATCATCCTGAACCGGCGGCTGGCAGCGAAGATCGAGCCCGGAGCCAAGGTGTATGAAGTCAAGAACTGGCTCACGGTGTCGCTACCGATGCTCATGGTGGATGGCTTCTACCTGCTGCTGACCTACAGCAGCGTGCTGCTGCTGCAACTGTTCCAGCCTCCGCATGAAATCGCCGTCTATTATGCGGCGGAGAAGACGCTGGCGCTGGTCGCCTTCGTGCATTTCGCCGTCACCCAGACCACGGCACACAAATTCAGCCAGTATCATGTCGCCGGCGACCGCGAAAAACTTTCCGCGGCCTTGACGCATGCGATCAAACTAACGTTTTGGCCGTCCCTAGCCGCGACCATCCTCGTCCTGGCGGCAGGCGTCCCGCTGCTATGGCTATTCGGACGCGACTTTGTCGCCGGATACCCACTGATGTTCATCTTTGCCGTCGGTCTGCTGGCGCGTGCGGCGGTCGGCCCGCTCGCCGCTTTCCTCAACATGATCGGCGAACAGCGCGCCTGCGCCGGTATCTACGCCGCCGCATTTACCGCCAATATCGTGCTGTGCCTCGTCCTCATTCCATCCCTCGGCATTGCCGGTGCGGCAATCTCGATCTCGGCGGCGCTGGTGATCGAATCGGCGGCGCTGTTCTTCCTCACCAAGCAGCGCATCGGCCTGCACGGCCTGATTTGGGGCGCTCACCGGGATAGCGGCGCACCGCGATGACCGCGCTCGACAACGCCACGGCGGCAATCGCAAGCGCGCGGCGCGCCGCCGCGGCCCATCGCCGTTCGGTGACGGCCTTCGAAGTCGAGTTGCGGCCGCTGAGCGCGCTTGAATCGATGGCCGAGCCGTGGCGAAACCTCGCCGCCCATACGGTCGAACCCAATGTCTTCTACGAACCGGCCTTCGCGCTTGCCGCCGCGCCGCTCCTGGGAGCGGACGTTCTGGCGGGCCTGGTATGGACCAGCGGCGCGGCGCGGCAACTCGCCGGGCTTTTTCCGGTGCGGATCGACCGCCACCGCTATGCCATGCCGCTTCCCGTGCTCACAGCATGGATCCATCCCTATGCGCCGCTGGGCACGCCGCTCGTGCATCGCGAAATGGCCGAGCCGGTTATCGCGGCCTGGCTCGATCATGTCGCACGGGACGCAAGCCTGCCGGACCTATTGCTCATGCGTCTGTTCCCCGAGGAAGGCCCGTTCGCGGCGGCGCTTGCGGGTGAGCTCGCGTGCAGAGGCTGCGCGGCAAGGTCTTTCGATCGTCACCAGCGCGCCGTGCTCGATCCCGGCGAGAATCGCACCCGCTATTTCGAGCGCACTTTGACCGGCAAAAGACAAAGGGAATTGCGCCGGCAACGGCGGCGGCTGGAGCAGCTCGGGCCGGTGACAGTGGCGCAAGCGCACGACGGTTCTCAACTTGCGCATAGCCTCGACGAATTCTTTGCACTGGAAGCAACCGGCTGGAAAGGCCGTGCCGGCACCGCCGCGCTGATCAACGAAAACATATGCCATTTCATGCAGCGTGCCGTCGCTGCGCTCGGCCGCGAGGGCAAGGTCTCGATTCACCGCTTGCTCCTCGACGGCAAGACGATCGCGGCATGCATCGTCTTGAAAAGTGGCAATACCGCGTGGACCTGGAAAGTCGCTCATGACGAAGCCTTCTCCGCCTTTTCGCCGGGTGTCCTGCTCATGGCGACCTTAAGCGAATTGGTACTCGCGGATACCACTGTCGCCCGCATCGATTCCTGCGCAACGGGCGCGCACATGATGATGAATCAACTTTGGCACGAGCGCCTTATGATGGCGGATTGTCTTTTTACGGCCGACGCGGGCGGGGAAATCTCCTTCGCGCTGGCGACCCGGCTTGAAGCCTTGCGCCGCACCGCCGTCGCCGCCGCGAAGTCATTGCGCGATCAGATTCGGCGACGCTGATTCCAAAACCGTGACGCCCGGTTCCTCGGTGGGCTGCCCCTGCATGCCCGGTACACCACCCTGTTTCTCCTGCGGCGCTGCCAGGATTAATGTCCAGAAGACCTTGTATTTGGTGTTGGGTTGATAGACGGCGGCGATGCCCATCCGCGTCACGTCCTTGAGCAGCATCTTGGCGCGGTGCGGCGGAGAATCGCGCCAGCCGGAAAAGGCCTCGGCCAGCGTGTAGTATCCGGCTCCAATATTTTCCGCGCTCGCCTTGTAAGGATAACCAGACGCCTTCATCCGAGACATGAGGGACCCGCCGGCATTGTGATCGAGCTTGTCGCTCCGCGCCATGGCATGCGCCTGCTGATCGGCAAGACGCATCAACGCCGGATCGATCGTGACCGGCCCCAGGCCGTTGTTCTTCCGGTAGCCGGATATCATGGACGCGGCGGTATTCGCGTCGAGCTGTACTCCGGTCTGGGCAAGGCTGCGGTAGAAGCTCGGCTGCCCCGTTCCGGAGTCGGGGTCGGCGCAACCGGCCAGAAATGCGGCAGCGGTTGCGCAAACAAGCATATTTGCAAAGGATCGGCACGTATACATGTGGGAGAATCTCCGGACCGGTTTTGTGTCTTACCCAGCACTACTGATAGCAGGCGGGTAGGAATAGTTAAGCATCCGCTAACCGACTGTTAACCGCAAAAAAACCGCGTGAGCCTAGCATCACTTCAAACCGTCCCGGGTAATTCATGTTCCAAGTCTATAATTGTCTGACGACTCAACACGACCTGCGGCTTGTCGTTATTGCCGGTCTCGTATGCCTGCTGGCAAGCCTTGTTACGATTACGTTGTTTCATCGCGCCAAGGCAACGAGCGGACGCGCACGCGTCATCTGGCTGGTCATCGCGGGCGCGGCTTCCGGATGCGGCATCTGGACCACTCATTTCGTCGCGATGCTCGCTTACGATCCCGGCGTCGCAGTCGGCTATGATGTCAGCTTGACGTTGCTGTCGCTTCTCATCGCGATGGTCCTCACCGCATTGGGTCTTGCCACCGCCGTCTACGGTTCCAAACCCTGGGCCGTCCCCGCCGGGGGTACACTGGTCGGCGCCGGAGTTGCCGGCATGCATTACCTCGGCATGCGGGCGCTGGAAATTCCAGGGCACGTGAACTGGTCGTGGGATCTTGTCATAGCGTCCATCTTGTTCGGCATCGTGCTGAGCGTGGCGGCGCTGGAAGTTGCATCGCGCGGCAGAAGTATGCGCACGATATTGGCGGCTGGTGTATTGCTGACGCTGGCCATCGTGGCCCTCCACTTCACCGCCATGGGGGCGGTTGAGATCGTTCCTGACCCGGCCCGGGTCATTAATCCGCTGTCGCTCTCGCCGGTTTGGCTGTCCCTGGTGGTCGCGACGGCAACGATCGCGGTACTGGGCACGAGCGCCGTCGCCGCATTCGGGGACGGGCGCGTCCGCGAGCAGAACGAGCGGCTGGAAAACGCGCTTAACAACATGTCGCATGGTCTTTGCATGTTCGATGCGACCGGCCGCCTTGTCATTTGCAATAAGCCGTTTCTCGAGCTCTACCACCTGCCGCCCGACGCCGTGACGCCGGGTTGCAGCCTCTTTGACTATCTTCAGCAGCGCACTGCGGCTCGCACATTTGGCGGAGACGTTCAGAAGTACCATGACAACATCATGGAGCTGATGAGCAAGGGCGGCCGCAGCAGCACAGAAATGGTGCTGCCTGACGGGCGTATCATCTCCGTATTGAATCAGGCGATGCCCCATGGCGGCTGGGTGGGCGTGCACGAAGACGTCACCGAACGGCGGCGTGCGCTGGAAGAGCGCGCGGCGATGATCGAACAGAAGCAACGCCGCACGATGATAGATGCCGCCATTTTCGCCTTCCGTGAACGAGTCGAGTCGGTGCTGCGGACGGTCGGCGACAGTACGACGTCCATGCGCTCGACGGCGAGCGAGCTGTTCGGCTCTTCCGATGAGACCTCCCAGTGCGCGGAAAACGCGCTAAAGACCTCGAACGAGGCTTCCACCAACGTCGCGACCGCGGCCACCGCCGCCGACGAATTGTCCAGTTCGATCGCGGAAATCAGCCGCCAGCTTCATCGCACCGCCGACGTCGTGCGCACGGCGGTCAGCGAGGCGCAGGCCACCAACGACGAGATCGCCGGCCTGACGAGCGCGGCGGAGAAGATCGGCGAAGTGGTCAAATTGATTCAGAACATCGCGGGCCAGACCAACTTGCTCGCACTCAACGCGACCATCGAGGCGGCGCGCGCGGGAGAAGCCGGCCGGGGCTTTGCCGTCGTTGCTTCCGAGGTGAAATCGCTCGCCGTGCAGACGGCCAAAGCCACCGAGGATATCGTCAGTCATATTTCGGCGGTTCAGACTTCCACGGGCGGGGCTGTTGACGCCATCCGGCGCATCGCCGAACGCATGCAGCAAATCAACGAATACACTTCGGATGTCGCGGCCTCCGTCGAGCAACAGAATGCGGCCACCAGCGCTATCTCGCAAAATGTCTCCAGCGCCGCCGATGGGGCCGCGGTCATCGTTTCAATGCTCGGCCAAGTCACCGGCTCGGCCACTGGAGCGCGATCTTCGGCGCAAACCATGCTTGCCGCTTCCGAGGTGGTGGAAGCCGCCGCCGACAAGCTGCGCACGGAAGTGGAGGATTTTCTCCGTAAAGTCGCCGTTTAGTTTGACCCAGCCGCTTCGTTAGCGCCGCTCTCGATCTTTTCAGTTCAATCCGAACAGCCGTTGCGCGTTGCGGAAGCAGATTTTTTCCCGCTTCTCCTGCGGCATGTCGATCGATTCCAGAACCTTGATGGTATCGCGGATATAGCCGGGGCCTTTCTCCGGATCGAACGGCGAGTCGGATGCGAACAGCACCTTGTCCGGGTGATAGAAATCGAGCCCGCACACCGTCGCCGCACGCGAGCCAAACACCGCCGTGTCGGCGTAGAAATCCTTGAAATAGTCGAACGGCCTTCGTTTCAGCCGCTTCAGCACCAGCGTTAAATCCTCGTCCGACGTGCGCTTGCCGAGCTGGTCCCAACCCGGGCCGATGCGCCCTTCGAAATAGGGGATCATGGCGCCGAGATGGTGCGCCAGCACTTTCAAGTCCGGCAGCCGGTCCAGCATCCCGGAGAAGACCAGCCGCGCCATGGCGGTGCTGGTCTCATAGGGCCAGCCGAAGGCCCACCAGATCTCGAATTTCGATTTACTCTCGGTCTTGTAGTCGGGCATGTCGGCGCCGCGGCTGGGATGCAGCAGGATCGGCTTGTCGTATTGAGCGGCGACTTCGAAAATGGGAAAGAACTGCGGCTCGTCCAGCGGCGCGCCGTTCACATTCGAATGAATCTGTAAACCGTTGGCGCCGGCTTGGGTGAAGGCGCGCTCGGCTTCCTTAACCGCCGCGTCCGGATCGTTCATTGGCAGCGAGGCGACATAGCCGGCGAAGCGGCCGGAATATTTCGCCACCAGCTCCGCCATGCCGTCGTTGCCCAGCCGCGCGAATTCCGCCGTCACCCGCGGTGTGCCGAGCGCCTCCAGCGGCGGCATCCCGAGCGAGAGAATCTGCGTGTAGTTCTTGTCCTTGAACAGATCCATGATCCGGAAGCGCTCGTCCAGGTCATAGATGCAGGGAATGCCGCGCATGCGCTTGCCGATGTCGCGCGCCGCGCCTTCCGAGGCGAGCATCTTGTCCCACAACCGCTTGGGGAAGAAGTGATTGAAGGCGTCGATGTAACGCATGCAGGCCGCTAACCTTTGAGCAAGACCACTTCGTCGGGCCGCTCCAGCATCTTGCGGCCGGCGCGGCGGCACCAGTTCTCCCAGGCGCGGTTGAACGAATAGGGTCCGGTGCGCTCGATGATAGTATCGACCTCGCCCGGCGTGAGGAAGGTGATCTCGCCCATGTTCATCGCCTGCATCTGCAATTTGGCGCCGAGCTCCAGATAATAGGCGATATAAACCGCCTCGCGGATGTCCTTGCCGACCACGACGCAGCCGTGACCGCGCATCAGAGCGGTGGGCCGGTTGCCCAGCAACTTCGCCAAGTCACGTCCCATTTCCACGCTCGACACCAGCAGCGAGGTATCGCCGAATTTGTCGTGCGAATCCCATATCGGCACCTCGTGACCGATGCAGCCGCACATGTGATGCAGCGGCCTGATCCTGTTTTTCTTGGTCACGCCGAAGGGGATCACGCTCGGGCTGTGATTGTGAATGACGGCCTTGACCTCCGGCCGCGCCTCGTAGATCGAGCCGTGGATGAATCGTTCCAGGTACGGTTTTTTGTTGCCCCCGCCGACAACCGCGCCATCAAGGGTGAATTCCATGATGTCGGATTCCTCGATGAGGTCGGGCGCGCGCGCCCGCGACAGCAGGAAACGGTCCGGCCGGTCCGGATGGCGGATGCTGGGGTGGCCGAAAGAATCGACAATCCCCTCCCGAGCCAGGATGCGGTTGGCGGTGACAAGCTCGTCGATGGCGGCGTCAAGTTTGGTCATGCGTTTTTCCTTGCCAAAACGCGGGATCTACGCGGAAGGCGGGGGTGTCTAGACGAGGCCGTTTATTCTATATAACTGACGTTTCCCCAAGCAATCGGAGTTTCCATGGCTGGCACGGAATCAACGCACGACACCTCGCAAGCCGGCGAAGTAAGGATCGAAAAAAGCGAGGCGCACTACTCCTGCGACCGCATGGACACCATCACCCGCGCGGGGCTCAAGGCCGGCCTGGGCATGCCCTATGAATGTAACGCGGGCGGCTGCGGCACCTGCCGCTTCGAGCTGGTCGAGGGCGAGGTGGAAAATCTCTATCCCAACGCGCCCGCGCTGACCGAGCGCGACCGCAAGCGCGGGCGTCAACTGGCCTGCCAGTCTCGCCCCAAGGGTAACGTCACCATCCGCATACGCCTTGACGACATGTATATCCCCAAGGTGATGCCCCGGCGGCAGAAATACCAACTGATCAGCGCCACCCCTGTCACCCATGACATCTCGGAATTTAAATTCCGCTCCGGCGAGCCGCACTGCTTCCTGCCCGGCCAATACGCGCAAATCTATATCGAGGGCGTGCCGGCGCCGCGCGGCTATTCCATGAGCAACATCGCCAACGAGCCGAGCACGGATTGGGAATTCCAGATTCGCAAGAAGCCGGGCGGCGTCGCGACGACGGCGCTGTTCGAGCGCCTGAAGCCGGGCGACACGGTGCATATCGATGGCCCTTACGGCCATGCCTATCTGCGCGAGGATTCTCCGCGCGATGTGGTCTGCGTCGCCGGCGGCTCGGGCGTCTCGCCCATGCTGTCGATCGCCCGCGGCATGGCGGCCTCGCCGAAGATGCAAGGCCGCACGCTCTATTTCTTCATGGGCGGACGCGCGCCGCGTGACATCACCGGCGAAGAAGCGTTGAGCAAGCTGCCGGGCTGGGAGGAGACCATTCATTTCCATCCCGCCATTTCGGAGCTGGGGCTGAATGAGCGCGGCGAGTGGTCCGGACGCTTCGGCCTGATCCATGAAGTCGTGGCGGAAACGCATGCCGGCCGCATGCCCGAGTTCGAATGGTACTTTGCCGGGCCCCCGCCCATGGTCAACGCCGTGGCGGACGTGCTGCGCCTTGCCGGCGTGCCGCTGGAGCAGCAGCACTTCGATCGGTATTTTTGATTTCTTACTTTCTCATGGCCGGGACAAGCCCGGCCATGACGACGTTAGAGCCCCGCCCCTGCCGTCCGCTTCTCGCCCAGCCAATCCCCGATGCTTTCGGCCGCGCGTTCGGCCAGCACGTGGCCGATCAGCACCAGCACGGGGCCGCTCGGCGCTTCGGCGGCGAGCCGCGCCGGCAGCTCGCCAATAGGCGCGGCGATGATGGTTTCATCGGGGCGGGTTGCTCGCGCCACCGCGATTGCGGGCGTTGCTGAATCAAGACCAGCGGCGATAGCTTTGGCTACGAGGCCGCCAAGGGTCTTCATCGGCATATAGACCGCCGTGGTGGCGCTCGCGTCGGCCAGGCTCTTCCAATCGATGTCGTCGGGAAGCTGGCCGTTCTCGCCATGCCCCGTCACGTATTGCACGCGCCGCGCATGCTTGCGGTGGGTGAGCGAGATGGCAAGACGGCTTGCCACGCCCTGCGCCGCGGTGATGCCGGGCACCACCTCGATGGGAATGCCGGCGGCGCGGCAGGCGGTGACTTCCTCGCCGCCGCGGCCAAAAATCATCGGGTCGCCGCCCTTGAGCCGCACCACGCGCTTGCCGGCCTTGGCCAGCGTGACCATCAGCGCGTTGATCTCGTCCTGCTTGCAGGCGGGGCCGTGGCCGGTCTTGCCCACCAGCATTTTCTTCGCCTCGCGACGGGCAAAATCCAAAATTTCCGCCGATACCAGATCGTCGATCAGGATCACGTCGGCGGATTGCAGCGCGCGCACCGCGCGCAGCGTCAGCAGTTCGGGATTGCCGGGACCGGCGCCGACCAAAGTCACGCTGCCGGACTCCGCCGCAGCGCCCTCGTTCTTGGCTTGCACGATCAAACGGTCGAAATCTGAAGCCGCCGGTTCCTGATTGGGATGCGTCACCGCAAAGGCGGTAAAGATTTGCCAGAAGCGGCGGCGGCCGGCGAAGGACAGGCCCGACGCCTTCACCTGGTCGCGCCAGCGCCGCGCGGCGGCAGCCCACTGGGCAAAACCCTGCGGAATGAGCGCTTCGAGCTTGGCGCGAATGGCCAGGGCAAAAACTGGCGCGGCACCATCGGTGGAAACACCGATGACCAGCGGCGAACGGTTGACGATGGAGCCGAAGGCGAAATCGCAAAAGGCCGGCTTGTCGATGACATTCACCGGCACGCCCGCGGCGCGCGCGGCGGCGGCGAACAAAGCCCCTTCGGCATCGTCAACGCAGCCGCCGACCGCAATCGCCGCGCCGGAAAAATCCGCTGCATCCCATTTGCGCCGGTGCAGGACGATCGCGCCGCGGGGAGCGTCGGCCACAAGCGCGAGCAATTCCTCGGAAGTGTCGTCCGCATAGACATCGACATTGGCGCCTGCGGCCGACAGAAGCTCCGCCTTCCACGCCGAGGCCGAGCTGCCGCCCGCCACCAATGCGCGCTTGCCTTCCAGCGCCAGAAACACCGGCAGCCGCGCCAGCGGCTCCATGCGCGGGGAACGGGTTTCAACGGGGGTGCGGTCGTCGCTCATGATCAAGCCGTGCGCTTTGCGCCGGTGTCGTTGTGGAAGTCGGGACCGTTTCCGGTTTGCGCGACAAAGCCGGCGCGGATCGCATAGTCGCCAAAACGCTCACCCTCGTTGCGTTCGCTCTTATAGGCGGCGAAGATCGGATCGAGCGCGGCGACGATGCCCTTGTGGTCGAGTTCCTCGGCGTAAAGCTTCGACAGGCGCGAGCCGTCGAAGGCCGCGCCAAGGTAGAGATTGTATTTGCCGGGACCTGTTCCCACCAATCCAATCTCAGCAAGGTATGGCCGCGCACAGCCGTTGGGGCAGCCGGTCATGCGAACGATGATCTCGTCGTCGGTCAGCCCGTGCGAAGCCAGGCGCTCTTCCACCTCGGTGATGAGGTCCGGCAGGAAGCGCTCGCTCTCCGCCAGCGCCAGGCCGCAGGTCGGCAGCGCGACGCAGGCCATGGAGTTGCGGCGCACCGGCGAAGCGTCGGCCGTCAGTTTATGCTTCTCGACCAGCTTTCCGATGTCCCAACGCTTGTCCGGCGCCACATTGGCGATGATGATGTTCTGGTTGGCGGTGAGGCGGAAATCGCCGTCGTGCATCTCCGCAATCTGTCTCAGCCCGGTGAGCCATTGCGGTCCGCCGGGGATATCGCGCAGCCGGCCATTTTGCACGAACAGCGTCAAATGGCCGTTGCCGTCCTCGCTTTCGGTCCAGCCATAGCGATCGCCGGTGGAATCGAAGGTGAAAGGCTTCGGCTGGCCCAATTTCACGCCGCTGCGCTTTTCCACCTCGGCGCGGAAGGCGGCGAGACCGCGATCCTCGATGGTATATTTGAGCCGCGCATGCTTGCGCTCGACCCGGTCGCCCCAGTCGCGCTGCACGGTGACGACGGCTTCGGCCACCGCCACGGCCTGTTCCGGCGTGCAAAAACCCATCACGTCGGCGGTGCGCGGAAAGGTTTCCGGCTCGCCGTGGGTCATGCCCATGCCGCCGCCGACGGTGACGTTGTAACCCTTGACGTCGCCGTCGGCGTCGAGGATGGCGATGTAGCCGAGATCGTGGGCGTAAACGTCCACGTCGTTGGACGGCGGCACGGCGACCACCGTCTTGAACTTCCGCGGCAGGTAGGTCTTGCCGTAGATCGGCTCCACCACCTCTTCCTCGCCGCCGGCGATGCGCTCGCCGTCGAGCCAGATTTCGCGATAGGCCGGCGTGCGCGGCAAGAGATGATCGGAGATCGCCTTGGCGGTCGCGTAAGCCGCGGCATGCGCGCGCGACTGATACGGATTGGGATTGCACATCACGTTGCGGTTGACGTCGCCGCAGGCCGCTATGGTGGTGAGCAGCGCCTCGTCGATCTCACGCATGGTCGCCTTGAGATTCGACTTGATGATGCCGTGCAGCTGAAACGTCTGCCGCGTGGTCAGCCGCATGGTGCGGTTGCCGTAGGTGCAGGCGACTTCATGCAGGTGGAGAAATTGCGCCGGCGTGCATACGCCGCCGGGGATGCGCAGGCGCAGCATGAAGGCGAAAGCCTTCTCCATTTTCTTTTTGCCGCGCTCCGGCCGCAGGTCGCGATCGTCCTGCAGGTACATGCCGTGGAATTTCACCAGCTGCTGATCTTCTTCGATGATCGCGCCGGTGATTTTCTCGCGCAGGCCCTCCGCCAGCGTGCCGCGCAGATAGGCGCTCGCTTCCTTGATGCGTTCGTTGCGGGAGAGTTCTTTGGTCATTTCGTGATGCTCATCTCAGGTGCCGACCCTACTCCCTCCCCCGCTTGCGGGGGAGGGTTGGGGAGGGGGAAACTACTTTTTGCAGTTGAAGCCTAGCCCCCTCCCGCCCCGTCTGCGCCGGGTCGACCTCCCCCGCACGCGGGGAAGGTGAAAGGAGCAATTCAATACGTATCCTGCAGATAGCGGTGGGCGCGGTCGAGGTCGCTGACCGCCTTTTCCGCCGCTTCCGCGCCGAGGCCTTTGACGTCCGCATAGGCGCGCACCAGGGTCGAGCGCACGTCCTTGGCCATCGCCTTGGCGTCGCCGCAGACATAGAAATAAGCGCCCTTGTCCAGCCATTCGATGAGGTCGCGGCGCTTTTCCCACATGCGGTTCTGCACATAGACCTTTTCGGGCGTGTCGCGGGAGAAGGCGACGTCCATGCGCGTGAGCGAGCCGTCCTTTACGGCGTTCTGCCAGTCGAGCTGGTAGAGGAAATCGTGGGTGAACTGGCGGTCCCCGAAGAACAACCAGGACTTTCCGGTGGCGGAGGTGGCGCGGCGCTCCTGCACGAAGGCGCGGAAGGGCGCGATGCCGGTGCCCGGCCCCACCATGATGATATCCTGGTCCGGCGCGGGCAGCGCGAAATGCTTGTTCGGCCGCAGCTTCACCTTGATGCGCTGGCCTTTCTTCAATTGGTCGGCGACATAGCCGGAGGCCACGCCCTTGCGTGCGCGGCCGAAGCTTTCGTAACGCACGGCGGAGATCAGCAGATGCGCTTCCTCGCCCACTTCGCTGCGCGAGGAAGCGATGGAATAGGCGCGCGGCGCCAGCGTGCGCGTCACCTTGCGGACGTGGTCGGCGGTGAGCGCGATAGGAAACTGCAGGACCAAATCGATGAGCTGCCGGCCGACGATCCAATCTTTGGCGCCGCCTGAGTCGAGCAGTTCCTTCACATAGCGGTGGCCGGTCTCAGCGGCATAAGTTTCCACGGCTTTTAGCGACAACGTGGTGATGTCGCGGCTCTTGGTCAGCTCGGTGCGCAAGGCCGAGTCCGCGGCGAGGCCCGCCGCCTTGAGGAAATCCTCCACATAGGCGGGATCGTTCTCCGGGTAGAGGTCAAGCGAGTCACCGGGCTTATACGCAGGCGTGGCGCCGTCGAAGCTCAGTTCGACGTGATAGGTTTCCTTGCCCGATCGCGAGGAATTGAGATCGATCAGCTCGATGATCTCAGCCTCCACCGGACCCAGATCGGCGGCAGGCGCCGCTTTCGCGCCGAAATCGACGGCGATGACTCGGCTGCGATCGGCGTCTTCCGGCGCCAGCGCCTTCAGGGCGCCTTCGATCCATTTCGCGGCGGGTTCTTCGAAATCCAGGTCGCAATCGACACGGTCGGCGACGCGCTTGGCTCCCAGCGCTTCAAGCCGCGCGTCCAGCTTTTTGCCGATGGCGCAGAATTCCGTATAGGCGGTATCCCCCAGCGCGAGCACGCCGAACTCGACGCCGTCGAGCCGCGGCGCGCCTTCGCCCATCAGTTCGCCATAGGCCCGAATGGCACGGGCGGGAGGATCGCCCTCGCCCCAGGTCGCGGCGATGACGACCAAGCGCTTCACCGAAGCGAGCGCCGCCATTTCCAGGTCGGCCATATCGACGACACTGGGCTTGAAGCCCATCTTGCGCGCAGCCTTGGCCATATCCGAGGCAAGCCGCTCGGAATTGCCGGATTCCGTGGCATAGAGGATGGTCAGCGGCTCGGTAGGCTGTGCAGGCGCGGCTGGCTGCGGGGCCGCTACGGCAGCGGCATGGGCGCCCGTGGCGGCGGCAGCGGCGCCGGTGGCGGCCGCATCGAGCCCAGCCAAAAAGCCGGCCAGCCAAGCGCGCTGGATCGGGGTGGCGGGCCCCACCACGCGGTTGAGAATTGCGATCTCTTCCTGGCCGAAGGGGGCCGTGTTTGGGATCGGGTAAAAAGCCATGTTGGACGCCGCTTTGCTGCGATTGTTGCAGCCGATTGCCGAAGGCCATTTATAGAATGTTTTTCTTTTATAAGACAATAATAGCCGGATAAAAAGAATAGATATGCTACTAACAGGCTTTAATTGATAAAATATTCTATTTTTGACCTCCGACGAAGCAACGATCCGCCATCACGGGCGACACACCGCTACAGCGGCCCGGAGTGCGGCCGCCAAGGTGACCAAGATTTCACTTGTTTCCACCGCCGGTTTCGGGGACGACGCCTTGCCCCCGAGCGCGATGCCGGCAGGTCACACTGCTAAGTGTAATTCGCAAAAGCGGGGCCGAAAGGAAGCCGCGCCGCCATACGCCAATGAGCCTATCGTATAGTATCGACGCGACTCCGCCTTTTTGACGGAGTTCAGTTCGAGGACATGCGTATGCGTTGGCAGCCGCCATTTCTTGCTTCGCGCATTCGTGTCGCCGGTTTTCGTCCGGCGTTTTCGATCTTCTGGAGTATCTGCCTCGTGCAAATGCTGTCCGGATGCATCCTCGGCTCTGAGAAGCCCGAACTTGCCGTCGATATCCCGGCGGCCTACCGGGCGGGCGGGCCTGCGCCGAATGCGGCGTTGCCTTCATCTGATTGGTGGCGCGGCTTTCGCTCGCGCGAGCTGACGGCACTCGTCGAGGAAGCCCAGGTTGCCAATCTCGACATCGCCGCGGCGGTGGGGCGCATCTTGCAGGCCGATGCGCAAGCCCGCATTAGCGGCGCGCCGCTGCTGCCGATTCTTGACTTGAATGCCGATGCAAGCCGTTCCCGCGCCTCTCAGTCGACAGGAACATCAGGCGCATCGAGCAGCAGGGGACCATCGGAGCGCACGTCCTACAACGGATTTTTGGCGGCAAGCTACGAGATCGATTTCTGGGGCAAGAACCGGGCGGCTTGGCGCGCGGCCGAGGAAGCCGCCGTGGCCAGCCGCTTCGCCCATGAAGTCGTCCAGATCACCACCGTCACAAGCGTCGCCAACGCCTATTTCCAGGTCTTGGCCGCACAGGATCGCTTGCGCGTGGCGCGGAACAACGAAGCGAGCGCGACGCGCATTCTGGAGTTGTTCCGCCAGCGGCTGCAGGCCGGCACCGCGTCCTCGCTCGACATCGCGCAGCAGGAAAGCGTGGTGGCTACGCAACGCGCGGCCATTCCGCTTCTGGAGCAGCAGTTGCGCCAGAATATGCACGCGCTCGCCGTCCTGGTGGGGCGATCTCCGGAATTCGTCACCATACGCGGCGGCAGCATGTCGCAGATCGCAATCCCGCGCATTACACCCGGCCTGCCGTCAGACCTGCTCTTGCAGCGGCCTGATATCCGGGAAGCGGAGGCTCAGCTCGCTTCCGCCAACGGCGACGTGGAAGCGGCACGCGCGGCGTTTTTCCCGAGCATCTCTTTAACCGGCGACGGCGGTTATCGAAGCGATACCCTCAAGAATCTATTCACGCCGGAAGCGGCTTTTTTCACCGTGGCGGGTAATCTTACGCAGCCGATTTTCGACGCAGGGCGCCTGCAAGGCGATCTCGACTTGCAGCACGGACGTCAGCAGGAGCTCTTGCAACTGTACCGCAAGGCGGTGGTGTCGGCTTTCGCCGACGTGGAGAATGCGCTCGTCGCCGTTCAACAGACTGCGCGGCGCGAACGCCTCCAAGGTGAAGTCGTTGCCAGTTCCCGCCGCGCCTTCGAGATTTCGGAGACGCGCCTGCGCGAAGGCACGATCGACCTCGTGACCCTGCTCGATACCCAGCAGACCCTGTTCCAGGCCGAGGATGCCTTGGCGCAGGCGCGTCTCGCGCATCTGCAGGCGATCGTGAGTCTATTCCAGGCCTTGGGCGGAAGCTGGGCCGAAAAACCGGCGGTCGTGACCGCCAACGAGGCGCCATGAGCGACCACCGGCGCCTCATCGACATCTCGCTCGGCGCGATGGCCAAGAACCGGCGTTGGATCGCCGTTGGGCTTGGCGCCGTGATCGTCCTCGGCGCCGTCGCGCTGATGATGGTGCCGGAGCAGGAGGTGGAGCAGCGCAGAAGTTCACGTCTCGGCGGCGGCGGGGCGGTTCCCGTTCTGGTCATACCCGCCCGGCTGGCGGACGTGCCGATCTATCTTGACGGCGTCGGCACCGCCAAGGCGCTGAACACGGTGACGGTGCGCCCGCAGGTGGAAGGCAAGCTCATCAGCATGAATTTCAAGGAAGGTCAGGATGTGCAGAAGGGCTACGTGCTCGCCCGCATCGACCCGACCACCTATCAGGCGCAGCTCGACCAGGCGATCGCCAAGAAAGCGCAAGACGAGGCGCAGCTCGCCAACGCCAAACTCGACCTCGAGCGTTATGAACGCTTGGCCGCCTCCAATTCCATCAACAAGCAGCAGGTCGACACGCAAAGGTCCATGGTCGCCCAGCTTCAAGCGCAGGTGAATGCGGACCAGGCGGCGATCGACAACGCCCGCGCGATCCTGTCCTACACCACCATCACCGCGCCGATCAGCGGGCGCACCGGCCTCCGCCATGTGGACGAAGGCAATATCGTGCGCGCTTCCGATGCCAACGGCATCGTGGTGCTCACTCAGATCAAGCCTATCTCGGTGATCTTCAACCTGCCGCAACAGGTTGTATCGCAGGTTAACAATGCCTTCGCCCAGGGCCCACTTACCGTCGAGGCGCTCGCATCCGACGACAAAACCATCATCGACCACGGCGAGCTTCAAGTCGTGGACAACCAAGTGGACACGACCACCGGAACGGTAAAACTCAAGGCCGAGTTCCCCAACGAAAATCTCCAGCTCTGGCCGGGTCAATTCGTCAACGTGCGCATGCTGGTCGATACCCGCCGCCAGGTCGTGGTGGTGCCGACCGGCGCGGTGCAGCGCGGACCGAGCGGACCTTTCGTCTATGTGGTGCAATCCGGCGACACGGTGGCGGTGCGCCCAGTGACCATTGCGCAGCAGGACGACGCTCAGGCGGTGATCGCAAGCGGCGTGCAGACGGGCGATCCGATTGTGACCACCGGCTTCGCCCAACTCGCGGAGGGACGCCGCGTGCGGGTAACGCCCGGTGAAAACGGCGGCCCACCCGAAGGCGAGCCCGCCCAGGACCGGCCGGCGGCGAAGGACGGGGCAAATCAGGGTGGAAAAACCGATCGGCCCGCGGGCACGGCGCGCGACACGCGCCAGCGCCGTTCGAGCTCCGGCGCCGCCGCCGCGAGCCCGGCTCCATGAGCGTTTCGTCGCCTTTCATTCACCGGCCGATCGCCACGTCGCTGCTTGGCTTTGCCGTTATGCTCGGCGGCTCACTGGGCTATTGGCTGCTGCCGGTTTCCTCGCTGCCGCAGGTGGACTTTCCCACCATCCAGGTCACCACGCAGCTTCCCGGCGCCAATCCGGACACCACCGCGTCACTGGTGACCGCTCCCCTTGAGCGGCAATTGGGGCGGATTCCCTCGCTCTCGACCATGATTTCATCAAGCTCCTTTGGACTCAGCCAGATCACCCTGCAGTTCGAACTCAACCGCGACATCGACGCCGCCGCGCAGGACGTGCAGGCGGCGATCAATGCGGCCGGCTCGGCGCTTCCACGCAACCTCCCCTACCCGCCGACCTATTCCAAGGTGAACCCGGCGGATGCGCCGATCATCACGCTGGCGCTGACCTCGGAGACGGCCTCGTTGCGCGAGATGAGCGATCTCGCCGACACGCTGATGGCGCAGCGGTTGAGCGAGCTCACCGGCGTGGGGCATGTCTCGATCGAAGGCGGCATCCGCCCCGCCGTGCGCATCCAGGCGGATCTGTCCCGGCTCGCCAATTACGGTATCGGGCTCGCCGATCTGCGCGCCGCGATCACCGGCGCCAATGTCGCGGGGCCGAAGGGATCCCTCGACGGCGCGCATCAGTCCTACACCATCGCCACCAACGATCAGATCGACGCCGCGGACGCCTACGGCTCCGTCGTGGTCGCCTATCGCAACAACGCGGCCGTTTTGTTGCGCGATGTCGCCAACGTGATCGACGGCCTGGAGAATTCCAAGATCAGCGGCTGGTATCGGGGCAAACCCGCCGTCATTATCAATGTGCAGCGGCAGCCGGGCGCCAACGTCATTCAGACGGTCGAGCGCGTCAAGGAGGAGTTGCCCAAGCTCCAGCGCGCCATCCCCGTCGGGGTCACGCTAACGGTGGTGGACGACCGCACCAACACCATCCGCGCCTCTATCCGCGACGTGCAATTCACCCTGGTGCTCAGCGTCATTCTCGTGGTGCTGGTGGTTTTGCTGTTTCTGAAGACGATCCGCGCCACCATCATCGCCGGCGTGGCGCTGCCTCTGTCGCTGGTCGGCACTTTCGGCGTCATGTGGTTTTGCAACTTTAGCCTCAACAACCTGTCGCTGATGGCGCTGACCATCGGAACCGGCTTCGTGGTGGACGACGCCATCGTGATGATCGAGAACATCGTCCGCCACCTGGAAAAAGGCGAGCACCCGCTGCGGGCGGCGCTGCGCGGGGCCAGCGAGATCGGCTTCACCATCATTTCGCTCACCATGTCGCTGATCGCCGTGTTCATTCCGCTGTTGTTCATGACCGGGCTGGTCGGCCGCATGTTCGGCGAGTTCGCGCTCACCCTGACCATTGCGGTCGTGGTGTCCGCCATCGTATCGCTCACGCTGACGCCGATGATGTGCAGCCGGATTTTGCGCCATAGCGTGGCCAGCGCCGATAACGAGATTTCCCGCACCTTCAGCCGCCTGGTGGACTTATCGGTCGAGGGCTATCGCCGGTCGCTCGATTGGGTGCTGCACCGGCAAACGCTGACGCTCATCGTCACCGCCGCCACCGTGGTCGTGACCATCTTCCTCTATATCGTGGTGCCAAAAGGTTTCCTGCCGTTGCAGGATACCAGCCTCGTCACGGCGGTGGTCGAAGGCGGCCCGCAAGTTTCCTTCGCCGAAATGCAGCGGCTGCAAAAGGAAGTCGAAGACATCATTCGCAAGGATCCGGACGTGACCGGCGTCGTGTCCATCGTCGGCAGCAGCCGGATCAACACCACGCCCAATGTCGGCCACGCCAAAATCTCGCTGCGCTCGCGCGACGACCGCAGCGCCATGATAGACGAAGTCGTGTCGCGCCTGCAGCGGCAGGTCGCGTCAATCCCGGGCGTTGTGGTCTATTTCCAGGCGGTGCAGGACATTCAGATCAGTACCCGCATCAGCCGGGCGCAGTATCAATACACGCTGACGGGAACCGACGCCAACGCGGTCTCGCTGTGGGCCGACCGCCTGACCAAGCAACTGCAACTGAACCCGGCGCTGCACGACGTCGCCTCCGAGGCCCAGGAAGGCGGCTTGCGCATGTTTGTGGACGTGGACCGGGAGAAAGCCGGGCGGCTCGGGGTTTCGCTCCAGGCGGTAAACGATACGCTCAACGACGCTTTCGGGCAGCGGCAGATATCCACCATCTACGCCCAGGCCAACCAATATCGCGTGATCCTGGAGGCGCTGCCGCAATACCAAGAAGACCCGTCGTCGCTGTCCAAGCTCTATGTCTCGGGAACGGGCGGCGTGCAGGTGCCGCTCAGCGCCTTCTCCACGGTCAAGCATGTAACCGCGCCGCTGGTTATCGCCCACCAGGAACAGTTTCCGGCCGTGACGATCAGCTTCGATCTAGCCCCCGGCGCCTCGCTCAGCAACGCCGTGGCGGCGATCTTGGACGCGGAGCGCAGCATCGGCATGCCGGCCACCGTCACCGGCAGCTATTCCGGCGATTCCGCGGAATTTGCAAAATCCCTGGCCGGCCAGCCTTGGCTGATCCTGGCCGCCATCGTGACGATCTATATCGTGCTCGGAGTACTCTACGAGAGCTTCATTCACCCGCTGACGATCCTCTCTACCCTGCCCTCCGCGGGCGTGGGTGCGCTGCTCGCTCTGATGCTGTTCGGCTACGATCTTTCCATCGTAGCGCTCATCGGCATTATCCTGCTCATGGGCATCGTGAAAAAGAACGCGATCATGATGATCGACTTCGCATTGGAGGCCGAGCGCCACCAGGGGATGACGCCGCAGGAATCCATTGTCCAAGCGGCGCTGCTGCGTTTCCGGCCGATTATGATGACGACTTTCGCCGCCTTGTTCGGCGCACTGCCGCTGGCGATCGAAAGCGGCACGGGCTCCGAGCTGCGCAATCCGCTCGGCATCACCATCGTCGGCGGCTTGCTGCTGAGCCAGTTGCTTACCCTCTACACCACGCCCGTCATCTACCTGGCAATGGACCGGGTGAAGGCGTGGGTGACCGGCAGCGGCGCGGCGCCGCGCAAGCCCCGGCGGCTGGAAGAGACGTCTTCCATCTCCCGGGAGGCCGCGGAGTAAGCGATGAATTTTTCCTACCCCTTCATCCGCCGGCCAATCGGCACCACGCTCCTGGCGATCGGGCTGTTCCTCTCCGGGGCGGTGGCCTATCGCGTCCTGCCGGTGGCGAGCCTGCCCGCCGTCGATTTACCGACCATCCGCGTTTCCGCGAGCCGCCCCGGCGCCGATCCTACCACCATGGCGGCGACCGTCGCCGCGCCGATCGAACGACGGCTTTCCGAAATCGCCGGCATAACGGAGATGACCTCGCGCAATGCGCTCGGCTCAAGCCGGATCACCGTTCAATTCGATCTCAACCGCAACATTGACGGCGCCGCGCGCGACGTTCAAGCCGCCCTTAACGCCGCCATGAGCGACCTGCCGGGCGACCTGCCGACCATGCCGAGCTTGCGCAAGTACAATCCGGCTGCAACGCCGGTACTCATCCTGGCTTTGACGTCGAAGACCATCGCGCCGGCGGATATGTACGACACGGCGGACAGCGTGATCGCCCAGCGCATTTCGCAAATCGAAGGCGTCGGCGACGTGAGCGTGGCCGGCGCCGAGCAACCCGCCATCCGCGTGCGCGTCAACCCGGGAGCGTTGGCGTCCGCCGGCCTCAGCATGGAGGACGTGCGAAACGCGATCGCCCGCGCCAACGCCGCGGGTCCGCTCGGCGCCATCGATGGGCCGGCGCGGTCCGAGACGCTTGCGACCAATATCCAGCTTCTGAACGCACGGGACTACGATCCCATTGTCGTCAAGGCCGCGAATGGAGACGTCGTCCGCCTGTCTCATATTGCGACGATCGAGCGAGGCGTGCGCAACAGCCGGTCTTTTAGCCTGTACAATGGGCAGCCCGCCGTTCTGCTCATCATCACCAAGGAAAACGACGCCAACGTCATCGAGACCATCGAGCGGATCAGGGCGCTGCTGCCCGAACTCAAGCGATGGATTCCCGCTGGCATCGATATTTCCGTGCTGACGGACCGCAGTCAGACCATCAAGTCGGGCATCGCGCACATGCAGATCGCGCTGGGCGCCACCATTATCCTGGTGATGCTGGTCGTCTTCGTCTTCCTGCGGCGGGCCGCCGCCACCATAGCCGCCGGCGTCACGGTGCCACTGTCGCTGGCGGGTACTTGCGCGGCCATGTGGGCGGTCGGCTTCTCCTTGGACAATATTTCGCTGATGGCTTTGGTCGTTTCCGTCGGCTTCGTCGTCGACGACGCCATCGTGATGATCGAAAACTGTTTCCGCAACCTTGAGCGCGGCATGTCGCCGCTGCGCGCGGCGCTTGCCGGCGCGCGGCAGATCGGCTTTACCGTCATCTCCATCAGCATTTCATTGATTGCGGCCTTCATTCCGCTCCTGTTCATGGGCGGCATTGTGGGCCGTCTGTTCCGCGAATTTTCCGTCACGGTCGCTTTCGCTATCGGCGTCTCCACGCTGATCTCGCTATCGGTGACCCCGATGATCTGCGCGTATTTCGTGCGCGCGGCGCCGAGCAAGGACGGAACCTGGCTGGACCGGGCGGTCGAGGCCGTGCTCTCGCGGCTCATTCGCGCCTACGCCACCAGCCTGCAATTCGTGCTGCATTACCGGGGGCTGGTGCTGCTGCTGTTCCTGGTGACCATCGCCTTGACCGTGAACCTCTACATCAAGATTCCCAAGGGCTACTTCCCGGAGGACGACACCGGCCTGATGTACGGCAGAATACGCGCATCGACCGACATTTCCTTCAACGCAATGTCCGAGCTGCAGCGGCGCGCCACGGCGATGGTGACGGCCGATCCGGCGGTGGCGGGTGTCGGCTCGTCCATCGGCACGTCCGGGTACAATCCGTCGGTCAACCGCGGCACGCTTTTCATCAGCCTGAAACCGCCGGCGGTGCGCGGCGCCAGCACGCAGGACGTCGCGCGGCGGCTGCGCAGCGAGCTCAACACGATTCCCGGCTTGCGCGCGTCCATGCGCCCGGCGCAGGACCTTCGTTCCGGCAGCCGCTCCAGCGATGCGCGCTATGAATTCACCTTGTGGGATCCAGATATAGATGAGCTTAATCAATGGGTTCCGATGGTTTTGAAGCGGCTGGAACAGCTTCCCGAATTGGTCGACGTCAACACCGATCACGACCAGGGCGGGTTACAGGCAAACGTGGTGATTGACCGGCTTGCCGCCTCGCGGCTCGGTGTCCGCATCGAGGACATCGACAATGCGCTGAACAACGCCTTTTCCCAGCGGCAGGTCTCGACCATTTATCGCCAGCGTAACCAATACAGCGTGATTTTGGAAATCGATCCCCGCTTCCAGCGCGATCCCACCGATATCACGAGAATCTTCGTTCCCGGCAAGGACGGCGTCCAGGTGCCGCTGTCGGCCGTGGCGCGGATCGAAAGAGGCATTTCACCGCTGGTCATCGACCATGAGGGACAATTCCCGTCCGTGACGCTGAGCTATGATCTCGCGCCCGGCGTGGTCATCGAGGAAGCGCTCAACGCCATCGACAACGCGATCGCGGAAATGCACTTGCCCGATACGCTCCACGCCGAGTCTTCCGGCGACGCGCGCGCTTACCGCTCCAGCATCGCCGCGCAGCCGTTGCTGATCCTGGCGGCGCTCATCGCCATCTACATCGTTCTCGGGGTGCTCTATGAAAGTCTGCTTCATCCGCTGACGATCATCTCCACCTTGCCCTCGGCGGGTCTCGGCGCTTTGCTGGCGCTGCGGCTGTTCGGCGTCGAGCTGACCCTGATCGCCTTCATCGGCATCATCCTTCTGATCGGGCTGGTGAAGAAGAACGGCATCATGCTGGTGGATTTCGCGCTCGAAGGCGAACGGCGGCGCGGCCTGCCGCCCGAGCGCGCCATCTTCGAGGCCTGCATCGCGCGCTTCCGCCCGATCCTGATGACGACATTGGCGGCGATCTTCGGCGCGGTGCCGCTGGTGGTGGCGACCGGACCCGGCACGGAATTGCGCCGCCCGCTCGGCATGACCATCATCGGCGGATTGCTGGTGTCGCAAGTGCTCACCCTCTACACCACGCCGGTCATCTATCTGATGGTGGACAGGCTGCGCCGCCGCCTAACGCGCGGAAAGAGCGCCGCCGACGCGCAATTGCCGCCGGATGCCGCGGTTTCCACCGGCCGGCATTAAAAAGAATCACCCCCGGCTTTAATCCGGGGGTGATTTTTGTCGCGAAAGAATGGATTGCCGGTTCAACCCCGGCAATGCGCTTGAGCGGGCCTCACGCCGACTTGGCGAGCTGTTCCAGTTCCACCTTTTCGGCCGCGTAGGCCTCGTCCATCTTCGGCTTCATGCTGTGCTTGGCCAGCGCTTCGGTGAAGAGCTTGCGCACGACCGGCTGCTCATCGACATAGTCGATCTGATCGCCGCCGAGCCGCTTGCTGATCCAGGCCTTGGGCACGCCCTGCGCGTTGCGGATGGACACGACCTCGTGCTTGAAGGCGAGATAGCGCGCGGGCGTCGTGCCGGTGTTGAAGTGCTGGTGGAACCACATGTTCGGCGGCACGATCATGGTGCCGACCTGCCAATCGTAGCGCTTCGGCGCCTCGCCTTCCGCCCACATCAGAGAATAGCCCTCGCCGCTGAGGATGATCACGTGAGCGCCCGGCCCATGCGCGTGCGCCTTCTTATAGGTGCCGACCGGGAACTGGGAGATATGGCTGTTCATCGAGCCCTTGGCCATGTTGAAGCGGATATGGCCGCCGCCGGCGCCGCGCTCCTTGGCGCTGATGAGCGGCAGGTTGACCGCGTCCGCCACGAAATTGGTGACGAGCAGAAGGCCCTTCTGCTCTCCCTTGTTGCTGAAATAATCGGGCTCGCCGGCAAAGCGGCTCTTGAAGTCGTGCTTCGTGTTGAAGACGAATTCCATGTCCTCATAGAGATTGATCACCGGCGGCGCATTGGTGACCGCCACGAAGCGCGCGGACTCCTGACCCGAACCGTTGAAATGCTGGTGCCAGGCATTGAGCGGGATGGCAAAGAGCGCGCCCGCCTTCCACTCGAAGGTGATCTTCTGGCCGGCGTCGTTCCATACCGCGGTGGAGCCGCGGCCGGACAGAACGAGGATCATTTCTTCATAGAGCTGGCGCTGCGGAGCGAGCTTGCCGCCGGGCGAAATTTCGCAGACGTAGCAGTCGTTGGAGGTGCGCGAGGCTTCATGATTCATGAACACGCCCTTGCCGCCGCGCCGCGGCCACGGCTTCAGCGGCACGGTATGGAGGCTTTCGACGTAAATCGAGGGGACGATGTCGAGCCCTTCCTTGGCAACCCAGCGGGTATAGGGCGTCTCTTTTTCCGTCGCGAATTTCTTCGCCAGGTCGTCCGAAACAATGGCGTCCTTTGCCATACTCTTCTCCTGCGCTTTTGCTCTAGCTTTTGATGTATCGACCTATCATGCGTTCGGGCCGAGTTCCATAGCCTCTCCTCTTACTTGCCGCCCCCGCAAGCGGGGGAGGCCGGACCGCGAAGCGGCCCGGGAGGGGGCGCGTGCTCAATGCCCCCACCCCGGCCCTCCCCCGTTTGCGGGGGAGGGAGTAGACAGCCTAGTGGCGGTGGCGATGCCCATCCCCATGGTCATGGTCGCCATGCTCATGCTCGTGATGGTGCAACCGCTGGCGGGGCCGCGGCCCGCGCGGATCCTCGCTAAACACCAGGGACTTGATGGTTACCGGCACGGTGTTCGACGGCATCCGGATACGGCCGAGGTCGATATAGTCGAAATCCCACAGCACGACGCCGTCGATCGCCAGAATTTCCCCCTCGACATGTTTCTCCTCGCGCAGGACGGCGCCGAGCGTCTGCGCAATATCGCCGTCGAGCATCACATAGAGCGGCTGGCGCTTGGCTATCCGCGGCGCCATGCCGCGCGTGATGCCCTCGGCAAAGGCGGAGATGCGCTCGTGCGAGGGCGCTCCCTGCCAGCGGAAGGCCAGCGCCACTTCGCCGCCGCCGCCGATCGGCAGGTCGAAGGCGGTGAAATGATCGCGGATCGCCTGCGCCAGCTTTTCGGGGTCGATGCTGTCTTCGCAGACGAAGGTCGGCTGCAACACTTGCAGGTTGCGGCGCGGCAGCAGCTTGCCGGGATTGGAAATGAAGCTGGTATTGCCGCTGAGCTGCACGCTGTATTCGGAGGCGCCCAGCGCCGTGGCGCGGATGCATTCGCCCGCCGGCTGGACCGGCCAGGGCAAGGCGCCGCTTTCGATGCGGCGGCGGATGGCGCGGCCGAGTCGCGGACCCATGTCGCCGAAGTCGCGCGTCTCGCGCTGATAGATGTATTCGGCCACGCCGCCGGAGAACATAACGCCGTCGATGCGGCCAAGCTCGGCGATGGGGTCGGTGAGATAAAGGTGAGCAATGTCGTGCGGCGGCGGGCGCACGGTGAGCGCCGCCACCAGCGTGTCGGCCATTATCTCGGCCACGCGGTCCATGTCTTCCGGGCTGGCGGCGTCCCCCACCTTCCAGGAAAAACCCGCCTGCTTGGCATGGTATTTTCCCGCCGGGTCGAGGCGGACGATTTTGTGACTATCGTCGACCACCTGGAGCCGGCCGCCGATGTGGATGGCCGCGGTGGCGAGCACCTGGCCCTTTTCCACCAGACCGAGCTTGGTGGTGCCGCCGCCGATGTCGATGTTGAGGATGCGCTTGTTCTCGTCATGCGAGACGCGCGCGGCGCCGGACCCATAAGCGGCGAGCATCGCTTCCATGTGATGGCCGGCGGTGGCGGTGACGAAGTCGCCGCCCTGTTCGGCGATGATTCCGGCAATGGCCTCGGCATTCTCGCGCCGCAAGGCTTCGCCGGTCAGGATCACCACGCCGGTGTCGATGTCGTCGGGGTGAATCTTCGCCGCATTGTAGGCGTCGTCGATAATGGCGCCGAGCTTGGTCTCGTCGATGCGCTCCTCGCTCTGGTAGGGCGTCAGCGCCACCGGCGACTGGTACAGCGTCTCGCGCGAGACCACGTAATAGCGGCTGGTGAGCTCCTCGCCGAGACGGCGCAGGTCGATGCGCGAGAAGACAACTTGAGTGCCGGCCGAGCCGATGTCGATACCGACGCTGTGCAGCGTCACATGGTCCTGAATCCAGAGCGGGTTGTCCTCCAGCCGCTCGTTGTCGTCGAACCAATCGTGATCGTGGTCGGCCTCCGCGTCATGCACATGGGCGAGGTCCTCGCCATAGAGGTGATCGGCGACGGTATGGCCGCTTGCTTTCTTCTTCGTTTCATCCTCTGGCGGCATCGGGCCTTCTCTTAGCGAAATGTCGTTGGGCGCGGCCCCGCTCGGGCTGAGGCGGAGCACGGCCGGAACAGAGTGATAAAGGGATTTGCCGAGAAGGCAAGCCCTTGACGGAAAAGGGTTTTGCGCTGCCGCGGGAGCAGGCGGGTCGAATGCCGTCTTACTCAAATGAGGTATTGCCGCAAGCTACATTTCGTCAGAAAATGGTACGTTGAAAAAGGTTATTGGGAGGACGACGATGGCTATCGGAAAGAAAGCCACCGCAATCGCTATTACACTCGTCGCCGGTGTTTGGATTTTGCCGGCGAGCGCTGCTCAGTCGGACAAGAACGCAAAAAAATACGAGAACTGTATGGAGACCCACAAGAAAATGGGTGACTCGCAGAAGGTTGCCAGCGACATCTGCCGGAAGATTCAGGCAGGCATCAACCAATCCACGGTCAAGCCCCAGACCAAGAAATGATGGCTCATGCGGGGGGCGCCGGCGCTTCCGCGCGCAGCTTGAAGCGCTGAATTTTCCCCGTCGCCGTCTTCGGTAATTCGCGGCGGAATTCGATCCAGCGCGGATATTTGTACGGCGCGAGCTTGGTCTTTACGTGCTCCTGAAGCTCTCTGGCGAGTGCGTCGCCGGCGCGATCATGCGCCTTGAGCACGACGAAGGCTCTCGCCTTGACCAGCCCCTCGCCATCGGGCCAAGCCACCACGGCGGCTTCCAGCACCTCGGCGTGGGTCTGTAGCGCACCCTCGACCTCAAAGGGTGACACATAAAGCCCCGACACTTTCAGCATATCGTCGCGGCGGCCGCAGTAGACGAAATAGCCCTCCTCGTCCTCGACATATTTATCGCCCGAGCGCGTCCATTCGCCGAGAAAAGTGGAGCGCGATTGCTCGCGGTTGTTCCAATACATGATCGCGCTGGTGGGCCCGCGCACGTGCAGCTCGCCCATTTCGCCGCGGGGCACCGGCAGGCCGTCATCGCCGATCAGCCTAACGTCATAACCGGGCACGGGCTTTCCTGTCGTGCCGTAGCGGACATCGCCGGGGCGCGAGGACAGATAGATGTGCAGCATCTCGGTCGAGCCGAGGCCGTCGAGGATGTCGGCGCCATAGCGTTCGCTCCAGCGGCGTCCGGCTTTCGCCCAGCGCCTTCTGCCTGACGTCGAATTATAGCCGGCGAGGCAAAGAGTGATAAACGGATTTACCGGGAAGGCAAGCCCTTGAGGAAAAAAGGATTTTGCCAAGATTGCCGCCCGTCCCGGCGGGTAAAATCCGCCGCCAAGGAAGGGATCCGCGGGCGGCGCAAAAAGCAGAAGCGGCGCCTCCGTTAAAGAGGCGCCGCTTCCTTAGATCAAGACCTCGTTAGAGGCCCAAGTAGCCGAACTTAGCCGATCTCGCGATTACCAGCTCCGCGAGATGAAGGCGCCGACGGCCAAGAGTTCCGGATCTTCATCGATACCGACGGGAAGTACGGTACCGAGCGACAGATCCTGCCTAACCGTCTTGTACATCACCTCGACGCCGATTTCGGCGGTCTGTCTGGACTTGCCCCAGATCAGGTTCAAGGCGACATCCACGGCCGTGGCATCGCAGCGGCCACCCGACGAAGCAGAGGTAGCGCAGCTGATCGGGCCAGCATCAACCTTGGTCCACGAAGCCGCGAGGTTCGACCGCAGCATCGGAGTCCAGTAGTGCCGCAACTCACCGAGAACGCTGGTGACCTTGACCTTCTCCAGGACGATGTCGGTTCCGGTCACGTTCGGAGAGGCGAAGGCATCGCCGTAATCGTTGAGGAAGCCGCCGGCGAAGAGACCATCGCGGGCGCCGCCCGTCATGGATACGTCCCCGCCGTCGTTGACGCCGCCGTAAGCGGTGGCGCCGTCGGAGTGAGTGGCCTGCAACAGGATCTGGTCGCCCGAACCCAATTGCGGCAGGTTGAAGGTTACGCCTGCCAAAACGGCCCAGCCCGTCTCTCTCTCGGTCGCGCAAGTCGCCGAGACGCCGCCGAAGGAGCAGGTATTGGAGAGAGCGCTGCCGCCGCCATTTACGGCGATCACCGAGATCTGGTGGATCGCACCGGCCAGTTTGGCGCTACCCCAGGACTGCTCGATGGCCAACGTACCAACCACGTCCCACATGGCTTCGGGGCCGACCGCGTACTCCGCACCCGTACCGGTGATATCGGTATCGGCATAGACGAGCGCCGGTATCGAGTAGTTCGGGTTTTCGAGGCCGATGGTGGCGGTGAAGCCGCCCGGCGCCGAGAACTCGTAGGTTACTTGCATGGTCGTCGTCTTCGGGTCACCGCCGATAGAGGTGATCAAGTCGCCCTGATCGTAGTAGATGAACTGAGAAGCGGCGATACCGACCAGGAAGCCGGCCCACTGAATGTAAGCGCGGTGGGCGCGGGTGGAGGTATTGCTGCTGGCGCCTGCCGGCGGCAGGCCGTTGGCAAGACCCGAGGTGCGGTCGTTACGCAGTTGAACGACTGCGCGCAGAGTGCCGAACTCGGTCGGGCTGCGGAAGTCCCAGCCCGGACGCGCCGACACGCGATAGCCGACCGAGTCGTTCGCTTCGGACTGAAATACGAACGGCTGGTATTCGCCGCCCGAGTTGTGGATAAAAGCGGCGGCGTCATCGCTGCCCTTGAAGTAAAACTCAGCTTTTACATAGCCGAAATGTCTGATGCAGATATCGGTGCCGGGGAGCTTGTAGAAGCCCCGTCCGAAAGCTGGACAGACCTCGACATACTGCACGGCCGCAGCAGCCTTCTTCACCGGAAGATCGGCTGCCTGCGCAGCGCCTGTCGCGAGAATACCCGCGGCAGAACCGAGCAGAACAGTTTTAATCGACGTCATTGTTTGTCCCCCTCCTTGCGACCCCTGCATCACAAACCTTTTGCCTGCGATTTGGGTCTATGGGTTAGCTGACGAAGCCTAGAAAATACAAAACGCCGGTTAAGCGCCAGTCCCGAAAGGCGGAAAAACGGCGTTTTCAGGCGGATAAGCGGCTTTTCTGCGGGCGGTGTCACATAAAAAGCACAAGGTCTTAACCGGCCCTTAAATCCTCTTAAAAACTAATAATATCAGTATCTTAAAGCATAAACGGCAGGACGCCGCCGGCGCCCTGAATGAGGACGGACTTCCCCTGCCGGATTGGTCCCGCAGGACGGGTCACCGGCCCGATCCCCCTGTCTTTCGCCCTTCGAATCGGCCGCCGCCGGTTTCTTCAGGCCGCCGATTTTAGCCCGCCATGCGGCGCGGCGATTGCAGCAAGCAAGCGCCATCGGGCACGGCATTTTCATTCGAGCGCAGCCTTTGGGGCCGAGCCGCCGGCGCGTCCGCTTTGGCCGTGCGACTTCGCGGATATGGCGTCCGCGGCCGTTTCACGTTACGTTTTGCAACGATCACGGTCCAAATTTTTGCCAAGGACGCCGCTGGCTTGGCCGTGACGGCAGCGTGTCGTCCGCCCGCTCGATGGAGGCAGCTATGACAAAGTGGACATCCCTCGCGTTCGGCTTCGGCCTGTTGCTTGCCGCGTGCGGCGGCGAAGAGGGCGACGTCGTCAAAATGGGCGTCGCCGGGCCCAATACCGGCGCGAGCGCGGCTTTCGGCGCCCAGCTCAAAAACGGCGCCGAGCAGGCGGTTGCCGACATCAACGAGCGCGGCGGCCTTCTCGGAAAAAAGATTGTCTTGAGCTACGGCGACGATGCCGCCGATCCCAAGCAAGGCGTCTCCGTGGCCAACAAATTCACCGCCGACGGCATCAAGTTCGTCGTCGGACATTTCAACTCCGGCGTCACCATACCGGCTTCCGAAGTCTATCAGGAAAACGGCATCCTGGAGATCACGCCCGCCTCCACCAATCCAACGGTCACCGAGCGGGGAATGTGGAACGTCTTCCGCACCTGCGGGCGCGACGACCAGCAGGGCGCGGTGGCCGGCGATTACATCGTCAAAAACTTCCAAGGCAAGAACATCGCCATCGTTCACGACAAGACGCCCTATGGTGAAGGCCTCGCCAACGAGACCAAGAAAAAGATCAACGCGGGCGGCATCATGGAGGTCCTCTTTGAGGGCGTGAACGCCGGGGAGAAGGACTATTCGGCGCTTGTCTCGAAGATCAAACAGTCGGGCGCCGATCTCGTCTTCTGGGGTGGCCTCTACACCGAAGGCGGCTTGATCGTGCGCCAGATGCGCGACCAGGGCGTGCAGACGGTGATGATGGGCGGCGACGGCATTGCCTCCGACGAATTCGCCGCGGTCGGCGGCCCCGGCGTCGAGGGCACGCTGATGACCTACGGCCCCGACCCGCGCAACCGGCCGGAAGCCAAGGCTGTCGTGGATAAATTCCGCGCCAAGAAATTCGAGCCGGAGGCCTATACCCTTTACAGCTATGCGGCGGTGCAGGTGATGCAGCAGGCCGTGGAGGCCGCCAAATCGCTCGATCCGAAAAAGGTGGCCGAGCAGATGAAGTCCGGCCAGTCATTCAAGACGGTGATCGGCGATCTTTCCTTCGACAAGAAGGGCGACATCACCCGTCTCGATTATGTGGTCTACCGCTGGCAGAAGGACCCCGGCGGCAAGATCAATTACGTCGAAATCCGCTAACACGCAGACGGTTCTCGCGGGGAGCAATACGGAACCCGGGACAATCCCGGGTTCCGTTGCCCGCATCCGGTGCGATCGAATAAATCCCATTAACGATTGACGCGCACGGCAGCCTGCGACGCCATTTCCGCTCGACGGAACAAGCCGGAACGGCTAGCCTCACGCAGCATCCGGGCGGCCGCCCAGCGCCCAAGGATGCGGCAATCGCCAAGCGTCTCGAACGAGCGTCTCGAAAGGGTTATGTCGTGAATCGCGTGCGCGTTTTTTTTGCCGTCGCGGCCGCAATTGTCTTCGCCGCCGGCGCGGCCTCGGCGCAGACGCTCAAGAAGGTCATCGACCGGGGCGCGCTGGTCTGCGGAGTAACCCAGGGCCTGCCGGGCTTTTCCAGCCCCGACGACAAGGGCAATTGGACCGGCTTCGACGTCGATTTCTGCCGTGCGCTGGCGGCGGCGATCTTCAACGACGCCAGCAAGGTCAAGTACGTGCCGCTGGCGGCCAAGGACCGTTTCACCGCGTTGCATTCCGGCGAGATCGACGTGCTGTCGCGGGTGACGACTTGGACTTTGTCGCGCGACACCACGCTTGGATTCAATTTCGCCGGGATCACCTATTTCGACGGGCAGGGTTTCCTCATCCGCAAGTCGCTGAAGGTGAATTCCGCGCTCGAGCTCAACGGCGCCTCGATCTGCACGCAGACCGGAACGACCTCGGAGCTGAATATCGCGGACTATTTCCGCGCGCATAAGATCAAATACGATCTGGTCGCCTTCGCCAACGCCGACGAGGTGGTCAAGGCCTACGACACCGGGCGCTGCGACGCATTCTCCACCGATCTTTCGCAGCTCTATGCCGAAAGGCTCAAGCTCACCAGCCCGAACGATCACGTGATCTTGCCCGAGATCATCTCCAAGGAGCCGCTCGGACCGGTGGTGCGCCACGGCGACGATCAATGGCTCGACATCGCCCGCTGGACGCTTTTCGCCATGATCAACGCGGAAGAGTTCGAGGTGTCGTCGAAGAACATCAACGAAGCCCTCAAATCGGAACGGCCCGACGTGAAGCGGCTGGTCGGCACGGAGGGAAATTTCGGCGAGCAGCTCGGGCTGACCAAGAATTGGGCCGAGCGCATCATCCGGCTCGTCGGCAATTACGGCGAAGTGTTCGAGCGCAATGTCGGCGCCGGCTCGCGGCTTGGCATCACGCGCGGCCTCAACAATCTGTGGACCAAGGGCGGGCTGCAATACGCGCCGCCGGTCCGCTGAAGCCACCGCTCCGATCTAATACGTCGCTTTCAGGCGCAAATGGTCGAGCCGGTTCATGGACGGCACCTCGATGCGGCGTCTGCGGTCGTCCTGTAAGACATCGAGCGGCACGGTCGCGCCCGCGCTGCCGCGCGCCCAGACCTTGCGATAGAAGTCGGCGAGATTTTTCGGCGCGACGCCGGCGACGCCGACAATGAGATCGCCTTTGCGCACGCCGGCCTTTTCCGCCGGGCCGCCCGCGGTCACGCGGTTCACCCGCAATCCGGCCTCCGAATCCTGCGCACCCAGCCCGAGCCAGGGCCGCGCCGGCTTGGTGACGCGGCCGTGGGCGACCAGGTCGCCGAGAATGGGCGGCAGTCCGTCAATGGGAACAAACATGTTGCCGGTAACGTCGGCGCCTTCGCCCGCGGGATCGCCGATGATGAGCGAGCCGACGCCGACCAGTTTGCCGTCGCGGCTGATGAGGGCGGCGCCGCTCCAGGCCGGATGCGGCGGCTGAGTGAAGATCGCCTTGTCCAAGAGGTATTCCCAGCTGCCGGCGAATTCGCGCACGGCGGCGACATGCACGGGCAGGATCATCGCCGTCCCGCCCGTGCTGGCGACCAATAAAGGATCGCCTTTCTTGAGTTGCGCGGAGGCGCCGAGCGGCATCGGCCGCGCCGTGATCGGCACGATCGTGCGCAACAGGCCGAAGCCCGTCTCGTGGTCGTAGCCGACGATACTCGCCGGCACCGTGCGGCCGTCGCGCATCGTCACCTCGGCGCCATCCGCCTCCACGATCAGATAGCCGATGGTCAGGATCAGCCCCTTGTCGTCGATGACGATGCCGGAGCCGATGCGTTCGGTGCCGAGATTGCCGGCGGTGCGCGCGTCCGGATTGATAAGGGTGGTCTTTATCCCGACGACGGCGGAAACGAGCCCGTCCAGCGACGGCGCTTGCGCCTTTGCGGCAGATGTTGCGGCAGCCAGCGCGGCGGCGAGCAGCACAACCCGCAAGAAAAGCGGCAAGGCAATTCTCGGCGCGCGGGTTTTCATGAAAGTCGCTCCGGCTCGACCGCCCGGCAACATAGCGCGCCGGCCGCTTTTTATCTTTACCTCTTTGGGATGAGTGAAGCGGCGCAGTCTGCGATGCCGGCACTCAGCCCCGGCCGGCCCACCACTGCCGCAGCCGTTGCCAATAAAAGCGCAGCGAGGCCGACAGCAGCGCCAGCAGAATCACGCCAACGACGATAGGAATCCAGATCAGCACCACGCCGGCGAGCAGGACGAAGACGACGGCCGCGACGAGGCCGAGCGTCAGCAGAGCCAGCACGATCGAGAACGGACCCGGGCGCCTGAGATAGACGCGGCGCACGCCGTCGCGTTCCTCGACGCGAATGAAGACGGCGGAGAGATCGTTCTGCGCGCCGCCGCCGCGGCCCGGCGGGATGATTTCCGGCTCCTGGCGCGGGCGCTCGGGATGATTGTTGTCAGACATGGCCGTTATGTGGGGTTCCGATGTGACGATGACAACGCCCGACGAAACGCGGCGGCGGCGCATGGTTCAAAGCGCGGCGCAGGACAATCCAATGCGCGATACTCCCCGATTTCCCCGACGCTCCATCGGGACTATGCTTGCCGACCATCATCGCACCGCGCGAAGACCGGGTCGATCACGATGAGACAGCTCGCCTTATCCAAAGTCTATCAATTGCTGGAGCCGGGACCGGTGGTCCTGCTGACGACTGCCCGCAAAGGCCGCGCCAATGTCATGACGATGTCATGGCATATGATGGTCGACTTCACGCCGC
>JBBDNZ010000208.1:0-10796 GCA_040877285.1 Xanthobacteraceae bacterium
CGTTAGGGTCAACACCGAAGCCAACACGTTTGTCGTTAGCGGCGTGTCCAGCACCACACTAAACCTTATCGGCCCAACTTCAACCGCAGGATCTGCGCTTTCCGGACAAAATATCTGGAAAGAATTCGTCGCTGGTCAAACCATATCCATGAACGGATTTGGCGGAGATGCTTCGGCAAGAACGATAACGATTAATAGCACCACCAGCGCGACGTTCGATATACAAGAAACGCTCGCTGCTCAAGTAACAGCAGCCGTTATATGTGAGTTGAATAAAATCGACGGTCAAGAAAAATCTAAATTATACAAACCAAATCGATATGTTGAAATTAAGGTTGCCAACAGTTCTTTCGGGAATACCGGGCCTTGGAACCTTGGTCTTTCGGATGGATTTAAATTAAGAGAGGTAAGGGTTAAAACTGACGGAAATCTCTTTACCGGAACGTCTGAAGGTTCTGACGTAACTAGTCATTTCGAACTCGACACCGGAATGAGAGATAACCTTTATGATCATGCTAAATTAAAAAAGAAGAGTACGTCAAGTCACTCTGTTGAAAATCTTAACGTCTATCTCGTTAAGATGGATTATTTCACCCACGATACATCGCAAGGCGTAGGATACTTCTCGGTCGACAGTTATCCGATTGATGACGCCAACACTGCTAACACATCCGCTATCACAACCGGTGAAATTCCTGTTTATAAATCTTTGACTACCGGCGATTCGTATGACCTAAGAAACCATATTGATATCAGACCAAGAGTTGGTGATACCGCAAATGATGTTACGACACTAACCAACATCGCGATCAACCCGGTATCAAACAGAGACGGCTCTGATAACGGCGCGCCGGCCGGGGCCCTCGCGGCTCCGGCACGATTTTTTTGCCGCCTCAATAGACGTAAGGAATCCAGCGCTTCACCCGGCGGTGGTAATCCTCGTACTGGGCGCCGAACATCTGGCGCAGGCGCGCTTCGTCCTCCAGCACGCGGCGCTGGAACCAGACGACATGGAAGCCGAGCAGGAGCAGCGCCGCCCAGGACCAGAAGGTAACCGCCAGCCCGAGCATGAAGATCAGGTGGCCGAGATACATCGGGTTGCGGGTATAGGCGTAAGGCCCGTGATCGACGATGCGGTCGGGCGGCACGTCGAAGCCGGGGCCGCCGCCGCCCAGCCGCTCGCGGTAATTTCCCACCAGGCGGTATTGCCCATAGCCCCAGACCAGCAGGATGAGCCCGAGCGGCTGGAAATAGATGACGCCGCCGTTCCAGACGTATTCGAAGGCGGCAATCAGCACGGGATAGAGCACGTAGGTGCGGTTTGACGTGCTCTTGAGCCAGCGCAGAACGGGATTGCGTTTGGGCTTGGCGGGGGACTGGGCCATGCGGCTCCTCATAGAATTCGACCGGCAAGCCGCAGATACAGCCTCTTACGCCGCGCCGATAGCTAGACCATCGTCGCTGCGGCCGCCATGCCGGGCGCGCCGCGCAAGGCTGTGGAAATCCTCTGGACAAAACTGTGGATGGCTGTGGAAAAGCCTCAGCGCAGGGCCTGCGCGAGCTTGTCGAAGACCTCGGCCAGCCGGGCGCCGGCTTCCTGCACCGTGGGGACGATCATCAGCGAGAGGCCGGAGATCAAAAGCACCTCCGCCAGCAAGCCCTGGCCGGAGGTATCCTCGATGAAACGCCGCAGCAAAACTTTCATGATCCCGTCCCGATCGACCGCCTATCCCCGCGCGGCTCCCGGCGGTAGGATTAGCCGCCGGCCGGCGCCGGCGAAAGGATGCGGCTCATTAAGGATTAATCGCAAGCACGGCGTTTGACCGGCCGGGCTGCCGCCGTGGAAAAGACGCAGGCAGGCGCCTGGACAAGCTGTTGATAACCGGCGAACGGCGGTGGAAAGAAACGCGTTAACCGCCCTGCGAGGCCATTCTCTCCGGCGTCATGGCTGATAACCCGCCCCTGCCCCATGCGGCTCATGTCGCGCGGCTCGCCGCCGACCAAGCCACGGCGCGGCGGCTGGCCGACGTGCTGGCCGAAAACCTGGAAGACCAGGGCGCCGCCACCGCCGCCTTCGAGGAGCCGGACGGGCGCTGGGCCTTGGCGATTCATTTCCCCGCGCCGCCGAACGAAACGGCGGTGCGGGCGCTGGTCGCGCTTTGCGCCGGCGCCGAATTGGCCAACGCGCTGACCTTCGAGCGCATCGAAGCCAAGGACTGGGTGACGGCGAGCCTGGCGGGACTGGCGCCGGTGGAAGCCGGGCGTTTTGTCGTTCACGGCCGCCACGATCGTACGCGCGTCGGCATCAACCGCATCGGCATCGAGATCGAAGCCGCGCTCGCTTTCGGCACCGGTCACCACGGCACCACGCGCAGCTGTCTGCTGGCGCTGGATGAATTGGTGAAGAGGCACCGTTTTTACCTCTCCCCGCGCGCGGGCAGAGGTCGACCGCCGGAGCGTAGCGAGGGCGGTCGGGTGAGGGAGCGCTGCCGAAAACCTCAGGCGCCCCCTCACCCGGCTCGCAACTTCGTTGCTCGCCACCCTCTCCGCGCACGCGGGGAGAGGGAAAAGAGCATTCGCATTCTCGACATCGGCGCCGGAACGGGCGTGCTGGCGATTGCGGCGGCGCGTGCGCTGCGGCGGCCGGTGCTGGCGAGCGACATCGACCGGCTTGCGGTGAAGGTCGCACGCGCGAACGCGCGCGCAAACAAAGCCGGCGCGCTGATCGAGATCATTCACGCCGGCGATCTGCATCACCGCCGTTTCCGCGCCGGCGCGCCTTTCGACATTATCCTCGCCAATATCCTGCTCGTCCCGTTGCAGCGGATGGCGCGGCCGCTGGCGCAGCTCGTCGCGCCCGGCGGCAAAGTGGTGCTGTCCGGGCTTTTGACATCGCAGGCCCTTGCGGCGCTCGCCGCCTACCGGGCGCAGGGGCTGGTGCTGGAGCGGCGCATTGTACTGGAGGGCTGGACGACCTTGGTCATGAAACGTCCGACATTGCCGCCATGAACGCCGCCCCATAGAGTGCCCGCCATGTACGAGGCCGAATTTCAGTCCTTCGACGATCCAAGCGCGGGCGCGGCGACGGCGCCGCGGGTCGCCGCCTTGCGCGCGGAGCTCAAACGCCGCGGGCTCGACGGCTTCATCGTGCCGCATGCCGACCGCCACCAGAGCGAATATCTGCCGCCGTCCGAGGAGCGGCTGGCTTGGCTGAGCGGATTCACCGGCTCGGCCGGCACCGCCCTGGTCCTGGCCGATCAAGCCGTTCTCTTCACCGACGGGCGCTACGCCTTGCAGGCGCGCGAGCAGACCGACCCGGCGATCTTTTCCATCGAACATAGCGTGGAGAAGCCGCTGCACGAGTGGCTCGAAGCAAATCTGCCGGCGGGGACAAAGCTCGGCTACGATCCCTGGCTGCACACCGCCGAAGCCGCGGAAAAGCTCGGCAAGGCCTGCACGGCGGCGGGCGCGACTTTGCTCGCCGTCGAGCCCAATCCCATCGACGCCCTCTGGGCGGACCGTCCGCCGCCGCCGCTCGGCGCCGTGGTGCTGCACGACCTGCGTTATGCCGGCGAAGCGGCAAACGCCAAGCTGGCGCGCATTCGCGAGGAATTAGCCAAGCTGCGCGCGGACGCGCTGGTGGTATCCGATCCGCAAGCCATCGCCTGGACCTTCAACATCCGCGGCAGCGACGTGGCGCATGTGCCGGTGGCGCTCGGCTTCGCCATCATCCGGCGGGAAGACCGGCCGGCGCTTTATCTCGACGGCCGTAAGCTGAACAACGAGGTGCGCGACGCGCTCGAGCGGCTCGCCGATCTGCGCGAGCCTGCGGCCTTCGCGTCCGATCTGGGCGTGCTCGCGGCAGCCCATGCGCGCGTGCGGCTCGATCAAGCGACGGCGGCCGACGCTTTGGCGCGGATCGTGGAGCAAGGCGGCGGACTGCCCCTGCGCGGATCCGACCCTATCGCATTGATGAAGGCGGCGAAGAATGCCGCCGAGATCGCGGGCGCGCGCGAGGCGCACAAGCGCGACGGCGCGGCGCTGACGAAATTCTTGGCCTGGTTCGACCGCGAGGCGCCGGGCGGGAAGTTGACCGAGATCGACGCGGTGAAGGCGCTGGAAACATTCCGCCGCGAAAGCGGGCCGCTCAAGGACGTGTCGTTTGCCACCATCGCCGGCAGCGGACCGAACGGAGCGGTGGTGCATTACCGGGTCACGCACAAGAGCAACCGCAGAATTTCACCGGGCGAGCTGTTTCTCATCGATTCCGGCGGGCAATATCAGGACGGCACCACGGACGTCACGCGCACGGTGATCGCCGGCGAGCCGACCGCCGAGATGCGCGATCGCTTCACCCGCGTGCTGAAAGGACATATTGCGCTGGCGCGCGCGGTGTTCCCGGAAGGCACCACCGGCGCGCAGCTCGATTCCTTCGCGCGCAAGGATTTGTGGGCGGCGGGACACGATTTCGACCACGGCACCGGCCACGGCGTCGGCAGCTATTTGTCGGTGCATGAAGGCCCCGCGCGCATTTCCAAGCTCGGCACCGCCGCGCTCAAACGCGGCATGATCCTGTCCAACGAGCCGGGCTATTACAAAACCGGCGCCTACGGCATCCGCATCGAAAACCTGGTGCTGGTGACGGCGGCGGCGACCGTGGCGGGCGCGGAGAAGCCGCTCAACGCCTTCGAGACGCTGACATTGGCGCCGATCGACCGCAGGCTGATCGAACCGCGCCTGCTCACACCCGACGAAGCCGCCTGGCTCGACGCCTATCACGCGCGGGTGCGGGAAACTTTGGCGCCGTTGGTGGATTCACAGACCCGCTCATGGCTGGAAGCGGCGACCCAGCCGTTGCGCTAGCGATCACCCTCTCCTTGCGCGCGGGGAGAGGTGAAAGTGATTAGCGCCCGCCGACCAGTTCGAACCATTCGTCCTCGGTGAGAACGGCAACACCGTGCTTCTTGGCCTCGGCCAGCTTTGAGCCGGCGCCGGGACCGGCCACCACGTAATCGGTCTTCTTCGACACCGAGCCGGCGACCTTGGCGCCGAGCCGCTCCGCCATCGCCTTGGCCTCCTCGCGCGTCATCTTCTCCAGCGCCCCGGTGAAGACCACGGTCTTGCCGGCGACGGGAGAGTCGGTGCGCGGCTTCTCGGCAACGAGAATCTTCACCTGCTCGACCAGGCGCTCCACCAGGCGGCGGTTGTGCGCCTCGCCGAAATAGGCGGCGAGGCTGTCGATCACCGTGTCGCCGATCTGATCGAGCGCATCCATCTCCTGCCGCGCTTCCACGTCGCCGCGGATAAGCTTGAGGCAAGCGTCGTGGAAAGCGCGCCAACTGCCGTAGCCGCGCGCGAACGCGACCGCCGTTGTTTCGCCGACGTGACGAATGCCGAGCGCATAGATGAAACGGTCGAGCGAAATCTCGCGGCGCGCCGCAATCGACCGGAACAGATTGCGCACCGACACCTCGCCGTAACCTTCGACTTCTTCGAGCTTGATCTTTTTGTTGCGCTCTTCGAGCGTGAAGATATCGGCCGGTTCCTTGACCCAGCCCTTTTCATAGAACAGTTCGATCTGTTTCTCGCCCAGCCCGTCGATATCGAAGGCGCGGCGCGAAACGAAATGCTTCAGGTGTTCCACCCGCTGGTAGGGACAGGCGAATTCGCCGGTGCAGCGCGCGATGGCGCCCGCTTCGCCGGCCGCGGTCACCTCCCGCACGATGTCCGTCTTAAGCGGGCACGGACATTTGTTCGGAAAGTGAAACGGTTTGGCGTCCCTCGGCCGCTTCTCCTTAACAACCGAGACCACTTGCGGGATCACGTCGCCGGCACGTTGAATGACCACCGTATCGCCGACCCGAACGTCGAGGCGGGCGATTTCGTCCTCGTTGTGCAGCGTGGCGTTCTGCACGACGACCCCGCCGACGCTCACGGCCTCGAGCTTGGCGACCGGTGTGAGCGCCCCGGTGCGCCCAACTTGAATCTCGATATGCTTGACGACGGTGGTTGCCTGCTCGGCGGTGAATTTATGCGCAATGGCCCAGCGCGGACTGCGCGAGACAAAACCGAGACGCTGCTGCCAGTCGAGCCGGTCCACTTTGTAGACGACGCCGTCGATGTCGTAGTCGAGCTCGGCGCGATTCGCTTCCATATGGCGGTGAAAGGCGAGCAGCTGTTCGACCGAGTGGCGGAGCTTGGTCAGCGGATTGGTCCTAAAGCCGAGCGCGGCAAACCATTTGAGCATGGCGGACTGGGTGTCCGCCGGCATTTCGCTCACTTCGCCCCAGCCATAGGCGAAGAAGCCGAGCGGGCGCGACGCGGTGATGGATGGGTCTTTCTGGCGCAGCGAGCCGGCGGCCGAATTGCGCGGGTTGGCGAAGACCTGCTCGCCCGCCGCCGCCTGGCGCTTGTTGAGCGCCAGAAAATCCTTCTTGGTCATGTAGACTTCGCCGCGCACCTCGCAGACCTTGGGCACGTGCTTGCCCTTGAGGCGGTGAGGAATGTCCTTGACCATCTTGAGGTTGGCGGTGACGTCCTCGCCCTCGGTTCCGTCGCCGCGGGTGGCGCCCGTCGCCAGCTCGCCGTTCTCGTAGCGCAGCGAGATGGAAAGGCCGTCGATTTTTGGCTCGGCGGTAAACGCCATCTTATCGTCCGCGCCGAGGCGCAGAAAGCGGCGGATGCGCTCGACAAAATCGGCGACGTCCTCGCCGGTGAAGGCGTTTTCGAGCGATAGCATCGGCACGGCGTGGCGCACCTTGGCGAAGCCGCGCGCCGGCGCCGCGCCCACGCGCATGGACAGGCTTTCCAGCGTGCGCAGATCGGGGAAGCGATTTTCGATGTCGTCGTAGCGCCGCCGCAGCCGGTCGTATTCGGCGTCGGAAATGACCGGCGCGTCTTGCTGGTAGTAGCGCCTGTCATGCCCGGTGATCTCGGCGGCGAGCCGCGCATGCTCGGCCTTGGCCTGCTTTTCGGTCAGGTCAGAGACGGGGATTTTGGAAAGATCGCGAGGGAGCATATTATCTACCGTCATTCCGGGGCGCCGGAATGACCCTCACCCCGCCGCGGCGCGGATCAGCCGTTCGGCGGCGGCGCGGGCTTCCGTGGTGATCTCGGCGCCGGCCAGCATGCGCGCGATTTCCTCACGGCGGCGGTCGGCGGCAACCTCGGCGACCCGGGTGACGACGCGGCGGCCCTTGTCCAGCGCCTCCTTGCTGATGAGGAAATGGCGCGCGGCGCGGGCGGCGACCTGCGGCGCATGAGTGACGGTGATGACCTGCACGCCGGCGGCCAGCCGCGCCAGCCGCACGCCGACGGCGTCGGCCACCGCGCCGCCGACGCCGGTGTCGATTTCGTCGAACACCAGCGTGGGGGCGGAACCGCGGTCGGCCAGCACGACCTTGAGCGCCAGCAGGAAACGCGCCAGCTCGCCGCCGGAGGCAACTTTCATCAGGGGACCGGGCTTGGTGCCGGGATTGGTCCGCACCCAGAATTCCACCCGGTCGATTCCGCAGGGACCGGCCGTGGTGATGTCGTTCGTCATTTCGGTGGAGAAAAGCGCGCGTTCCAGCTTGAGCGGCCCTAGCTCCTTGTTCACCGCCTTGTCGAGGGCGTCGGCCGCCTTGCGGCGCGCGGCGGACAGCGCGTTGGCCGCCTTGGCATAGCGCTGTTCCGCCTCGCGGGCGGCGGATTCAAGCGCGGCAAGCCGTGTTGCGCCGGCGTCGATCAGCGCCAGATCGCCGCGGTATTTTGCGGCGAGCGCGGCGAGATCATCGACCGGAACGCCGTATTTGCGCGCCGCCGCGCGCAGCGCGAACAGACGTTCCTCGATCTTCTCCAGCTCGCGCGGATCGAATTCGGCCACGCGCAACGCCTGCTCAAGATGAAGGCGCGCGTCTTCCAACGAAGCGAGCGTGCTGTCGAGGGCTTTGACCACCGGCTCGACGAGGGCGGGAGCCTGGGCGCTGCGGCGCTCCAGGCGGCGGACGGCGGCGGCGAGCGCCGCGGCGGGCGACTGGCCGCCGGCCACCGCTTCAAAAACCTCGCGCAGATCCCCGGAAACTTTTTCCGCCTGCATCATCGCGGTGCGGCGTCCGGCCAAAGCGGTTTCCTCGCCCGTCTCGGGCGCGAGCTGTTGCAGCTCGTCGGCGGCATGGCGCAGCCAATCCGCCTCGCGCAACGCCCGTTCCACCTCGGCGCGGTGGGTGGCGACCGCCTCCTGCGCGGCGCGCCTTTCGTTCCACAATCGCTCGATTTCCGCGGCCTCGCCCTCGAGACCGCCGAAGGCGTCGAGCAGCCGCCGATGGGTGGCGGCGTCGACAAGCGCGCGCTCGTCATGCTGGCCGTGGATTTCAACCAACAGCGCGCCGAGGCTCTTGAGCACCTGCACGCTCACCGGCTGGTCGTTGACGAAGGCGCGGGTGCGGCCATCGGCGAGCTGCACGCGGCGCAGGATCAGCGCGTCCTCGGCGGGAAGATCGTTGTCCGCCAGCAGATCGCGCGCCGGATGCCTTGCCGGGAGATCGAAGGCGGCCGCAACCTGGCCCTGGTCGGCGCCTTGCCGCACCAGGCCCGCGTCGCCGCGCGCGCCCAGCGCCAGGGCAAAGGCGTCGAGCAGGATCGACTTGCCCGCGCCGGTTTCTCCCGTCAGCACGGCAAGCCCGGAGGCAAAATCGATGTCCAGACGGTCGATGAGAACGATATCGCGGATCGATAGCCGGGAGAGCATGACGTTGCCCTGGTTGCTGCGTCATGGCCAGGCTCGTCACCATCTGTCGGGTTTACCCGCCATATGGCACTTTACCCTTACGGAACTCGGGCAAGCCCGAGTTCCGGCGCCATCCACGTCTTGATAGGCCAAGTTGTAAAGACGTGGATGCCCGGCACAAGGCCGGGCATGACGATATGTGGATGGTTTCCGCGGGTCCGCTACCCCAGCCCGACCTTCTTGAAGGCCCGGCTGATCCAGGAGCCTTTGTTTTCCGCCGGTTCGTGGCCGCCGCTCTTCACAAGGCGATAGGCGTCCTTGTACCAGCGGCTGTCGGGAAAATTATGTCCGAGCACGGCGGCGGCGGTTTTCGCCTCGTCCGCGATGCCGAGCGACAGATAGGCCTCGGTCAGCCGCATGAGCGCTTCCTCGACATGGCGGGTGGTCTGGTATTGGGTGACGACCACCTTGAAGCGGTTGATCGCGCCGGTGTAGTTGCGTTTCTCCAAATAATAACGTCCGACCTCCATCTCTTTGCCGGCAAGCTGGTCGCGCACCACGTCGATTTTTCTGCGGGCGCTGGCCGCGTATTCGGTATCGGGATATTTGCGCGCCACTTCCTCGAGCTCTTGCAAGGCTTTTTCGGTGACGGACTGGTCCCGGCCGACGTCGGGGATCCTGTCGAAATTCGACGAGGCGATGAGGAATTGGGCATAGGCCGCGTCGGCCGTTCCCGGATGCAGGGCGAGATAGCGTTTCGCCGCGGTGACGCAGTCGTCATATTCCTTGGCTTCATAGGACGCATAAGCGCTCATGAGCAGCGCCTTGCGCGCCCATTCGGAATAGGGGTGCTGGCGGTCGACTTCCTCGAATCTCTTGTTGGCCTCGAAATAATCCTGCTTTTCATTCAGAAGAAAAATACCTTCATTGTAGAGCTTTTCGGCCGGCTCGTCGGCAGGATCTTTGTTCTTCTTGCTGAAGATATTGAAGGTGTCGAAGTCCGGCAGGCTGCTGCAGCCGCCAAGTGGAATGAGCAGCAGCATAAGTGCGGTAACGAAGACAAGCCGTGTCGCACCCCGGCCGATCCCGATCGATCCGAATGACGGCGAACTGGACGATGACAAATGCATGCTGCCGTTCAATCCCAACCCGCGCGCTTCCCACGCCCCTTGAAAACTGCAACCTCTCTACCCGAAGTAGCGCGGTCAGACTAAAAAATTATGCTGCTATTCAGCCGGGAATGTGGCGGAAAGTTAAGAAGCTAGAGCGTTTTCAAGCGAAGCGAAAACCGGTTCGCGTGAAGAAAACGCACTATTCTAAAGAGTTAGAGCGCGTTCGGACGCAAACCCCCGGCGCCCACTTTTGCTGAACGCGCTCTTTAGGACTTGTCCGGCCCGAAGGCCGGCGCCACCAGGCCATTGGCCACGTCGGCATGGCCCCGTACCCGCCGGCTTTGCTCGGGAGCATCGACCCAGGCCCAGGCGTCCGGATCGGCCATCAACGCGGAGAGCACGGCATAGTTGAGCTTATGGCCGCCGCGGACGGTCCGATAGGCTCCAAGCAAAGGCGCGCCGGCCAGCGCCATATCGCCAAGCGCGTCGAGCGCCTTGTGGCGAACGAACTCGTCGGGGAAACGCAGGCCCTCCGGATTGAGCACCCTGCTCTCGGTGACCACGAGCGTATTCTCGAAGGACGCGCCGAGCGCATAGCCCGCGCTCCATAGCTTGGCGACGTCGCGCATGAAACCGAAGGTGCGGGCGCGCGCGAGCTCGCGACGGAAGCTGTCCGGCCCGACGTCGAGCGCAAACGACTGGCGGCCGATCAGCGGATGGGTGAATTCGATCTCGGCCTCGATGCGGAAGCCGCGCGCATAGGGCCGCAGCTCGCCATAAGCATCGTCCCTGGCGACGCGCACGGGCTTGAGAACGCGAATGTAGCGGCGGGGCTCCGCCAGTGTGACCAGCCCAACATGATCGATCGCCGCCACGAAAGGCGACGCGCTGCCATCAAGGATGGGAACCTCCGAGCCGTCCAGCTCGATAACCGCGTTGTCCACGCCAAGCCCGCGAAGCGCGGCCAGCACATGCTC
>JBBDNZ010000209.1:0-10756 GCA_040877285.1 Xanthobacteraceae bacterium
ACGATGCGGCCGGTCAGCGCCGAGCGCGCCTCCGAGCTTTTTTTCGAGCGGTCGCGCATGCGCGGCACGAAATAGATCAGCAGCGCGATGTAGCCGGCGAACCACAGCAGGAGAGGCAGCGTCAGCCAGATGTCGGCGGCGGCCAGCAAGACAATGGCCGTGGTGCCGTAGACGAGCACGTACCAGACGGCGGTGACGGCGGCGACCAGTGTCTGGCGCATGGCGCCGGCGGTATGCATCACCCGGCTGGAAATGCGGCCGGCAAAGTCGTTCTGAAAGAAGGCCCAGCTCTGGCGCACGACATGCCAATGCGACTGCCAGCGGATCAGGTTGGTGAAGGGGCCGGCGATCGCCTGATTGGTGACAAGGTAGCGCGCGAAGGTGACGATGGGCCGCGCCACCAGCATCACCACCGCCATGCCGGCGAGCACGGGCCAGGTTTCGGCAAGAAAGCGGTCGGCCGGGATCGTGCTCACCAGGGTGACGATGCGGCCGATGAACCAGGGGACCGCCGCATCGAGTAGAGCCACGAACAGCTCGATCACGAACAAGCCAACGAAAAGCCACTTGGCCTGACGGGCGAAGTGCCAAATGAAGGCAAGCAAGCCGGGCGGAGGCTCCGGCCGGTCCGGGGGCGCGGTCGGGTTCAACAGACTTTCGAATCGGCGCAATAACATCGTCACATCATAATAGAACAAAGCCGCCGGCGGCGGGGGTGTCCGCACCGCGGCGGCGGATTATTTTGGCACGGCAATGGGTATATCGGCGCCCCGTGACCGAACCGTGGCGGCCTCCTGCCGCTTCGGCGGTCGCCCACGACGGTAAGAATAGGCCCATTGCAACCAAGACTATACCATTGAGAATATTCCACGGCGCGAAATCGTGGGCGGCCAAGGACAAGTCAGGCGGGAGCTATGGATCCGATCATCGTTAACCTGGTGGGGGGCGCGGCGGCGACCCTGACCACGCTATGCTGGCTGCCGCAGGCGATCAGGATCATCCGCACGCGGGACGCCGCGGCGGTATCGCTGCTGACCTATTCGGTCTTCGCCGCCGGCCTGGTGCTCTGGCTGAACTACGGAATTTTACTCGGAAGCTGGCCAATCATCGGCGCCAATGTGGTGACGCTGGTGCCGGTCATCGGCATCATTCTTCTGAAGCTGCGCCACGGCTGAAGCGAGCGTGCGTCAAAGCCCGAGCGGTCCGCCGAACAGACGAAAGACCAGCGGCCCGGCGATGAACAAGACGATGAGCGCGGCGCGCCAGCGCGGCTGCTCGACCGCCGACAACAGCGAAAGTCCGGCCAGCGGTACGACGGCGGCGAGCGGCAGGTAATAGCGGGGATAGGCGTCCATCATCCAGCCGCTCGACAGATGACGGTCATAGCTGAACAGGATGTTGCAGGCGAGCGTCGCCGCGATCGCCAGAAGGCCGGCGACGGCGACGATGTCGATGGCGCTCTCCTTCCCCCGCGCGAGGCGGCGGATGGAAACGCCGAAGCCCGCCACGGCGCAAAGCAGCGCGGCAACGGGCAGCACCAGCGCGGCGTAGTTCAAAGGATTGCGCGGGGCGAGCGCCGGCATCCAGCCGGCGACGAAGTCGGACAGGAAATGGATTCCGTAAGCGGGAAACGACAGCCGCGCGGCGTCCGCCCAGCCGGTGGCGCGCGCGCCGGTTTCCAGCAGCGCGATTTGCGCCGGCGTGTTCGGCGTGGGGCTGCCGTATTGGGCGACGAATGCCGCATAGGGGGCGGGCACGAGCATGGCCGCGAGCGCGATGGGAATGATCCATTGGCGGCGGAAACGGCCGCGCCACATGAGATAAAGAAAAATCCCCGCCAATAGTCCGCCGGTGAGCAGCAATCCGGTGAGCTTCGCCCAGGATGCGACGAGCGCGCCCGCCAGAGCCGCGAGCAGCCAGGCGGTCCGTCCCGTTGAAACGAGCTGCCAAGCCGCAAGCGTGGCGACGGCGCCGCCGGCGAAGGCGGCATTGTCGGGATTGACCGCGCCCGCCAGCGGCGCGAGCACGGGAATGCAGGCCAGCGGCACGCAATAGGCATAGAGGCGCAAGCGGTCGAAACCGGCGAAAAGACCGACTGTCATGGCCGCCGCCAGCCCGGCGGCGACGATGACGATGTTGAGAAAACGATGGATCAGCACCGCGCCGGGATTGTTTTCGATTGCCGGGCCGAGCCGCGCCAGCAGCGCGTAGTAGAACGGCGGGTGGTTCAGATAATTCGCTTCGCCGGTGAAGCGGAAAGTCTGCGGGTCGAGCATCCGCAAGTTTTCCAAGGCGGGCCAGATGCCGGTGCCGCGCTGCATCTCGGCGGCATAGGATAGGTGCGCCACTTCGTCGAAACCTTGCGTGACATCCTTGCGCTGGGCGCCGAAGACGGCGGCGAGCATGAACAGCAGCAGAATAACGGCGACGATGGCGACGCCGGCCCCGGCCCCGGCCGCGGGGCGGTCGCCCATCAGCGGGGCGCTATGTAAATCGATACTGCCCACGCCCGGCAGAGTGCCCGCCGCGGGTTAAGCAATCGCTAGGCGGGTGGAGCCGTGTACGAGTTCAATGGCCGGCGGCGATAGAGCCGGCGATATGCCAGCGTCCCGTCGCGTCTTTGCGATAGCAAAGCCGGTCGCCATGCAGAGGCAAGAGCATGGCGGCGGCGGCGTAGCCGGTTCTGCCGCTGGGCGCCGCCACCGCCACCCAATCTTCGGGCAGAGGGCCGACGTCGAGCAGGCGGACAAAATACGGCCCGAGCGTCTCGATGATCCTGGCCGTGGGCCGCGGCCCGGCACGCAGGGCCATGCCTTCCTCGCGCGGGTATCGCCAAACGGCGGCATCGGTGCCGGTGGCGGCGACCAATTGATCGAAGTCGACCAGGTCGTATTGCGGCCGGGCCGGCGCGCAAATCACGCCGGGCCGCGAGGGCAGCGGTGTGGCGCTGGTCAGTGCGGCAAAGCCGGCCAGAGCGTTCCAGCCGCCGCCGCCTCCGCTTTCCAGACGGATGGCGGCGGCAAGATTTTCCGCCGGCGAGCGCTGCGGATCGAAGCCGCCGGAAAGATCGCCGTCCCAAAAAAATCCCCGAGCGGCGACCAGAGGAACGAGCTCCGCATAAATTCGATCCTTGGCAACCTTGGCGAGTTGAGCGCGGAAGGCGGCGAAGTTTGGATCGTCGGGCGCCGGCGCGATTTTCACCGCCACTGGCTTGTAAGGTTCTTCCTGCGCCAGCTTGCCGGCGGGGGTGGACATGGCCGGCGGCGCCTGCGCGTTGGCAGAATCCAGTGCAGCGGCCAGCAAGGCCGCCGCTATTCCAGTGAAAATGACATGGGCACGAGGCATGATCGGGCGTCGAATCGGAGGCTCGTTTCCCGACCTTAACGTTCACCATCTCCCAGCGCACCCGCGCATTACATCCGCCCGCCGCCAAGCACGCGGCCATCCCCCAACCTCGCCATGCCAACCCTGTCGCCTTATCTGCTGCCCATCCTGCTGCTCGCCGGCTCCAACATTTTCATGACGCTCGCCTGGTACGGCCACCTGCGTTTCAAGGCGGCGCCGCTCGCCGCCGTGATCCTGGTAAGCTGGCTCATCGCCTTCATCGAATATTGCCTGGCGGTGCCGGCCAACCGCTGGGGCAACGCCGTCTATTCCACCGCGCAGCTCAAGACCATGCAGGAGATCATTACGCTCCTGGTCTTCGCCGGATTTTCGATGGTCTATCTGAAGGAGCCGCTGGCCTGGAACCACGGCATCGGCTTCGCGCTGATCGCGGCCGGCGCCTTTTTCGTCTTTCACCGATGGTGATGGTTGCCGCGCAAGCGGCCGGCGCGGTTTAGTCCTCGCGCGGTGTCCCCGCGCCGTGCCAAGCCGTCACGGCGGTGAGGGCGCCCATGCCGGCAAAAACGATGCCGAGAAACAAGGCGACGGCAATATGCCCGTCGCTGCCGCCGGCCGCGGCGATCTCGCCGGCCCGGGCAATGCCGATGGTGACCGCTGTCGCGGCGATCACGGTGGAGACCGCGAGCGCGGCACTGGCGATCAGCGCCAGCGCGGTGCGTTGCCGCGCCGACTGCCGAGCAAGGGTGGGCCGGGCGAACCCGGCGCATGCATCTTTGGGCATGGTCATGGTCATGTCCCTTCTGAGCGAATCGGTCATGCCACAAAGATTAAGCCGGATACCGGCGGGCGTCCGGCCGGACTGGGGCGAAGCCATTGAGAAATCGCGGCATTTTGGTGGCGCCGGTTAATGCAAGGTTAAGGCGGCGCTGCTGGCGCTATTCCACCGCCACGGGCTGCACCGGCTGCCATTCCATCGGGACGTGGCCGGGCTCGGCGGCGACGCGTTCGAGCCAGGCGCGCACATAAGGGAAAGCGCTGAGGTCGAACTCGCACTGGTCCGCGATATGCGTATAGGCATAGAGCGCGATGTCGGCGATCGAATAGCGTTCGTCCACGAAGAAGCGGTGCGTCTTCAGGTGCTTCTCCATCACGCCAAGCGCGCGGTGGCCATCCTCCATCCAGTCTTCGAACGCGTGGCGTTGCAGCTCGCGGCCGCCCTTCACCAGCATCAGCCAGAACCAGGCCGCGCCGATGTTCGGTTCCAGGCTGTGCTGCTCGAAGAACATCCATTGCAGCGTCGCCGCGCGCTCGATCGGGCCTTCCGGCACGAGCGGCGTGCCGTTGGCGAGGAACCAGAGGATGGCGTTGGATTCCGCAAGATGGCGGCCGGGCGCGACTTCCAGCAGCGGCACCTGGCCACTGGGGTTCATCGCCAGAAATTCCGGCGTGTGGCTATCGCCCTTGAGGATGTCGACTTCCTGCAGCCGATGGGGAATGGCCAGCTTGGCCAGCGCAAGCCGCACCTTGTAGCTGTTCCCCGAACGCTGCATGGAATAGAGCGTATACATTCCGGTCCCCCGGGAGCCTTGCGCGAAAATTCTTCCTATACAGCCGATAGAGCGGCAAAGTCCGGCAATTGCAAGGCGGGCATGACGCGCCGATTCAGAACGGCGTGAATGGATTCGTGTCGCCGCATTTGAAACAAATACGTCATCGGTGCGCAAAATTTTAGAACGCCGCCACCGACAAGTCGCGCGATTGGCTGGCGGTCTCCGTTCGAGCGCGGCGCAGCAATAAAACAAAGGCGACGAGCATCAGCGGCACCGCCAGCGGCAGCGAGGTGACTTCGGTAAAGCTGCGCGCGATCAGCGGCATCAGCCAGAGCGCGGCAAGCAGCGTTTTTTCCCAGGGGAGAAAACCGCGCGCCAGTCCCGCGGCGGCAAGGAAGGCAATGGCGGGCGCCAGCGCCATGAGGTCATAGTCCAGGCTGTAAGGCGTGGCGAGAATACTGGCGAGAATGAGACCCGCTGCTTTCACCGGAAAGGCGGCGGTGCTGCGCCAGAGCCAGACTGTCGCGGCGGCGAGAACGAGCGTGACGATTGCTTGAATCGCATAGGCCAGAGGGAGCGGGCCGCCCCACATCCGCACCCAGGAAAACACGCTTTGGATCTTGTGCCAGCCGGTGTTGCCCGCTTCCAGCACGACCTCGCGGGTGAAATGAGCGGAGGCGAAAAAGGCGGACCAGATATCGGAACCGAAGACGAGCGTGGCGGCCACGACAAGCGCACCCACGATGACGGCGGCGGCGGCGAAGGTTTTCCAGCGGCCGGTGGCCATGAGTGCCAGCGGGATCAGCAATCCGAATTGCGGCTTGTAGGCGAGCAGGCCGAACAGAATGCCGGCCGCGATGGGCCTGCGGTCGAGCAGCGCCAGCGCAAAACCGATCAGCGCCGCGGTCAAAAAGCCGTTCTGGCCGTGACCAAGATTGACGAACACGGCCGGGTAGGCGATGGCGAGCAGGAGCCAGAGGTGATCGGCTGCGCGCGCCGCGCTTTCTTCACCTCTCCCCGCCCGGCGGGGAGAGGGAGAAACGATCGCGTGAATGGAGATCAGATACAGCGCTAGCGTCGCGCCCTGCCACAGCGCGAGCGCCGGCAGATAGGGCAGCAGGGCCAAAAGTGCGGCGATGAAGAGAAAGAACGGCGGGTAATGCCAGCCATAGAAGGGCGTGGCATCGCCGAAGATGACCTTCTCGCGGGCATGTTGCGCCGGAGCGTTGAAGGCCAGCTCCGGCCGGCCTTCCAGCACATAGGTACCGGCGGCATAGACGTTGGAGAAATCGGTGCCGATGGGGCGGCCTCGGTAGTCGCTCAGCCCGCTAGCGGTGGCGACAATATAGAGAATGCCGGCGAGCGAGGCGATCAACGCCGCCAGGGCCCACAGGCGCGCCCGCTCGCGGGTGAGCCAGGGGCCATTACGCAATGAATCTATGAAACCGCCCATCGGGACCTCCGGTCCGTGCGACAGCTCTAGCAGCGGCGGATTAAGGGAGGGTTTTTACTCTCTCCCACAAGGGGCGAGGGTTAGACATTTCCGTCTTGCCGTTGTCCCTTTGCGCCTTTAGGAACAGGCGCGAATTACGGAGATTCCCATGGCTTTCCTCGCGGACGCATTGAAGCGCGTCAAACCGTCCCCCACGCTGGCGGTGACCGACAAGGCGCGCGCGCTCAAAGCCGCGGGCCGCGATGTCATTGGGCTGGGCGCGGGCGAGCCGGATTTCGAGACGCCGGACAACATCAAGCGGGCGGCGATCGAGGCGATCGAGGGCGGCCGCGCGTCCAAATATACCGCGGTCGACGGCATCCCGGAGCTGAAGGCGGCGATCGCGCGCAAATTCAAGCGCGAGAACGGGCTGGACTACAAGCCGAGCCAGATCATCGTCGGCACCGGCGGCAAGCAGGTGCTCTACAACGCCTTCATGGCCACGCTGAACCCCGGCGACGAGGTGATCATCCCGGCGCCCTATTGGGTGAGCTATCCCGACATGGTGCTGCTGGCGGGCGGCGAGCCGGTGCCGGTGGTCGCGCCCGCGGAGGAGGGCTTCAAGCTCAAGCCGGCGGCGCTGGAAAAGGCGATCACGCCGAAGACCAAATGGTTCCTGCTGAACTCGCCGTCGAACCCGACCGGCGCCGCCTATACGCGCGCCGAGATCAAGGCGCTGACCGACGTGCTGCTGCGGCACCCGCATGTCTGGCTGCTGACCGACGACATCTACGAGCATCTCGTCTACGACGACTTTGAGTTTTTCACCCCGGCGCAGGTGGAGCCGAAGCTGTACGAGCGCACGCTGACCATCAACGGCGTGTCGAAGGCCTATTGCATGACCGGCTGGCGCATCGGCTATGCCGGCGGTCCGGAGCCGCTCATCAAGGCCATGACGATGATCCAGTCGCAGTCCACGTCGAACCCGGCGGCGGTGTCGCAATGGGCGGCGGTGGAGGCGCTGGACGGGCCGCAGGATTTCATCGCCAAGCACAACAAGGTGTTCAAGGAGCGGCGCGACCTGTGCGTCTCCATGCTCAACCAGGCCAAGGGGATCAAATGCCCGATGCCGGAGGGGGCTTTCTATGTCTATCCGTCCTGCGCCGGGAGCATGGGCAAGACCGCGCCTTCGGGCAAGAAACTTGCGAGCGACGAGGATTTTGTCACCGAACTTTTGGAAGCCGAAGGCGTTGCAGTCGTTCAAGGAACCGCCTTTGGGCTCGGTCCGGCCTTCCGCATTTCCTATGCGACCAAGACCGAGGACGTGGAGGAAGCCTGCCGGCGCATCCAGCGCTTCTGCGGCAATTTAAAATAGCCGGTGAATTTGCCTTGCCCTCCTTACGAGGCGCTTGGCGAAGGTGATAGGCTGCGAGGCGCACGTTTGACACACATCAAGGTGTCCTGCCGCTCCTGTCGGCAGCAATACACAGTCGGCCGTATAGATTCCGATTCGCCAGCGCGATGAGGCAGTTGATGCCGCGCGCTACCAAGGAGAAAGTCATGTTTCGTACCCTAACTATTGCTTCTGTCACCGCGGCTGCTCTGGCAGCCGCCGCACCTGCTTTGGCCCAATCCGGCACGCATACCGGTGTGCTCGAATGCACCGGAGGCAAAAACACGAGCTTCATCGTGGGCTCGACAGCCTCCTTGAATTGCACCTTCCGGCCCAACGTCGGGGGTCAAGAGTCCTACACGGCCGCTGTGCGCCGCGTCGGTCTCGACGTTGGATTCACCGATAAGTCGGTGGTGACCTGGGCGGTGATTGCCTCGCAGCCGGTCGCCCGGGGTGGCTTGGCGGGCAGTTATGGCGGCGTATCTGCCAACGCAGCGGTTGGGATCGGTGCGGGAGCCAATGCTCTTGTCGGCGGCTCTGACAAATCCATCACCTTGCAGCCGCTGAGCGTCCAGGGACAGACTGGCTTGAATGTCGCGGCCGGGGTCACAAGTCTCGAACTGCGCGCCGCATCGTCCAGCAAGAAAAAGAAATAAATTCATCGCGGGGTTGACGGCCGCCCTCTAGGACGGCCGTTACTTTCCGTTCGGCGGCGCAAATATTGAATAGGACGGCGTGCCGCCCCCTGGCTTGTGGTCGCAGCCCGAGGGATTTTGCTCTCCGCGCGCGCCGTCACGCGATGAATGCCTTGGCTGTATCCCCTTGCCAGCTTGGCCGCCTCCTGAGACGATGAACTTTCCGGCGTCTGACCGGATTGGCCCGGCCAGCGCCATGCAGCGTGGGAGGCGTTCATGGCCACAGGGAATGGAAACGGCACAAGTCCCAAGGGTCCCCGGTGTATCGCGCTGGTGGGCCCCTTCCAAAGCGGCAAGACCACGCTGCTCGAAGCGATCCTCGCCCGCACCGACGCGATCCAGAGGCAAGGCAGCGTGGACGACGGAACCACGGTCGGCGATGCCGGCAAGGAAGCGCGCGACCATCGCATGAGCGTCGAATTGAGCGCTGCCACCACCGGCTTCATGGGCGACAGCTACACTTTCATCGACTGCCCCGGATCCATCGAATTCATCCACGATATGCGCGCGGCGCTGCCGGCGGTCGACGCGGCCGTGGTGGTCTGCGAAATGGACGAGAAGAAAATTCCTCAACTCCAGCTCATCCTGCGCGATCTGGAAGAGCAAAAAATCCCGCGCTTCGTTTTCCTCAATAAGATCGACAAGGCCGACGCCGCCATTCATGACGTGTTGCGCCTGCTGCAGCCGGCGTCACGCTGCAAGCTGCTGCTGCGCCAGCTTCCGACTTTTTCCGGCGAGATCATCTCCGGCTTCGTCGATCTCGCGTTGGAGCGCGCCTTTGTCTACAAGGAGCACGCTCCCTCGGAAGTGGTCACGCTGGAAGGCGACATGCTGGACCGCGAGAAGACGGCGCGCTTCTCCATGCTGGAGACGCTGGCCGATCACGACGACGAGCTGATGGAGCAGTTGCTTGAGGATATCCAGCCGCCGCGCGACAAAGTGTTCGACGACCTGGCGAAGGAATTGCGCGAAGGTCAGATTTGTCCCGTGCTGCTCGGCTCCGCCAACCGCACCAACGGCGTCCTGCGGCTGATGAAGGCGCTGCGGCATGAAGCGCCCGGCATCGAAACCACAGGCAAGCGCCTCGGCGTGAAGGCCGCAAGCGGCGAGGCGATCGCCTATGTGATGAAGACGCTCAACACCTCGCACGGCGGAAAGATGTCGATCGTCCGGGTGCTGGCGGGCTCGATTCCCGAAGGCGCGCAGATGATAGGGCCGTCGGACACCAGCGACCGCGTCTCGGGTGTATTCAAGCTGTTCGGTCAGCAATCGGAAAAGCGCGGCGCGGCGACAGCCGGCGACACGGTCGCGCTCGGCAAGATCGACCATGCCAAGACCGGCGACACGCTCGGCTCCGGCAAGCAGGCGCCGGCGCAATTCGCCAAGATCGAGCCGCACGCGCCCGTGCTCGCGATTGCCGCGGGCGCGAAGGAGCGCAAGGACGACGTGAAGCTCGGTCAGGCGCTGCACAAACTGTTGGAGGAAGATCCTTCGCTCACGGTGTTCCACAATCCGGAAACCCATGAAGTGGTGATGTGGGGGCAGGGCGAAATGCATCTGCGGGTGGCGACCGAACGCCTGGCCGATCGCTTCGGCGTCGCCATCGTGAAGCGGCCACCGACCGTCGGCTACCGTGAGACGATACGGAAGGGCGCGGTGCAGCGCGGACGCCACAAGAAGCAGTCGGGTGGCCACGGCCAGTTCGGCGACGTGGTGCTCGACATCAAGCCGTTGCCGCGCGGTTCCGGCTTCAAATTCGAGGAAAAGATCACCGGCGGCGTCGTGCCGCGCAACTACTTTTCGTCGGTGGAGGAAGGCGTCCTCGATGCGCTCCAGCACGGGCCGCTCGGTTTCCCGGTGGTGGACATCGCGGTCGCGCTGATCGACGGCTCCTACCACGCCGTCGATTCCTCCGATATGGCGTTCCGCCAGGCCGGGCGCATCGGTGTCGTCGAGGCGCTGCAGCAATGCCAGCCGGTTCTGCTGGAACCGATTCATACGGTGGAAATCGTATGTCCCAGTGAGGCGACCGCCAAGATCAACGCCATCCTTTCGGGACGCCGCGGCCAAATCCTCGGCTTCGACACGCGCGAAGGCTGGACCGGGTGGGACACGGTGCGCGCGCTGATGCCGGAAGTGGAGATCGGCAATCTTATCGTCGAGATACGTTCCGCCACCGCGGGCGTGGGCGGCTTCACCTCCAAGTTCGATCACATGGCGGAACTGACCGGCCGCAACGCCGACCAGATCATCGCCGCGAAAAAAGCCGCGGCGGCGGCGGCGTAGTCCCTCTTCATGTCATCCCGGACGGCCGAAGGCCGATCCGGGACCCATGCCATTT
>JBBDNZ010000210.1:0-1950 GCA_040877285.1 Xanthobacteraceae bacterium
GCAAGGGCGGCGTCTATAATTTCGTCACCAAGCGCGGCGAGTGCCGCGGCAAGAATTCGAAGATTTCCTGGACTCAGGTCGAAACCGGCTCGGCCATCACCTGGAAATATCCGAGCTGTATCCTGCGCGGCGACAATTCGCGCGGCGAGTTCTATTCCATCGCCATCTCAAACGGCCGCCAGCAGGTCGATAGCGGCACCAAGATGTGGCACTTCGGCAAGAACACCACGAGCCGGATCATCTCCAAGGGCATCGCGGCGGGACGGTCCAACAACACCTATCGCGGTCTGGTCACCACGAGCCGCAATGCGACGGGCGCGCGCAACTTCACCAATTGCGACTCATTGTTGATCGGCGATAAGTGCGGCGCACATACGGTGCCGTATATCGAGGCAAAAAATTCAGGCGCCGTGCTGGAGCACGAGGCGACCACCTCGAAAATCTCCGAGGAAGTGCTGTTCTATTGCCGCCAGCGCGGGCTTTCGGCGGAGGAAGCGGTGGCGCTGGTGGTCAACGGCTTCGTCAAGGACGTGCTGCAGCAATTGCCGATGGAATTCGCCGTGGAGGCGCAGAAGCTGATCTCGATTTCGCTTGAAGGATCGGTCGGCTGACCGCGGGCAATGCCATGAACGAGTTCTGGTTCAAACCGAAGACTTTTGGCTACGGCGCGACGCCGACCACCTGGCAGGGTTGGGCGTTCGTGATCCTGTATTTTGCGATCGTTGCCGTCGTCACCGCTGCTCTGATAGGCCCAGCGTCCCCCGTTTTCGCCTGGACCGCATGGGCTGCGATCGTGATCGCGGTCACCGTCGCGGCGAGTCGGATCATGCGGCAAAAAACCGACGGGCCGTGGCATTGGCGCTGGGGCCGGACAAATTCAAGGAATGCAAGCTGATGCCATTGCTCGAAATCAAAAACCTGCATGCCGAGGTTGACGGCAAAAAGATTTTGAACGGCCTCGATCTCACCGTCGAAAAAGGCCAGGTCCACGCCATCATGGGCCCCAACGGCTCGGGCAAGTCGACGCTCGCCTATGTGCTGGCGGGCAGGCCCGGCTACACGGTCACCCAAGGCCAGGTGCTGCTGGATGGCAAAGACCTGCTGATCATGGAGCCCGACGAGCGCGCGGCCAAGGGCGTTTTCCTCGCCTTCCAATATCCGCTGGAAATTCCCGGCGTCGCTTCCATGACCTTCCTGCGCACCGCGCTCAACGCCCAGCGCAAGCGCCGCGGCGAGCCGGAGCTTTCCACGCCGGAATTCATCAAGAAGGTCCGAGAGGTGGCGGGCAAGCTCAGCATCGACCCGGAGATGCTGCGCCGCGCGGTCAACGTCGGCTTTTCCGGCGGCGAGAAGAAGCGCAACGAGATTTTGCAGATGTCGCTTCTGGAGCCGCGGCTGGCCGTGCTGGACGAGACGGATTCCGGGCTCGACATCGACGCGCTGCGGACCGTATCAGAGGGTGTGAATCGCCTGCGTTCGCCGGAGCGCTCCATGATCGTCATCACCCACTATCAGCGGCTGCTCGATTACATCGTGCCCGACGTGGTGCATGTGCTGTCCAAGGGCCGGGTGGTGAAGACCGGCGGCAAGGACCTGGCGCTGGAGCTAGAAGCGCGCGGCTATGCGCAATATCAGGACGAGGCCGTCGCCTGACGACGGATTGATCCGATGAACGCCGAGATCAAACCCATGAAGACCGCGGCCGAGCTGGCGCTGGCCGAGACCTTTGCGGCGCTCAAAGGCATGCTGCCGGGCGCCGGCGAGGTCGCCAAGCTGCGCGAGGCGGCGTTCCGCAATTTCGACGCGCGCGGGCTGCCGCACCGGCGCGTCGAGGAATGGAAATACACCGACCTGCGCGCCTTGATGCGCGAGGCTAAGCCGCTGGCGCCGCCGCCGGATGCGGCCGCGAAGGCGCGCGCCAAGGCGGCGGGCAAGCTGGTCGGCGACGTG
>JBBDNZ010000211.1:0-1949 GCA_040877285.1 Xanthobacteraceae bacterium
CGGGCGCGGCGCCGCTTACGGCACCACATAATAGCTTCATGCCGGACCGCGCTATGAAAAGACAGCGCATGAACTCGCGACGAACGGTTGACGCTGTGAGCTACGCCATAAAAGAAATATTCCTCACCTTGCAGGGCGAAGGAGCGCATAGCGGCCGGGCGGCCGTGTTTTGCCGTTTTGCCGGATGTAATCTGTGGTCCGGTCATGAAGCAGACCGCGACGGCGCGCAATGTCCGTTCTGCGATACCGATTTTGTCGGCACCGATGGCACGCGCGGCGGACGCTATGCGACGGCTGAGGATCTTGCCGGGGTCATCGAGGAGGAATGGGGCGGGGAAAGCGATCGGCGCTGGGTCGTGCTGACCGGGGGCGAGCCGCTTCTCCAGGTCGATCCCGCGTTGGTCGAGGCTTTGCACAAGCGCGGTTTTGCCGTCGCGGTGGAAACCAACGGCACCCTCGATCCGCCGCCAGGGCTCGACTGGCTCTGCGTCAGCCCCAAGGCGGGCACCAAACTGCGCGTGCGGGCAGGGCAGGAATTGAAGCTGGTCTATCCGCAGGCGGGAATTGAGCCTGAAGACTTTGGCGGTCTTGCCTTCGAGCGTTTTTCCCTGCAGCCGATGGACGGTCCCGAACTTACCGGCAATATGTCAAAGGCGGTCGGCTATTGCCTGCGGCACCCGAAATGGCGGCTAAGCCTGCAAACGCACAAGACGCTGGGAATCCGTTGATGTGGGAATTGACCAAGTCCTTCCGCTTCGAATCCGCCCATACGCTCAGCGGCACCACACAGGGCAGCGCCGCCGAGGAGGTCCACGGCCACTCTTTCCGCGCCGAGGTTGCAGTTGAGGGCACTCCGGATTCGGCAACCGGCATGGTCGTCGATTTCGGCCGCTTGGAGGCGGCGCTTGCCGACGTGCGGCGGATGCTCGACCACAAGCTGCTCAACCGCATCGAGGCGCTCGGGCCGCCGACGCTGGAAAATCTCGCGCGTTTCATCTGCGAGCAGATTCGCCAGGTCGGGCCGGTGACGCGGGTGACCGTCTATCGCGACAATTGTGGCGAAGCCTGCACCTACCGGCCCGCGCTAGATCGCCGAGGCCGATAGGCCGAAAACTTCGATCTGGCGCGGCTTGCCACTCATTCTGCCCTGCGCTAAGCCTCACACGATATTCCTGTCCGCGTCGCGATTCCGCAAAGATTCCAGGGTCTAACCGCTGCGGAACCGGCCATCCAAGCCGCGGGCGGTTTTTCCGGTCGGGGGGTGGGGGATTTGCGCCCGCGGCTTTAAGTCTGCGGGCGGAAAGGGTTGCCGATGAATCAGCTGTTGCTCGATTACCTACCGCTCGTTGTCTTCATCGGGGTTGCGCTCGCCCTCAGCCTCGCGCTGCTCATTGCGCCCTTCATCGTCGCGTTCAAGGCGCCCGATCCGATCAAACTCTCCGCCTATGAATGCGGCTTCAATCCATTCGACGACGCGCGCATGAAATTCGACGTGCGCTTTTACCTCGTTGCCATTCTTTTCATCATCTTCGATCTCGAAGTGAGCTTCCTGTTTCCCTGGGCGGTCGCCTTCGGCAAGCTCGGCTTCTACGGCTTCTGGTCGATGATGGTCTTCCTTGCGGTGCTGACCGTCGGTTTTATCTATGAGTGGAGGAAGGGAGCCCTGGAATGGGATTGAGTCCGCGGCCGGTTGTCGCTCCCGCGTCGAAGGGCATTCTCGATCCGCGCACCGGCAGGCCGGTCGGCGCGGACGATCCCTATTTCCTCGACCTCAATAACGAACTCGCCGACAAGGGATTCCTTGTCGCCGCCACCGACGATCTCATCACCTGGGCGCGCACCGGCTCGCTCATGTGGATGACCTTCGGGCTCGCCTGCTGCGCGGTGGAGATGATGCAGATGTCGATGCCGCGCTACGACGCCGAGCGCTTCGGCTTTGCGCCGCGCGC
>JBBDNZ010000212.1:0-10468 GCA_040877285.1 Xanthobacteraceae bacterium
TTCAAGCAGCTCATCATGATCGCGGGCTTCGACCGCTATTTCCAGATCGCGCCGTGCTTCCGCGACGAGGACGCGCGCGCCGACCGCTCGCCGGGCGAGTTCTACCAGCTCGACGTGGAGATGAGCTTCGTCACCCAGGAGGACGTGTTCGCCGCGGTGGAGCCGGTGCTGCGCGGGGTGTTCGAGGAATTTTCCGGCGGTAAGCCGGTGACGCAGAAATTTCCGCTCATTCCCTATGCGGAGGCGATGCAAAAATACGGCACCGATAAGCCGGACCTGCGCAACCCGCTGATCATGCAGGACGTGGGCGAAGCCTTCCGCGGTTCCGGCTTCAAGATTTTCGCCAATATTCTGGCCAACGATCCGGCCGGCGCGGTGTGGGCCATTCCGGCGCCGAAGGGCGGTAATCGTGCCTTTTGCGACCGCATGAATTCATGGGCGCAAGGAGAAAGCCAGCCGGGGCTCGGCTATATTTTCTGGCGCGAGGGTGAGGAAAGCGGCGCCGGTCCCTTGGCGAAGAACATCGGGCCCGCACGCACCAAACAAATCGCCGATCAGCTCGGACTCGGCGTCGGCGACGCCTGCTTCTTCGTCGCCGGGAAGCCCAAGGACTTCGTTAAATTTGCCGGTCCCGCGCGCACCAAGATCGCCGAGGAACTTGGGTTGATCGCGAAGGATCGCTTCGACTTCTGCTGGGTCGTCGATTTCCCCATGTACGAATGGAACGAGGAGGAGAAAAAGATCGACTTCTCCCACAATCCCTTTTCCATGCCGAATTATCCGGTGGAGGATTTCCTCAAGCTCGATCCGGCCGACCGGGAGAAAATCCTCAGCCTCAAGGCGATCCAATACGACATCGTCTGCAACGGCGTCGAATTGTCGTCCGGCGCCATCCGCAACCACCGGCCCGACGTGATGAAGAAGGCGTTTGCCATCGCCGGCTATGGCGAGGATGTGCTGGAGAAAAAATTCGGCGGGATGCTGCGCGCGCTGCAATATGGCGCCCCGCCGCACGGCGGCGTCGCGCCGGGTCTCGACCGCATCGTCATGCTGCTGTGCGGGGAGGAAAACCTGCGCGAGGTCGTGCTGTTCCCGATGAACCAGCGTGCCGAGGATCTGCTGATGGGCGCGCCGTCGGAAGTCACGCCCAAGCAGCTGCGCGAGCTGCATATCAAGCTCGATCTGCCGAAGAAGTGACGCGGAAATAGAAGTGACGCGGAAATCTTATCCGCGTCATGCCCGGCCTTGTGCCGGGCATCCACGTTTTCACACAGCTTCGGAATAAAAGACATGGATGGCCGGGGCAAGCCCGGCCATGACCACGGAGCGCTATATCCGCTCCACCTTCTCGGCGATGAAGCGCGGCAGCGCGAAGGCCGCCTTGTGGACTTCCGGCGTCCAGTATTTGGTCGGGAAGGAGCCGCCAGCCCTATAGCGCTCGGCGATGGTTTCCAGCGGCACCTGCCGCAGCTTGGGATCGTCCGCCGCCCAGCCCATGGCCATGTGCCCGCCCACATAAGTCGGGATGGCGGCGGCGTAGCAGCTTCCGTCCGCATAGAGCTCGCGGAAATAGCCGATGCTGGTGGTCAGTTCGCCGGCTTGGAAGAAGGGCACACCGTTCTGGGTGACCATCACGCCACCCTTGGCCATGCATTTGCGGCAATTGGCGTAGAATTCCCGCGTGAACAGCACGGCGCCAGGCCCCTGCGGGTCGGTGGAGTCCACGATGATGACGTCGAAGCGCCGGTCGGTTTCGGCGACGTATTTCATGCCGTCGGCGATGACGCTCTCGAACCGCTTGTCGGCGAAGACCGGGCCGGTGAACTCGGGAAAGTGCTCCTGGGAGAACTCGATCACGGAAGCGTCGATTTCCACCTGGGTGAGGCGGGCGACCGACTTGTGCTTGAGCACTTCCTCGGCGATGCCGCAGTCGCCGCCGCCGATAATCAGCACTTCCTTCGCCTTGCCGTGGGCGAAGATCGGAACGTGCGTCATCATCTCGTGATAGACGAACTCGTCCCGGGTGGTGACCTGGGTGGCGCCGTCCAGCATCAGCACCTTGCCGAAAAACTTATTTTCGAACAGCACCAGGTGCTGGTGCTCCGTTCGCATCTCATAGAGCACCCGCTCGACCTCATAGGTCATGCGGAAGCCGAATTCGTCGAACAGGGTTTCCGGGATCCAGCGTTTTTCGGCCATGGCGCTCCTCCAAGCGGAAACGGCCGGAGCAAGCCGGCCGTTCGCGCCTCTTGATGGCAATGGGGCTTTACGCGCCCTGGCCGCGCAGGATCTCGCTGACCGCGACCTGTTTCGGCTTGAATGCCTCCCGCAGCACGGGGACGCAGGCATCCGGGTTGGCATTGCCGCACATGAACACATCGAGCGCGGCATATCCGTTTTCCGGCCAGGAATGGATGGAGATGTGGCTTTCCGCCAGCACCGCCACGCCGGAAACGCCGCCGTTAGGCTCGAAATGATGCAGATGGATATGCAGAAGGGTCGCCCCCGCCGCATCCACGCAACGCCGCAGCGTCGCTTCGATATGGTCTATATCGTCGAGACGTTTGGCTTCGTAAAGGTCGACGATGAGATGCGCACCGGCGCACCGCACCCCGTTCCTCACCACGAAATGATCGTCAGGCTGTTTGGTCTCGACCGCTACTGCAGCTTTGACTTTCCTAGCTTTGACGACCGCGAAGTCTTCCTTTCGGGAGGTACTTGGGGTCCCCAAGCCCGTCCCCAATTGGAAGAGGGCTTGCTGGCGCATGCCATGTCCTCCCCAACCAGAGATCGAAGCCCGAGAGACCGGCGAACCGGCTCACGGAAACGAATGCCGCCGAAACTGACCTGCACGCACAGACCGGCCACAGCGGCGAATCCCAAATAACACACAATCCACTTCGTTCAAGAGGATTCTTCGGCTGCGTGCCTCGAATCTTCCCCGCGAGAATCCTGCCTGCGGAAAGTTAAGGAATTGAATGCCCGCTCCGGAGCGCCGTCGGCGCGTGTCACCGAGCGGCGCCGCCGCGTCCGCCTTTGACGCACCATGGCGGCACTTTGTGCAGCTCGACCTGCCCGACCGTCTGCTGCGGTTGCCGCCGCAAGCGTCGGCGAATGCCACCCGGTCGATCACCGCGCTGCCGGGCTGGAGCCATGCCGCCGCCCGCTCGCCTACCGGTGAGTTGGCGCCGGGAAGCGGCGGCGCGACGGCCGCGGCTCCAAGCCGCGCCGTTCATCTTTAGCTAACCATGTCTGCGGGCAAATCATGCCGACGATCCCGCCTCGCGCCAGGTAGCCAAACACTTAAGCTTGCCTTTACGGCGCTCCACCACCCTGTCCGGGGTAGCCGGATGGGGGGATCGGGAATTGCTCTCGGCAGGGCGAAAAAAAGCCGTTGCAGTCGTGGTCGGCGTATTCTTGGCGTGCGCCGGCCTTTTGGCGTTCAATTTTTGGCTGGACTGGCTCGTCATTCATCAGGCGAAGGAAGAGGTGGAGGTAGTCGCCAAGCGCAAGGTGGCGCTCGCCGAAAACCGCATTGGCCGGGTTGTCAAGCTCGTCAACGATCTTAGCCTGCGCGGGCTCGTTTCCTGCCGGCCTGCCCAACTTGAGGCGCTGCGGCAAGCGGCCCTGTCGGTCGGCTTGATCAAGGAAATCTCCATCATCGCGGCGGACGGCCAGACGCTGTGCAGCACCCTTGGGTCGTTCGCCGCCCAGCGGAAGGTGCTGTCGTCGCAGCGGGTGGCGACCGATTCGGACATATTGATCGAGGTGATCGACATCGGCGACATCGATGAGAACATGGTCCGGGTCCGCCGCCTGGGCGCCGGCAATGTTCCCGGCCTGGGCATCATGCTGCTCGGCTCGAGGGTGGTCGCGCACCGTTCCGATGAGGTTCATTCGCTCGACGCCCACGGCCGCGCCACCCTGCAGGACGGCACATTGCTGGGGGAAGCGGGCGCGCCCGCCGAGGGCGAAGACGATAAAGACGACCGCTTGGCTATGAGCCTGCCTTCCATGCGTTACGGCATGAAGGTCAGCACATCGCTTCCGAAATCGGAATTATATGAGCGTGCGTCCGGGATTCGCTCGCTTGGATTGGCCATTACGGGGATTGTGGCGTTTGTGCTCCTGGCTTTTTCCTTTTTCGTGCCGAAACGGCAACGGGAAAATCCTATCGCCGAAATTGAACGGGCATTGAACGCGGGAGAATTCGTGCCCTATTACCAGCCGGTGGTCGACCTCGTGTCGGGCAAGCTGCGCGGTGCGGAGGTTCTCATCCGCTGGCGCAAGCCCGACGGCAGCACGCTGTCGCCAGCCGTTTCATCCCTCTGGCCGAGTCCAGCGGCATCATCCTCGACATGACGCGCGCGCTGATGCGCCGGGTTTGCCAAGAAATCGGCCCGGCCTACGCCGAGCGGCCGCATCTTAAGGTGTCATTCAACCTGGCGGCGCGGCATTTCGAAAAAGACACGATCCTGCGCGACGTGCGGGACATTTTTGGGAGTGGTTCGGTGCGATTTTCGCAGCTCGTGCTGGAGCTGACCGAGCGGCAGCCGATCGAGAATCTGGCGGAGACGCGCCGGCTGATCGCCAAATTGCAGGGGATGGGGGTGCGGATGGCCATCGACGACGTCGGCACCGGCCACAGCGGGCTTTCCTATATCCTCAAACTCGGCGTCGACATCATCAAGATCGACAAGATGTTCGTCGATGCCATCGGCATCGAGCGCGGCTCCACGACCATCATCGAGACGTTGATCGATTTGGCCAACAACATGCGGATGGAGGTCATCGCCGAGGGAGTGGAGAATTTCGAGCAAGTGGCCTGCCTGCGCGACCGCGGCATACGGGCGGCGCAGGGCTTTGTGTTCGCTCCGCCCCTGCCGGGCTCGTCTTTCCTGCAGCTGATCGAGGCCATCGACCCATTGTCCGCGGAATCCGCGCCGGCTCGTGAAGAGGAACGCGCTGCCTAGCCGGCTCCCGCTGCGTTTGAAAAACCGGCCAAATTCACGTATGAATCGTGTGGGCCACGGGTCCAGGGGAGCTAGGCAATAGGAGAAAGCACATGATTCGCTCGATCGGAGCGGTATTGCTGCTGGCACTGGCCACGGCAATTCCCGTACAGCAGGCGCCGGCGCAGAACGGCGCTCTCGGTGGCGCCATTGTCGGCGGCGCGATCGGCGGCGTCATCGGCGGGGCCGCCACCGGCAAGGGCAGCGGCATAGCCGCCGGTGTGGCCATCGGTGCCGTGACCGGCGCCCTCATTGGCGCCGAGGCTGAACGCAGGCGCGGCGGCTATTACTGGTGGAAGGGCGACTGTTACTGGAAGGATGGCGGCGGCAAGTGGTACCGCGTCAGCCGTTCGAAGTGCTACTGATTTTCTGTCGTGAAAAAGCCCGGCTCTGACGCCGGGCTTTTTTTCAACACGGCATTATGCGGACCGCCTGGTCGCGGTCCGCAGGCGGCTTTGATCTACTTTTCATTTTTCCGCGACCCTTTCGACATACCTCTTCCGTCGGCCCGGCACGACCGGCCGCCTTGCCCGCCATTTTTTCAGCGGGCGAACATCGTATGCAGTTCGATGAGCAGGGGTTTTTGATAGGCGATGATTTTTTGCAAGGCCGCATCGTAAGGAAACCAGGCCAGCCGGTCGATTTCCGGAAAACTTTTGCGCCGGCCCGATCGCGGCGGCCATTCCATTTCGAAGGTGTTACTGGTGAAATTGGCCGGGTCGAATTCCGCCTCGAAAGCCCAGGCCAGTACGGTCTTGCCGCTTCGTTGCCGCACCGGCTGCAATTGAGTGATCTCGCCGGTCGCGACAAAACCGGTTTCTTCCGTAAATTCCCGCCGTGCAGCCGATAGCGGATCGGCATCCGACTCCGTGAGACCTTTGGGGATTGTCCAGGCGCCGTCGTCCTTCTTGGCCCAGAACGGTCCGCCCGGGTGTGCGAGCAATACCTCCAGCCCGTTGCGCCGACGGAAGGCGAGCAGTCCGGCGCTGATCTGCGATTTCCGTGACATGCCTATCCTGCTTGCGGCGCTAGGTTTGCTCTGGTCTGGGACAACGCCGAGGTGCGACAGAAATTCCCGGCCTTGGCATGATTTTGTCGTGATCGGGAGCGACATTGCTGCTCCCGTCCGGACGGCATTATCGGTACTGCGGATGCGGCAATTTCTTGGCATTTCGTGACTTTGCGAAAAGATATCGATGCGGCGGTGGGGCGACGACGGAACCCGGCTGGACGCCCATCAAATCGCAGGTGCATTGCGCCATCGCAGCGGCGCGCATTGACGGTTTGCAGGCCGCCGGCGCTGAGATGGCTGCAGAAAAGGCGCCAATGCAAACCGGGTCGGCGCAAATGAATCTTTCGTCCCTTTTAGCCAGGAAGGGTACCGTGCGCCGCTTTTTGGGCGGGTTTGCCGCAGGGCCTGAAAGCGGGCTTTTCAGGTCGATTTCGGCCGCCCGCTTTCTCTGTTTAAGTCATTGAATATAAAAGAGATTAACAACCTATTCCGCGCTGCCGCGAAATTCCAGCAGGCGGCACAATTAATTGCTATAAATATAATATGAGCAATAAGTCAGCGAAGAAGAAAAAGGTTCCCCAGGAAAGAGCGTCGATGCCTGTTCCTGGTCGCGGGGCCGGTCCAAGAACGCATAAGTTCCACGTCGGTCAGGCGGTCTATTTTACGGCCCCCACGATGACGCGTCCGGGCGCCGGCGGCAGCTACAAGGTCATCAGGCTGCTACCGTCCGAAGGCGACGACTATTTGTACCGCATCAAGAGCCCGGCGGAAGCGTTTGAGCGCGTCGCCAAAGAAAGTCAGCTCGATTTCGCGTGAGTGGACGCGCGCGGCGCATCGCTGCGCCGCCAGCCAAGCCACGCCGTGATCGCTTGCGCTGCGGACTATACGGAGAAATGAGCCATGCCTATCTTCATCACCCAGGGCCGCTATACCCGTGACGCCGTCAAAGGAATGATCGTGCGCCCGGAGGATAGAGCGGACGCGGTGTCGCGCCTGCTGGCCAAGGCCGGCGGACGTCTCATTGCCCACTACATGACCTTCGGCGAATACGATTTCCTGACCATCGCCGAGGCGCCGAGTGAGACGCAGATGGCCGCGGCCTTGCTCGCCGCCGCAAGCGGCGGCGGCGTGACGGATCTGCGCACGACGATCGCCATGACTTCGATCGAGGCCAAGGGCGCCTTTGCGGCCGCCGCCGATCTGGCTCCTGGGTTCAGGTCGGCCGGCGGCGTGTGAGCATATGGTCACTGAAAAGGCCATCCGGGCCGCAAAACCGCTGACCGCACGGAGTACACATGCCTCAGTTTGATGCTGCCAATGTCACGGTTGCGCTGCCGCTGTGGGCGGCGGCCGCGCTATTGGTTCTGTTGGTTGCGGTTTGTATTCTGGCCTTGCGGCGGTCGGCAACGCCCGGTTCGGTTGCCGCGCTATTCGGTATCCCGGCGCTGATCGTCATCGCTTGGGCGGCCTGGAGCCATCTCGATCGGTCGATCCTTTTGCAGCATGCCGTCGAGCGCCAGGCGCTCGATGCGCGCGCGGCGCAACTGACTGTGGCTGCGATGACGCCCGGATCGGCGCTTGCCTGCCTGGATGCCGTTGCCGGTCAAGCGGTGGAAGCGGCCTGCGAGCGTGCCTTATTCGTCAGCCCGGAAGCGGTTGCGGCTGCCGTTGCCTATGTGGAAGCGCGGCTGCGGCTGTTGGCCGACGGCCTCGACTACGCCCGCCGCGCCGATGGCGGCTATCGCGCGACGCTCGCCGGATTGCGGCGCGCGATCGAATCCGACCGCTTCGGCTTCGTCGCCCATGTCTTGGCGACCCGCGACGGCTGCACGCCGGAGCAATGCGAGGCCTTCGCGTTGCTGCGCGACGCGGGCGCCGTAAAGGCCAATTTGCAGGCGCGGACCTATGAAGGCATTGTCGCCCGCTACGCGCCGGCCTGGTCCGAGCCAATGGACGCCTCGATGGCTTCGCCGGCCGCGGAGACGCCGGCGAAACCGGAAAATCCCGGCGCCGCGGCGACAAAGCCAATCGAATTTCCCAGTGCGGCTTCCATCCCGCCGGTGAGCATCATGAATGCCAATCCGCCGGGCGCGGCAGCCGCGGGATCCGAACCCGCCGAGCCGCGCGCTCCGGCGTCTCCACCGGCGGCGGACCCGGCCGCTCCGCGCGCGCCGTAAATGCGCCGCCCGATGGCTCTGCATCTCATCAAGCTCTGCGTCGGCTGCGATTCGGTCCAAGACCTGAAAGATTGGATCGAGCAAAAGCTCAAGGACAGAAAAAAGCGCCGGCTCGCGCCCGAGCATATTCACACCACGCGCATGACGCCCAAGCGCATGGACGAGCTGCTCGACGGCGGCTCGCTCTATTGGGTCGTCCGCGGCGAGATAAGCTGCCGCCAGCGGCTGCTCGACCTGCGTCCCTTTGTCGATCGCGGCGGCGTGAGCCGCTGCCGCCTGGCGCTCGATCCGGCCGTAGTGCTGGTGGAGCCGCGGCCTTTCCGTGCCTTCCAAGGCTGGCGTTATCTCGCTGCAAAAGACGCACCGCGCGATCTGGAGCAGGCGGCGCCCGGTGCCGCACGCATGCCGGAAAATTTGCGCCGCGAGCTGCGCCAACTCGGGCTGTTATAACAGTCTCACACGCCGATATTGTCGATCAGCCGCGTCTGGCCCAGCTTTGCCGCGACGAGAAGGCGGATAGGCCCGTCTTTCGCTGTGGTGACAGGCGCAAGCGTGTGGGCGTGGCGTGCCTCAAGATAGTCGAGCGCAAATCCGGCGCGCGTGACGGCGGCGCGGCCCTCCGCCAAGACGTCGCCGATGGCGCGGCCTTGCTTGATCTTTTTGGCGCATGCGGACAGCACGCGATGCAAGGTCGGCGCAATCGCGCGTTCCCGCGGCAAGAGATAGACGTTGCGCGAGGAAAGCGCCAAGCCGTCCTTCTCGCGCACAATGGGTGCGGCGACGATCTTTACCGGAATGTCGAGATCGCGCACCAGCGCCTTGACAACCAGAAGCTGCTGAAAATCCTTCTCGCCAAATAAGGCCAGGTCCGGCAGGCACTGGATCAGGAGCTTGGCCACGACGGTGGCGACGCCGTCGAAGAAATGCGGCCGGAAGGCGTCTTCAAGGCCGGCGGCCGCCGGCCCTTGCGGGACGATGCGCGTCGCAAAGCCGTCCGGATACATGACCGCGACGGAAGGCGCCCAAACGAGATCGATCTTTTCGCGGGCAAGCGCCGCCAGGTCCTCCTCAAAGCGGCGCGGATAGCCGGCAAAATCCTCGTGCGGCGCGAACTGGGCCGGGTTGACGAAGATCGAGACCACGACGCGGCGGGCGCGGCGTCTGGCACGGCGCACCAGCGCGAGATGACCCGCATGCAGGGCGCCCATGGTGGGCACGAGCGCGACGCTGTCGCCGTCAGCGCGAAAGCGCGCTATCAAGCGGCGCAAGGCGAAAAGAGTCCGTGTGACCTCGGGCCGGCGTGCCATGATTGGGACCTGGGCGGGACGATGCAAATGCGCGCGAAACCTAGCAAATTGAACCGTCCGCAGCCATCGCGCCGATTAATTATGAACGGGTGCGCCTTGAACTAAACCTTGACCGCGGCACGGAAAAAAATAGACAATTAACCTACCTTCGGGGGGAGTTCATGGGTATCGAGGGCGGTTTCGGGCGGCCCAATTCCGCCCATGTGATCGTGCTTGGCAACGAAAAGGGTGGTTCGGGTAAATCGACCACGGCCATGCACGTCGCCGTCGCCTTGATGAAGGCCGGACAGCGCCTCGCCACCATCGATCTCGACTCCCGGCAGAAGAGCTTTACCCACTACGTGGAAAACCGCCGCGATTGGGCCAAGCGCGCCGGCATAAAGCTCGAGACTCCCACGCATTATTGCATCGCCCGCGGCACCAGCATCAAGCTCGACGAAAACGAGGCGATTGAATTCTCGGGCTTTGCCGAAGCGATCACGGCGGTGGAAAAAACCCATGATTTCATCGTTGTGGATACGCCGGGAACCGACAATTACCTGATGCGCCTGGCGCATTCGATGGCGGACACGCTGGTCACCCCGCTCAACGACAGCTTCCTGGATTTCGACGTGCTCGGCACCGTCGATCCCACCACCTATGCGGTGACGGGGCAAAGCCAATATGCGGAAATGGTGATGGAGGCGCGCCGCCAGCGGCGGCTGATCGACGGGGCGCTGCCCGACTGGATCGTCGTGCGTAACCGCTTGTCCATGCTCGGCTCGCGCAACCGTCGGCTGGTCGGCGAAGGCTTGAGCGAGCTGTCGCTGCGGCTTGGCTTCCGTTTTGCCGACGGCTTCGCCGAGCGCGTGATTTACCGCGAATTCTTCCCGCGCGGGCTCACCGCGCTCGACAATCTCGACGAGGAGACGCTGGGCACCCGGCCCAATATGTCGCACGTCACCGCCCGCGAGGAAGTCA
>JBBDNZ010000213.1:0-10299 GCA_040877285.1 Xanthobacteraceae bacterium
CGCGCGGGCCTCTGGCGCTGCGCAGAGCCGGAGTGCCGCAGGGATTTCACCGTCACCACTGGCACAGTCATGGAGCGGTCTAAGGTGCCACTGCACAAGTGGATGGCCGCGTTCTACCTGATGAATGCCAGCAAGAAGGGCATCAGCGCCCATCAGCTTCACCGCACCTTGGGCGTCACCTATCAGACCGCTTGGTTCATGGCGCATCGCATTCGCGAGGCTATGCGCGACGGTGGGCTTACACCGCTTGGCAGCGGCGGCAAGGTTGTCGAAGCCGATGAAACCTATTTCGGTGAGGTCGAGGAATCGCGCAAGCGCACAAAGACGCGCTATGGCCTGCCGTTCACCAAGGGCGGAAAATCAGGCCCGTCCAACAAACGCGCTATCGTTGCATTGGTGGAGCGCGGCGGCCGCGTGCGCTCATTCCATCCTGCCGTGGCCAATGGTCCGAACGTCAACCAGATCGTTCGCGATAATATCGCCCGCGAAGCGCACCTAATGACCGACGAAAGCCGCCTCTACATGCAGGTCGGCCAGGAATTCGCCACTCACCACACCGTCACGCACTCGCATGGTGAGTACGTTCGCGGCATTGCACACACCAACACGATTGAGGGTTATTTCTCAATCTTCAAACGCGGGATGAAGGGCGTGTATCAGCATTGCGCCGAGAAAAATCTGCACCGCTATCTCGCTGAATTCGATCACCGCTATAACCACCGCGCCGGGCTTGGCTTCAATGATGCAGACCGCATGAATGCCGCGATCAAGGGCGTGGAAGGCAAGCGCCTGATGTACCGGCAACCTCACTAAGCCTATTTTCAAATATCGCGCCGGGCGATTCAAAAGTTGGCGACGGAAGAGGGGGCGGAAATGAGCGATACAACGCCGACTGAGACAGCATTTGCCGATTTGCATACAGGTGTCGTAAGGACGCTTGCTGCTATTTGTCGCCAGTTAATCGAAGCGCGAGTCTTGAACAAAGACTTGCTCGTTTCGAGCTTGATTGAGGTTGGGTCGGTGCTGAAGAATGAGGGTGTTGGGCCGGTCGGTATGACCGTTCCAGCAGCCTTGATAGCCGCGCTTCAGCAAAGTGCTGAGATACAGCCATAAGGGCGAGTTCTCTGATGTAATCGGTTGTCATAGCCGCAAGAATGCGACCAGCACTTCACCGACTCCAACGCCCAATCGCCTGTTCTAAGCGACCTTTACAGCCCGCTTCCGCCGCTTCTTGCGTTGCGCAGGGACACCCTTCCGAGTCATGCTCTTGAGCGGCTTCGGCGGTGTGTTAACGGCGGCTTTTAGGGCGCGCATGAACCGTTGATTTGCTTCGCGTTCGCTGTATTGATCCTGAGTTTTTGCCATGTCCGAATCCGGTCAAACGAGAGACATTGAGCCTCAATTTTTCGAGCAGCTTGGACGCGCTGCGGTTTTCTGGTCGGCAGTCGAATCTCTACTAGCCGAATTTTTGTCGTATCTACTTAAAGCTGATCCCGGCTCAATGTACGTTCTGAATCAAACAGTTTCCACCGAACAATTACTAAAATGGATCGGTACTCTTGTCGAAATCCAACTTTCTAACCGCCCTGACATTGCTGAATTGCTAGAACGTATAGAGGATTCGCGACAGGATCGTAATGCCTATATCCACGGCGTTTGGGGCACGGATTCACCACTGGGCACCGTGCTAATCCAAACCGTTCGGCTTAACCGTTCTACCGTTACCCGCAGTGAGATTGTAACGCTCGCGGACCTTAATGATCTTGTTGAGCGTATCGAGGACCTTGTGGCGGACCTTAGCGCGCTCGGGAAAAACCTCGGGTTCTTCAGATAATGGTTCAACATTCGCTGCCCTGTCGGCACTTACTCTACCCTTAGTCATTTGTGGTGACTCCTAGATAATGACGACTATCTTCCTTTGGCCCCATTGGTCCTATATGTTGCATGTGCGATAGGCCTTCGTCATCGCAGCATTGGATTGCGCCGTCGGCTCATGCAGCGGCGGCGTCAACCGCCCGCCGGTTATCGGGGGCACAACTTGGAGGGCGCTAATATGGCCCGTACCGCGGCTTTGCCGATACTGACGGCCGAATCCGGCCTTACCCGCTATCTGGAAGAAATCCGGCGGTTCCCGATGTTGGAACCGCAGCAGGAATACATGCTGGCCAAGCGCTGGCGCGAGCATGGAGACCGCGAGGCGGCGCACAAGCTCGTCACCAGCCATTTGCGCCTCGTGGCCAAGATCGCCATGGGCTATCGCGGTTACGGCTTGCCGATTGCGGAAGTCATCTCCGAAGGCAATGTCGGCCTGATGCAGGCGGTCAAGCGCTTCGAGCCGGAAAAGGGATTTCGTCTCGCCACCTACGCCATGTGGTGGATCAAGGCGGCGATCCAGGAATATATCCTGCGGTCCTGGTCGCTGGTGAAGATGGGCACCACGGCGAACCAGAAGAAGCTGTTCTTCAACCTGCGCAAGGCCAAAAGCAAGATTTCCGCGCTGGAGGAAGGCGACCTGCATCCCGATCAGGTCAAACTGATCGCCAAGCGGCTGGGCGTCACCGAGCAGGACGTGGTCGACATGAACCGCCGCCTCGGCGGCGACACGTCGCTCAATGCGCCGATCCGCGACGACGGCGATTCCGGCGAGTGGCAGGATTGGCTGGTTGACGACGCGCCGAGCCAGGAGCGGATTCTCGCCGAGAGCGAGGAATTTGGCAACCGCCGCGCCGCGCTTTCGCAGGCGCTCACCGTGCTCAACGACCGCGAGCGGCGCATCTTCGAGGCGCGCCGCCTGGCCGAGGATCCCATTACCCTCGAAGAACTGGCCGAGGAGTTCGGGGTCTCGCGCGAGCGTGTGCGGCAGATCGAGGTGCGCGCCTTCGAGAAGGTGCAGAAGGCGGTCAAGAACCGCATGGCGACGATGGAAACGCCGCAGGCAAGCGCGGCCGCGCACTAACGTGCTCGGGACGCAAGTCCGGTCACGCGGAAACGGCGCCTAATTTTCGCTTCGATTGCACCCGCGTTGGCCGGTCACTTCTGCCAGGCGGCGAAGGCGTCCGCAAAGACGCGGTCGCCCGGCACGCCTTTTTCCATCGCCAGCAGCGCGCGCTGGTTGTTCTTAAAGATGATGGGAATATTCAGCCAGGGTCGATCCTTGAGCAGTAGCTCGTTGCGACGGACTTCCGATTCCACCGAGGATAGCCCGATGAGGAAAAAGCCATCGGTTACCTTCACCCGCAGACCGGCAAGCGGCGCGCCGCGGTTCTGCTCGGCGTCCTCCATCAACACGCCGGGCACGTCGGCAATACCGCCGTGGGAAAAATCCGGCGGCACGTTGAAGATAATCTCGATGGTGTGACTTGCCGGCAGCGTTTCTTCTCTGTTGCGCCGCATGGTAAAGTTTATCCGCATCTTTCTGTCGGGGATTTCCACGTCCGCTTTGATGGCGAGATCGGGCGGAAGCCCCGGCCCCGGTGACACGGTTTCCGCCCGCCAGATCACCGAGCCGATATACTGCTTGCTCTCTTTCGTTTCCGGATCCTGCTCGTAGAGCACCACCCGCTGCGCCACCTCCGCCGCCGGACCGGAGCCAGGCTGTGTGCCAGGAGCGTCGTTCTGACTGCCGCCGCTGATCCGGTCTGCGATCTTTGAGCGCGACTGCGTAGCGTTCTGCGACATCTGACCGGCCGGACCGCTCTCGGACTGTAACATTCCTGCGATGCTCGGCCATTTGAGATAGGCGAATACGCCGGCCGTTCCCAGCGCGACGACGACGCATGCGGCGATGACCAGCCGTGTCAACGCGCCGGAGCCGGAACCCAGCCGCTGCCTTCCGGGCGGGCGTTCGAAATCCTCGGAATGCGGCCGCAGCTGCACAGGTCCACCGTGCGGTTTCGTCATACCGGGCCGTGCTTCGGACGGCTTGGGCGACGGCAATTCGCGCGGCGCGGACAACAGCTCTTCCGGTGTGAGACTTGGTTCGATGCGGCCCTGACCGTGCGCAGGCGGAAACCCGGCAAATGGATCATGCGCCGGTTTTGCGGATGGCGCCGCCGGTTCGCGGATGTCGTCGCCTCCGGCCATGCCATCGCGAACGCCGCGAAAGCTCCGGTCGCTCGGGGAAAAACGCTCGCCGGGCGCAGGCCTGTCCGCGCGTCGCCCGGCTACGGTCGGCTCGAATGGTGAACCGGGCTCGGATTGTGTCGGCTCGGCCTGGCGGATGTCGCCATACGGCGGCTCGCCGCCGCCCGGGCCAAAAGCGGGAGTTGGACCTCGCGTCGCGGGCCTGGCCTGATCCCACGGCGGCGTTTCCGGCTGCGGTGCGGCGCCATGCGGCCGCCGCGCCGCTTCCATCTCCACTCTGCGGATCGCTTCTTCGAGCGCGAGCCGCTCGCGCGTGATATCCGCTTCGCCGAGCGCCGGCGTTACGCCGCGCAATTGCGCGTTGAGTGCAGTACGGGCGCGCTCGTAGAGCGCACGCCGGGCGTCGCCGGTGTTCTTTTCGAGACTGGATACGGCGCGCGCTAAGAGTGGATAATATTCAGCCATCGCTTCCCAGGCTTTACACTGTTTACCGGACCATTCTTCGGCGATTTAAGCCTCGAACGGATTCTGCACCAAAATCGTGTCCTCACGTTCGGGACTCGTGGACAGCAACGCAACCGGGCACCCCACCAGTTCTTCGATGCGGCGCACGTATTTAATCGCCTGCGCGGGCAAATCCGCCCAGGAACGGGCGCAAACCGTCCGGCCCTGCCAGCCCGCGATGCTCTCATAGACCGGCTTGGCCTCCGTCTGAGCCCGCTCGCTGGCGGGAAGATAGTCGATTTCCCGGCCGTTCAGGCGATAGGCCGTACAGACCTTGATTTCATCAAATCCGTCGAGAATGTCGAGCTTGGTCAGCGCGAGGCCCTGGATACCGCCGGTGCGCACCGCCTGGCGAACCAGGACCGCGTCGAACCAGCCGCAGCGGCGCGGACGGCCGGTCACAGTGCCGAATTCCTTGCCGCGCTCGCCGATGCGCTTGCCGATTTCATTGTCCTGCTCCGTTGGGAAGGGCCCCTCCCCCACCCGCGTCGTATAGGCCTTGCAGATGCCGAGCACAAAGCCGATGGCGGCCGGACCAAGGCCGGAGCCGATGGCGGCTTGCGCGGCCACCGTATTCGATGAGGTGACGAAGGGATAGGTGCCGTGATCCACGTCGAGCAGGGCGCCTTGCGCGCCCTCGAACAGGATGCGCTTGCCTTCGCGGCGTTTCTCATCGAGTAGCGACCATACGGAATCCATATAAGGCAGCACCAGCGGCGCGATCGCGGCCAGGTGGTGATAAATGGCGCGCGTTTCGATCTCGCGCAGGCCGAGGCCGCGTCGAAGCGCGTTGTGATGCGCCAGCAGCCGGTCGATCTTGGGCCCGAGCGCCGGAAGATCCGCCAAATCGCCGAGCCGAATGGCGCGCCGTCCAACCTTATCCTCATAGGCCGGGCCGATCCCGCGCCGGGTGGTGCCAAGCCGGGTTCCGCTGGCGGAAGCTTCGCGCAAGGCATCGAGCTCCTGGTGCAGCGGCAGGATCAAGGCGGCGTTTTCCGCCACGCGCAGATTGTCCGGCGTGACGTTGACGCCCTGCTTTTCCAGCCGCTCGATTTCGTCCAATAGCGCCTGAGGGTCGAGCACGACGCCATTGCCGATGAGCGAAAGTTTGCCCGGGCGCAGCACGCCGGACGGCAACAGCGACAGCTTGTAGGTGACGCCATCGATGACCAGCGTGTGGCCGGCGTTATGCCCGCCCTGGAAGCGGACGACGATATCGGCCTGTTCCGACAGCCAATCGACGATCTTGCCCTTGCCCTCGTCGCCCCATTGCGACCCGACCACGACAACATTCGCCATAAAAAGCCTTTCCTGCGCGGGCTGGCGCCGGCCCGCCACCGGGCAAACCACGGATCAACTTACTGGAATTATGGGCTATTTCCAGCCCTGCCCGCCATCAGCCCGGAAGACCTAGAACTCCAGATCAGTGTTGCGAGGCCCGTGCCTTTTGCAGCCAAGGTTCGACTTGCGCTTTATAAGAGGGCAGGACCCGAGCCGCCGCCGTAAGGTCGGTGATTGCGCCGGCGAAATCGGACATCGCCAGCTTGGCGCGTCCGCACAGGAAGAGCGCATTGTAGTAATTGACCCGCAGGGCACGCGCCTCGGTGCAGTCGGCCAACGCGCCGGCGGCGTCATCGGCCTCCACGCGCAAGAGGCCGCGCGAACTCAAAAGATACGGCCGCATCCGGCTGTAACGGGGCGCCAGCGCGATCGCCTGCGAGAAGTCATCGGTCGCCGCGGTCTTGGCGCCCAGTTCCTGCCGCGAATGGGCGCGCTGCATGAACGCGAGAAGGAAACGGGCATCGAGTCGCACCGCCTCCGAGAATGAGGTGATCGCCTCGACATGCTTGCCCTCGGCTGCACGGCGCAGGCCTTCGCGATAGGCGGCGCCCGCCGGGTCCTTGGCGGCGGATGCCGAGCTGAGCAGGCGCTTTGTGAGAAAGGCGGCCATGTCGGGCGGCGGGGTGTAACCCGCAACTTTGTCCAGCATGAACGAGACGACTTCGGCCAGCGCCTCCTCGGAGTTGTAGGCGGCATAGGCGCTCGGCAGTCCGCTTGCCGTACGGACCAGCGCTTCCACTTCCGTCCGCCGTGGGCCGATCGGCAGAGCGGCGGCCATCACGGGCGAGAGCTTGATCTTGGCTAGTGCTTCGCGCGCTTTGGTGATGCGCGGCTCGATCATCGCATTCCACTCCGGCTCCGCGCTCAGCCGGTCGTAGGGATCGGCCACGTGAACGAGTTCATGCGCGAGGATGCGCGTCAGCCAGTCATAGCCGGGAACGGGCAATGCAGTACGGCCAACCGTAAGCCGCCGATAGCCGCCCTTGGCCTGCGAGCCGCCGGCGAGATCGGCCCGGTAGAGACTGATCGGCCCATCGCCCGCCGCGCGGTCGAAGAGGCCTGGCGCCTGCGCGCTGACGACACCTAGGCGCGTGCGGATAAGGTCGCGTTCGGACGCGCTCCAGGGGACCGGTGTATATTCGCGCTTCCCCGCTTCCTCGGATCCTGCTCGGAACGCGTCGCGAAATTCGAACAGCTGAGACGCCGCGTTGCGCTCTTGCGTCCGGGCGGCGCAAACCAGGAGCAAGACCATGCACACCGCAAGGAAGGCGCGTTTCATGCAATCACCTTCAACACGCTTCGTCTGCTCCTTACAGAACTCATAGGCCCCTGACAGAACTCATCCGCCCCCTAACAGAAGTCGTCTGCCCCTGATTAAAGTTATCCGCCCCGCAAAAGAAGCTCGTGATGGCGATATTCCTGGTCCGGGTAGTTCTTGGTGCAGGCGCCATTCCGTCCATCACGATGTCAGGGCGAGCCATACTGGCCTCTTCGCAATGTAGCACATCAAAAGCGCAGCCGCTTGGCCTGCTGCACCTGCGGCAGCGCCTGCACTTTCTTGAGCACGTCCGGCGGCAGTTCTCCGTCGATTTCGATGAGCGCGACCGCGTTGCCGCCCGGCACCTCGCGCCCCACATGGAACGTGGCGATGTTGATTCCCGCCTCGCCCAGGGTCGATGAGAATTTGCCGATGAAGCCCGGCTTGTCCAGGTTGGTGATGTAGATCATCGACGGTCCGAACTCGGCGTCCATGCGGATGCCCTTGATGTTGACGATGCGCGGGCGGCCGTCGGCGAACACGGTGCCGGATACATGGCGCGACTGCCGCTCGGTCGTTACCGTCACGGTGATGAGGCTTTCGTAGTCGCCGGCGCCCTCACGCGTCATTTCCTCGATGACCATGCCGCGCTCCTTGGCGATCACCGGCGCGGAAACCACGTTGACCTGCCCGAGCATGGGCTTCAGCAGGCCGGACAGCGCCGCGGAGGTCAGCGCCTTGGTTTTCATCTGCGCCACCGCGCCCTCGTAGCAGAACTGCACCTTGGTGATGCCGCTCTCGGTGAGCTGACCGGCGAACGAGCCGAGCTTTTCGGCGAGCGTGATGTAAGGCTTGAGTTTCGGCGCTTCCTCCGCCGTGATCGAGGGAAAATTGACCGCATTGGAAATGGCGCCGCTGAGCAGGTAGTCCGACATCTGCTCGGCGATTTGCAGCGCCACGTTCTCCTGCGCCTCCGAGGTCGCGGCGCCGAGATGCGGCGTGCACACCACATGCGGATGGCCGAACAGCGGATTCGACACCGCGGGCTCTTCCACGAACACGTCGAAGGCCGCCCCCGCCACCCGGCCGGCGTCGAGCGCTTCCCGCAGCGCCTTTTCGTCCACCAGGCCGCCGCGCGCGCAATTGACGATGCGCACGCCCTTCTTCATCTGCGCGATGGATTTGGCGTCGACGATGTTCCTGGTCTTGTCGGTGAGCGGCGTGTGCAGCGTGATGAAGTCCGCGCGCCTGAACAATTCCGCAAGCTCGACTTTCTCAACGCCGAGATCGAGGGCGCGCTCCGGCGAAAGAAAGGGGTCGTAGGCGATCACCTTCATTTTCAATCCCTGCGCGCGGTCGGCGACGATCGAGCCGATGTTGCCGCAGCCGATCACGCCGAGCGTCTTGCCGGTAATCTCGACGCCCAAGAATCGATTCTTCTCCCATTTGCCGGCCTGCGTGGAGACGTCGGCGGCCGGAATTTCGCGCGCCAGCGCCAGCATCAAGGTAATGGCATGTTCCGCGGTGGTGATGGAATTGCCGAACGGCGTGTTCATGACGATCACGCCCTTGGCCGTGGCGGCCGGGATATCGACATTGTCCACGCCGATGCCGGCGCGGCCGATGACCTTCAGTTTGTCCGCCTTCTCCAGCATCTTCGCCGTTACCTTGGTGGCGGAGCGGATGGCGAGGCCCTCGAAGCCACCGATGATCTCGGCGAGCTTGTCCTTGTCCTTGCCGAGGTTGGGCTGGAAATCGACCTCGATCCCGCGGTCCTTGAAGATCTGCACGGCCGCGGGCGACAGGGCATCGGAGATGAGAACTTTGGGAGCCATCGAAGTGTCCAAAAATAAATGAGCGAGAAGTCGCCGGTCACGCCGGAGGTGAATTCACGCCGCCTTCTGCAGCGCGTCCTTGGTCTTGGCATAGGCCCAATCGAGCCAGGGCATCAGGGCTTCGATGTCGCGCTGTTCCACGGTCGAACCGCACCACAGCCGCAGTCCCGGCGGCGCGTCGCGATAGGCCGCGATGTCGTAGGCGACACCGTCCTTCTCGATCGCCGCCGCCAGGTTCTTGGCGAAGTCGGCCTGCGCGGCGGCGGGAAGCGCGGTGATCGCCGCATCCACCACCTTCAGGCAGACCGAGGTGTTGGAGCGGATCGCCGGATCGGCCGCAAGAAAATCCACCCAGGGTGTCCTCGCCACCCAATCGGAGACGACCTTGGTGTTGGCGTCGGCGCGGGCGATCAGTGCCTGTAACCCGCCGATCGATTTCGCCCATTGCAGGGTATCGAGATAGTCCTCGACGCAGAGCATCGACGGGGTGTTGATGGTTTCGCCTTCAAAGATACCTTCCATCAGCTTGCCGCCCTTGGTGAGGCGAAAGATTTTCGGCAGCGGCCAGGGCGGATTGTAGCTCTCAAGGCGCGCGACGGCGCGCGGCGAAAGAACCAGCATGCCGTGCGCCGCCTCCCCGCCCAGCACCTTCTGCCAGGAGAAGGTCACGACATCGAGCTTGGGGAAGTCGAGCGGCTGCGCGAAAGCCGCCGAGGTGGCGTCACAGATGGCAAGCCCCTCGCGTTTCGCCGCGATCCAATCGCCGTTGGGAACGCGCGCGCCGGAGGTGGTGCCGTTCCAGGTGAAAACCACATCGCTTTTCCAGTCGATCTTGGAAAGATCGGGCAGTTCGCCGTAGGGCGCCTTGAGCACCTTGGCGTCCTTGAGCTTGAGCTCCTTCAGCACGTCGCTGACCCAGCCCTGGCCGAAGGATTCCCAGGCGAGCATGGTGACCGGGCGCGCGCCGAGCAGCGACCACAGCGCCATTTCCATCGCGCCGGTGTCCGACGCCGGCACGATGCCGATGCGGTAGTCGGCCGGGACTTGCAATACTTCACGGGTCAGGTCGATGGCGCGCTTGAGCTTCGCCTTGCCGATCTTCGACCGGTGCGAACGTCCGAGCACGGCATCTGTGAGGACTTGGAGACTCCAGCCGGGGCGCTTGGCGCAGGGGCCGGACGAGAAGTGCGGGTTGGCCGGCCGCACGCCGGGCATTGCGTTGCTCATCGAGTCTACCCTTCCAGATAGGCGCCCCTCGGTGGGGAGGGGTGTCCCGCG
>JBBDNZ010000214.1:0-10080 GCA_040877285.1 Xanthobacteraceae bacterium
CTTGAAGGCGAAAGCGCTGGACATCTCGACCTTATGCAGCGTCATCACGGAACTTGCATCTTGCGCCAATCATGGCCCATCGCCGTTTTTCGGATCGTAACCGGCATAAGGTCCCTTGCGGTAAAAAGGGTGGTTTCGAATCTCATGTTTCATCGGCAGGTGAAGTTCGGCTAGTTTTCCATCCCGTATGGCGCGGCCGATCAAGGCCAGATAGACGTTGGTCGCCTCGTCCGACCAGAAGCCGTCAAGGTCGTCTTGCGAAAGCTGCTGGGTAAATAATTCCGTGTCGCTGGAATCGATATCCAACGTCACCGACAGCCAGCTCGACCGATAGCGAACATAATAATTATGGCCCGCATAATCGATGTCATATTGAACCGGGCAGCTCGTTCCCCACGCATGGAACGGCAATACCACGTCGCTTCCTGCGAGATCGGGACCATCCTTCTTTTGCGGCATCGCTAACACCCTCACTAGGCTCGAAAGAGCAGGCAAGCATCGCCATAAGAATAAAAACGATAACGGGATGCAATGGCATGCGCATAGGCGCGGCGCATCACATCCAGCCCGGCAAAGGCCGATACCAACATAAAGAGAGTAGAGCGCGGCAGATGAAAATTGGTGAGCATGATATCGGCCGCCTTGAAGCGATAACCGGGAGTAATGAACAGCGCCGTCTCGCCCGCGAACGGCTTGATCCCGCCGTCCTCGCCCGCCGCGCTTTCCAGCAGCCGCAGCGAGGTCGATCCCGCCGCCACGATGCGCCCGCCCGCGCGCCGCGCGGCGTTGAGCGCCGCCGCCGTCTCCGCGCTGACCGTGCCCCATTCCGGGTACATCTTGTGCGCTTCCGTGTCGTCCGCCTTCACCGGCAAGAAGGTGCCCGCCCCCACATGCAGGGTGACGATATGCAGAGATATGCCGCGCTCGCGTAGCCGCACCAACAAATCGTCGGTGAAATGCAGGCTCGCGGTCGGCGCCGCCACCGAACCTTCCTTGCGCGCGAATAGGGTCTGATAATCCACGCGGTCGCGCTCGTCCACCGCGCGGCGCGAGGCGATGTAGGGCGGCAGCGGCATCTCGCCGCGCTCTTCGATCGCCTGATCGAGCACCGCGCCGGTAAAATTAAAAGCGAGCGTCACCTCCCCGCCCTCGCCTTTGTCTTCCACCGTGGCGTCCAGCTCTCCCAGCAGGCACACGCGCCCCTCGGCGCCGAAGCGCAGCACGTCGCCTTTTTCCAATCGCTTTGCCGGCCGCACGAAGGCGCGCCAGCGCGAGCCGTCCAGCCGCCGGTGCAGCGTGGCTTCGATGGCCGGCTGCGTCGCGCCGCGCGAAATCCGCCGGCCCTGCAGCCGCGCCGGGATCACCTTGGTGTCGTTGACCACCAGCGCGTCGCCGGACTGCAACAGATCCGGCAGATCGCGCACGCCGCGATCCTCCAGTTCGGGTAAGCCGCCCGGCCGCACGACCAAGAGCCGCGCCGCGTCGCGCGGCGAGATCGGCCGTAGCGCAATCCGCTCCGGCAGCAACTCGAAGTCGAACAGATCGGTGCGCATGGGATTTTATCTCCCTCTCCCCGCCCGCGGGGAGAGGTATATTTAAGTCGCATCACCCCGCCATCGTCGCCCGCACGATCTTGTCGGGGTTCTGCACCGGCTCGCCGCGCTTGATCTTGTCCACGTTCTCCATGCCCTCGGTCACCTGGCCCCACACGGTGTATTGTCCGTTGAGGAAGGGGGCGGCGTCGAAGCAGATGAAGAACTGGCTGTCGCCGGAATTGGGGTCCTGCGCCCGCGCCATCGACACGGTGCCGCGCACATGCGGCTCGCGGTTGAATTCGGCCGCGAGCTTCTGGCCCGAACCGCCGGTGCCGCTGCCGTGCGGGCAGCCGGTCTGCGCCATGAAGCCGTCGATGACGCGGTGGAACACGATGCCGTCGTAGAAACCTTCGCGCACCAGTTCCTTGATGCGCGCGACATGGCCGGGCGCGAGATCGGGCCGCATGGCGATCGCCACCCTGCCCTGCGTGGTTTCCAGGATCATCGTGTCTTCCGGTTTGGCCATGCGTTTTCCTATCCTGCTTTCATTTCCGACCGGCAACGGGCCGGTCAATTTTCGATCGTGGCTTTCTTGACGTAATCGAGCCGCGGAAAATCCTTGGCCAGATAGGCGTTGCCTTCGAATTGAAGGCGCGCCTGGTCCGGTCCTCTGCCGCGCGGCGGCCCGTCGCCATAGCCGCCATACAGGCTCTCGACCACGTTCATCCCCGACACGATCTGGCCGAATGGCGCAAAGCCTTGAGCGTCCAGCCCGCTATTGTCCTTGAAACTGATGAATACTTGCGTTGTGCGCGAATCCGGCCCCGAGGTGGCATAAGTTAGATAACCGCGCTTGTTGCTCTGCTTGACCGGATCGTCCTTGATGCGCGCCGCCCGCCACACGGCCGAAATTTTCGGATCGCCGTTGATGCCGAACTGCGCCATGAAGTCGCTCATCACGCGAAAGAAGCGCGCGTTGTCGTAGAAACCGTTCTTCACCGCGTTGTAGAAACGGTCGGCGCCGTTCGGCGCCCAGTCGCGGCGCACCTCGACCACGAAGACGCCTTTGCTGGTATCGAACTTGGCCTTGAAGGTCGCGGGCGCCTTCTCGTTCAACGCCGCGGGATTGGCGAGATTGCCCGCTTGGCCGAAGGCCGGCGCGGTCAGCGCGGACGCCGCCAGCGCCAGGCCGGCCAGAAACGACGAAAACTTTTTCATGGTGCTCCTTGCAGGATTTAACCGCCGGCCTTGGCGGCGAATTTCTTCTTCAGCCGCGCGGCGACCGATGCGGGAACGAAAGCCGACACGTCGCCGCCCATGCTTGCGATCTGCCGCACCAATGTGGCGGTGATCGGGCGCACCGCCGGCGAGGCGGGAAGAAAGACGGTTTGGATTTCCGGCGCCAGGGCCGCGTTCATTCCCGCCATCTGCATTTCATAATCGAGATCGCCGCCGTCGCGCAGGCCGCGCACCAGCACGCCGGCGCCCAGGCGCCGCGCCGCTTCCACCACGAGATCGGCGAAGGTGGTGCATTTCAGCTCGCAGCCGGCGGCGCGCGCCAGCGGCGCGCAGGTCTCCTCCAGCATGGCGAGCCGCTCCTCCGCGCTGAATAAGGGCGCCTTGCCCGGATGCAGACCGATCGCCAGCACAAGACGGTCGGAAAGCCGCACCGCGCGGCCGACCACGTCGAGATGGCCGTTGGTCACCGGGTCGAAAGAGCCTGCGTAAAGCGCAATGCGCGGCATGAAACTCCCTTATCCGGCGTCGCCACCGTTGCCGTCGTTGCCTTCGTCCTCGGTGAGACGCTCGACCGACACCACGTGCTCGTCTTCCGCGGTATTGAACACGATCACGCCTTGGGTGCCGCGCCCGGCGATGCGGATGCCGTCCACCGGGCAGCGGATCAGTTGCCCGCCGTTCGTCACCAGCATGATCTGATCGCTCTCCTCCACCGGGAAAGAGGCGACCAGCCGGCCGATCTTCTTTTTGATGCCGCCGTCCTTCTCGCGGATGTCCATCGCCACAATGCCTTTGCCGCCGCGTCCCGTCGCCCGGTATTGGTAGGAGGACGAGCGCTTGCCGAAGCCCTTCTCGCTGATGGTCAGGACGAACTGCTCCGCCGCCGATAGCTCCACATAGCGCTTTTCGCCCAGCTCGATGGCGCCGTTCGCCTCCTCTGCATCGGCCGCGCCCTCCTCCGGCTCCCCGGCGCTGCGCCGCACCGCGGCCGCGCGCTTGAGATAAGCCGCGCGCTCCTCGGCGGAGACATCGACGTGCCGCAGGATGGAGAGCGAAATAACCTTGTCGCCGTTGTCGAGCGCGATCCCGCGCACGCCCATCGAGGTGCGGCCCTGAAACACGCGCACGTCCGTCACCGCGAAACGGATGCATTGCCCGCCCGCGCTGGTCAGCAGCACGTCGTCCTTCTCGGTGCAGATCTGCACATCGACGATGGCCTCGCCCTCGTCGAGCTTCATGGCGATGATGCCGGAGCGGCGCACGTCGACGAAATCGGACAACTTGTTGCGTCTCACCGTGCCGCGCGTGGTGGCGAACATCACGTCGAGATCGGCCCAAGAGCTTTCGTCCTCGGGCAGCGGCATGATGGTGTTGATAATTTCGCCCTGTTCCAGCGGCAGAATATTGATCAGCGCCTTGCCGCGCGCCTGCGGCGCCGCCAGCGGCAGCCGCCAGACTTTCTCCTTGTAGACTTGCCCGCGCGAGGAGAAGAACAGCACCGGCGTGTGCGTCGAGGCGACGAACAGCCGGGTGACGAAATCTTCCTCCCGGGTCTGCATGCCCGCGCGGCCCTTGCCGCCGCGCTTTTGCGCGCGATAGGTGGAGAGCGGCACGCGCTTGACGTAGCCCAGGTGCGACACAGTCACCACCATGTCTTCGCGCCGGATCAGGTCCTCGTCGTCCACCTCGCCTTCCTGATCGACGATGACCGTGCGGCGCGGCGTGGCGAACTGCGTCTTCACCGCCTTTAGCTCGTCCTTGATGATGGTCTGGATGCGCGCGCGCGAACGCAAAATGTCGAGATAATCGGCGATCTCGGCGGCGAGCTTGTCCAGTTCGGCGGCAATCTCGTCGCGGCCGAGCGCGGTCAGCCGTTGCAGCCGCAGATCGAGGATGGCCTTGGCCTGCACCTCGGTGAGCCGCGCGGTGCCGGACGACGATACCCGGTGGCGCGGATCGTCGATCAGCGCGATCAGCGAGGCCGCCGTGGTCGCCGGCCATTCGCGGTCCATCAAGGCTTCGCGCGCTTCGTTGGCGTCCTTCGCGCCGCGGATGAGCTTGATCACCTCGTCGATATTGGCGACCGCGATGGCAAGTCCGACCAGGATATGCGCGCGGTCGCGCGCCTTGCCCAAAAGATGCTTGGTGCGGCGGGAGACGACCTCCTCGCGAAACGCGATGAAGGCCGACAGCAAATCCTTCAGATTCATCACCTGCGGCCGGCCGCCGTCGAGCGCCACCACGTTGGCGCCGAAGGTCGATTGCAGCGGGGTAAAGCGGTAGAGCTGGTTGAGCACCACGTCGGGCACGGCGTCGCGCTTGATCTCGATGACCACGCGATAGCCGTCGCGGTCGGACTCGTCGCGCAGTTCGGCGATGCCCTCGATCTTCTTTTCCCGCACTAGTTCGCCGATTTTTTCCACCATCGCGGCCTTGTTCACCTGATAGGGAATTTCCGTGATGACGATCGCCTCGCGCTCCTTGCGGATGGTCTCGATCGCCACCTTGCCGCGCATGACGATGGAGCCGCGGCCGAGGTGATAGGCGCCGCGGATGCCGACGCGGCCGAGAATGATGCCGCCGGTGGGAAAATCCGGCCCCGGCACGATGCCGATCAAATCGTCGATGGCCAGTTCCGGGTTGTCGATCAGCGCCACCGCGGCGTCCACCACCTCGCCGAGATTGTGCGGCGGGATATTGGTCGCCATGCCGACCGCGATGCCGCCCGCGCCGTTGACCAAAAGGTTGGGGAAACGCGCCGGCAGCACTACCGGCTCTTTTTCGTTGCCGTCGTAGTTCGGCTGGAAATCGACCGTGTCGCTGTCGATGTCTTCCAAGAGCGCCAGCGCCGCCTTGTCGAGACGCGATTCCGTGTAGCGCATGGCCGCGGCGGGATCGCCGTCCACCGAGCCAAAATTGCCCTGCCCGTCGATGAGCGGCAGGCGCATGGAAAAATCCTGCGCCATGCGCACGAGCGAGTCGTAGATCGCCTGGTCGCCGTGCGGGTGATATTTGCCCATCACGTCGCCGACGATGCGCGCCGATTTCACGTATTTCTTGTCGGGCGTATGCCCCTGCTCATTCATCGAATAGAGAATGCGCCGGTGCACGGGCTTGAGCCCGTCGCGCGCGTCCGGCAGCGCGCGGGCCACGATCACGCTCATGGCGTAATCGAGGTAGGAGCGTTTCATCTCCTCCGTGATGGATATGGGGCGGATATCCGAGGGCCCAGAGTCCCCGGGCTTGGGAGTTTCAATGTCGGACAAGCGAGAGAATCCTGCGCAAAATTCGGGCTGATTTTCTTAGCCGATTCAGGGCGGCAAAGCTATCTAAAAGCGCCCCCTCAACCGCCTATTTTCATATGGTATTTCAGTCACTTGCGGTCAAGTCCCCGGCCCCGGAAAAGTTGCCCTTTGGCGGCCTTGCGCCGGGGCCGGAGCAGCCCTTCGTTGACCGCCCTCGGGACAGGCCTATACCTCCTGCCCCATGCCGCTCGAATTCCTCATCTCCGCGCTGGTGACGCTCGTGGTCGTGGTCGATCCCCTCGGCCTTGCCCCCACCTTCCTCGCCATCACCCACGGCCTGCCGCCCAAGGCGCGGCGCCAGGTGGCGATCCGCGCCTGCCTGATCGCCGGCGGAGTCCTGACCGGAGCGGCGCTGATCGGCGACTGGCTTTTGGCTTCGCTCGGCATTTCGCTCGCCGCCTTCCGCATCGCCGGCGGCCTGCTGCTGTTCTCCATCGCTTCGGAAATGGTGTTCGGCGTCCGCATCCAGCGGCAATCCCAGACGGCGGAACAGGCCCTGGAGGAACACGTGCGCAACATCGCCGCCTTCCCGCTCGCCATTCCGCTCATGGCGGGGCCGGGCGCGATCACCGCCACCGTGCTGCTCGCCGGTCAGGCCGCGGGCCGGCCGCAAATGCTCGCCATGCTGATCGGCGTCGTGGCGGTGGTGGTGCTGATTTGCCTGCTGGTGTTTTTCGCCGCCCCGCGCATCGGAAAATTTCTCGGCATCACCGGCAACGTGGTGCTCTCGCGCCTGCTCGGCGTGCTGCTGGCCGCGTTGGCGGTGCAGTTCGTGGTCGACGGCGTGCGCGCGCTGCTGGCGGGGTGACCGGCAGGGATTCCATCCGTTCATTCCCGTGAAAGCGGGGACCCAGGTTGCACAGCATAATCTTTGGATTCCCGCTTACGCGGAAATGAGCGGATCGGCAAAATCCGGTTTAAAACGGAATCTCATCATCCATGTCGTCGCGCTTGCCGCCGCCGGCCATGGCCGGCTTGCGCGCGGCCGTCGGGCCGGGCGAGCCGAAGTCGCCGCCCTCGCCCGCCTCGGCCCCGCCACTGCCCGCGCCGCGCGCGTCCAGCATGGTGAGCTGCGAGTTGAAGCCCTGCAAAACCACCTCGGTTGAATATTTATCCTGGCCGTCCTTGTCCTGCCATTTACGCGTTTGCAGAGAGCCTTCCAGGTAAACCTTCGAGCCTTTCTTCAAATATTGCTCGGCGATGCGGCAGAGCCCCTCATTGAAGATGACCACGCGGTGCCACTCGGTTTTTTCCTTGCGCTCGCCGCTGGCCTTGTCGCGCCAGCTCTCCGAGGTCGCCACCCGCAGATTGGCGATCGGCCGGCCGTCCTGGGTGCGGCGTATCTCCGGGTCGGCGCCCAGATTGCCGATCAGGATCACCTTGTTGACGCTGCCTGCCATGACTGAACTCCGTTTCTGCCTGCCCGCACCCTAGACCCCGGCCCCGTCCCGGCAAGTGCCATCGGGGCTTTCCCACAAGAGCGCGTCCCCCGGCGGGCTAGCCCTGGAGATCGCCGCCTTGTGTTCTCTTTTTGTTCTAGCCAATTCCAAGGGAATCGGCAAGGGTGAAAGTGACGCTGTGAATAGGTCTTCGGAAGGGCCATTTTGTGCGTAAATGCATGGGCGCAGCGCGCTTTGTGGGGTAGCAATCGACGGCTCGACCATTACCTTGCAAATGTCCCCGCCGCGCCGATGGCGAACCCGGTGCCGCGCCGGACCCATCGTGTTCCCAGCCATGAACGATCTTTTTGACAAGAACCGCCCCCGCCGCCCCGACGCCCGCGTCATCGCCATCCGCGGCGCGCGCGAGCACAATCTGAAAAACATCGACGTGGAAATCCCGCGCGACCGGCTGGTGGTGTTCACCGGCCTGTCCGGCTCGGGCAAATCCTCGCTCGCCTTCGACACCATCTACGCCGAGGGCCAGCGCCGCTATGTGGAGTCGCTCTCCGCTTACGCGCGGCAATTCCTGGAGATGATGCAGAAGCCGGACGTCGATCAGATCGACGGCCTCTCCCCCGCCATTTCCATCGAGCAGAAGACCACATCGAAGAATCCGCGCTCCACCGTCGGCACCGTCACCGAGATTTACGACTACATGCGGCTGCTGTGGGCGCGCATCGGCGTGCCCTATTCGCCCGCCACCGGGCTGCCGATCGAGAGCCAGACCGTCTCGCAGATGGTGGATCGGGCGATGGCGCTGCCGGAAGGCACGCGGCTCTACATCCTCGCTCCCGTGGTGCGCGGGCGCAAAGGCGAATACCGCAAGGAGATCGCCGACTGGATGAAGCGCGGCTTCCAGCGCCTGAAGATCGACGGCAAGTTCTACGAGATCGCGCAGGCGCCCGCGCTCGACAAGAAATTCAAGCACGACATCGACGTGGTGGTGGACCGCGTGGTGCTGCGCCCCGACCTCGCCACGCGGCTGGCGGAATCCTTCGAGGCCGCGCTGCATCTGGCCGACGGCATGGCGGTGGCGGAATTCGCCGACGCGGCCGCCGATGCGCCTGCCCAAGCCGAGGCGGCGAAAAAGAAGACCGCCAAGATCCACGACCAGTCCGGCCCCGAGCGCCTCGTCTTCTCGGAGAAATTCGCCTGCCCGGTGTCCGGCTTCTCCATTCCGGAGATCGAGCCGCGGCTGTTTTCCTTCAACAACCCGTTCGGCGCCTGCCCGGCCTGCGGCGGCTTGGGCATCGAGCGGCACATCGACGCCGATCTGGTCATCCCCGACAAGGGGGCGACCTTGCGCAAGGGCGCCATCGCGCCCTGGGCGAAATCATCGTCGCCTTACTACACGCAAACGCTCCAGGCGCTCGGCAAGCACTACCGCTTCACGCTCGACGCCAAATGGAAGGACCTGCCGAAAAAGACCCAGGACGCCATCCTCTACGGCTCCGGCGACGACGAGATCCGCTTCACCTATGACGACGGGTTGCGCGCCTACACGACGAAAAAGCCGTTCGAGGGCGTCGTGACGAACCTCGAGCGCCGCCACAAGGAAACCGAGAGCGAATGGGCGCGCGAGGAGATCGAGAAATACTTCACCGACATCCCTTGCGCCGCCTGCGGGGGCTATCGCCTCAAGCCCGAAGCCCTGTGCGTGAAGATCGCCGGCCTGCATATCGGCCAGGCCTCGGAAATGTCGATCAAGCGCGCGGGCGAATGGTTCACCGATCTGCCGAAGCATCTGACGCCGCAGCACAACGAGATCGCCGTGCGCGTGCTCAAGGAAATCCGCGACCGGTTGCGCTTCCTGGTGGACGTCGGCCTCGATTATCTGACGCTGGCGCGCGGCTCCGGCACGCTGTCGGGCGGCGAGAGCCAGCGCATCCGGCTGGCCTCGCAGATCGGCTCGGGCCTCACCGGCGTGCTTTACGTGCTCGACGAGCCCTCCATCGGGTTGCACCAGCGCGACAACGCCCGCCTGCTGGAAACATTGAAAAGGCTTCGCGACCTCGGCAACACCGTGATCGTGGTCGAGCATGACGAGGACGCCATCCGCAATGCCGATCATGTGCTCGACATCGGCCCCGGCGCCGGCATCCACGGCGGCCACATCGTGGCGCAAGGCACGGTCGAAAACGTCATCGCCGAGCGCACATCGCTCACCGGCCGCTATCTGTCCGGCGAATTGACCGTGCCGATTCCCGAGCGCCGGCCGCGCAACCCGCGCCGCGCGCTCACCATCGTCGGCGCGCGCGGGCATAATCTCAAGAACATCGACGCGGAAATCCCGCTCGGCCTATTCACCTGCGTCACCGGCGTGTCCGGCGGCGGCAAGTCCACGCTGCTGGTGGACACGCTCTACAAGGCGGTCGCGCGCAAGCTCAACAACGCCAGCGAAGCCCCCGCCCCGCACGATCGGCTAGAGGGCCTGGAGCACATCGACAAGATCATCGACATCGACCAGTCGCCCATCGGCCGCACCCCGCGCTCCAATCCCGCCACCTATACCGGCGCCTTTACCCCGATCCGCGAATGGTTCGCCGGCCTGCCGGAGTC
>JBBDNZ010000215.1:0-1849 GCA_040877285.1 Xanthobacteraceae bacterium
CTGTATACCCCGAGGCCCCGCGCCTCAATCCACGTCGAGCGGCTCGCTTCCCTTGGGCTTGCCGGAAGCATCGAGCACGAGCTTGCTCACCCGCGCCTCGGCCTGCGCCAGCAGCTCCTCGCAGCGGCGCTTGAGCGTCTCGCCGCGCTCGTAGATCGCCACCGATTCCTCCAGCGGCACCTTGCCTTCCTCCAGCCGCTTGACGATCGATTCCAGTTCCTCGATCGCCCGCTCGAAGGGCAATTTGGCGACGTCGCTGTTTGTTTTCTCGGCCATGGGGGAATCCTGTCGGAGCAACCGTGCCAGTTCTCTAGCCGCGCATCAAGGCGCCGACATGCGCCGCCGCCGACTGCGCCAGGCCCTGCAGATCGTAGCCGCCTTCCAGCACCGAGACGACCCGGCCTTGCGCGCTGGCGTCCGCCACTTCCATGATCTTGCGCGTCGCCCAGGCGAAATCCTCTTCGACCAGATTGAGGCTCGCCAGCGGGTCGCGCCTATGCGCGTCGAAGCCCGCGGAGATCACGATGAAGTCGGGGGCGAAGGCGCGCAGCCGCGGCAGGATGACGCTTTCCATCGCGGCGCGGAATTCTTTGCCGCCGTCGCCGGCGGAAAGCGGCGCATTGACGATGTTGTCGTGCGCCCCGCGCTCCTCGCGCGCGCCGCTGCCGGGATAGAGCGGCATCTGGTGGGTGGAGCAATACATCACGCTCGCATCGCTCCAGAAAATCTCCTGCGAGCCGTTGCCGTGATGCACGTCGAAATCCATGATCGCGGCGCGCGCTACGCCGTGACGTTTCTGCGCATGGCGCGCGGCGATGGCGGCGTTGTTGAACAGGCAGAATCCCATCGCCCGCGCCGTCTCCGCGTGGTGTCCGGGCGGGCGCACGGCGGCGAAGGCATTGTCCGCGCGCCGCGCCATCACCTCGTCCACCGCGAAAATCGCGCCGCCCGCGCCGCGCAGCGCCGCCTCGAAGCTGCCCGGCGACAGCGAGGTGTCGGCGTCGAGCCGCACCATGCCCTGCTCCGGCGTGGCCCGGCGGATGTCCTCGATGTAGTCGATGGGGTGGCAGAGCGCGATGGTCTCGAACGGCGCGGCCGGCGCCTGCGCGCGCGCAAGCGCGGAAAATTCCTCGCCGTCCAACGCTTCCGCGATGGCGCGCAAGCGGTCCGGCCGCTCGGGATGCCCCGGCGGCGTGAGATGATCGAGGCAGGCGGGATGCGTGACGAGGAGAGTGGGCATTCGGCCTCGAATATGGCGATCAACGGCATACACATAGAGTGTTTTTTCGTGAAGTCGAGTTCACATCCATCCAAATCGCGCGGGCATACTAAGGAAGCCGCGATTTGCCTTCTTTTGACCCAATGCGGAAAATTCGGGGATGCGTTATGCTGGCGGCCACGTTGGCAGCCGCTCCAGCTTAGTAGCTTCGCGAGAACGCGTGGAAGCTCGCGCGGCCAATAACCGGGAGCAAGATGCGGCGGATCGTCGTCACCGGCTGTGGCTTGGTATCGCCATTGGGCTGTGGGCTCGACCGTGTATGGGAGCGCCTCATCGCGGGCCGGTCCGGCGTGCGCAGGCTCCCCGAGTCCCTTGTGTCGGACGTGGCCACGAAGATCGCCGGCGTCGTCCCGGACAAGGCGGAAGATCCCGAAGCGGGTTTCGACCTCCACCAGTCGGTTTCGGTGAAGGAAGAAAGGCGGATGGATCGTTTCATCCAGCTTGCCATCGCCGCCGCCAATGCGGCGATTGGGCGGGCGGGTTGGTTCCCGTCGACCGACCACGAACGCGACCGCACCGCCACCGTCATCGCATCCGGCATCGGTGGCTTTCACACCATGATGCAGGCCA
>JBBDNZ010000216.1:0-10005 GCA_040877285.1 Xanthobacteraceae bacterium
ACTTCGGCAAATAAAAGTGCCGAACTCGGGTAAACCCGAGTTCGGATGGAGAGGGAGAAAAGGTCGTCATCGACGACAAGGGCAACGACTTCTTCAAGGAATTGAATTTGGGCTAGCCGGCATTCCGGGGTGCGCCACCGATCGCGGGTTCACCCGAGGATCGGCTCAAAAAAGCGCGCCAACCCGGAATCCAGAAGCATACGCAGTGCCGGCCTCTGGATTCCGGCTCTCGCGGAGCCTGTCATCGGGCCGCGCTTCGCGCGGACCCGTTGGCTCGGCCGGAATGACGAACTAGAACGCGCAGCGCCCGCCCCCGCCCCCGCCCCCGCCCCTTGACCCGGTGAGCGCGTCAGAGTCATGATTCACCGGAAACGGGGAGGAAGCCAAAATGACAATCGACATCGTGGATACGCTCAAGCTGGCCCATGAAAAAAAGAAACGCACCGTGGTCATGGACACGCGCAAGATGCACGCCTGGGTGCATTACTATCCCAATCCCGGCGACCATGACGACCTGCATTGCCACCCGGGCGACCAGACTTTCATGTGCCTGGAAGGCCAGTGCACCATGCATTTTCCGGACGGCGGCAAGGCGGTGCTTAACCCCAGCAGCGTGGCGCTGATCCGGGGCGGCTCGTTCTACAAGCTGGAGAACACCGGCACCGGCCCCTTGATCCTGATGGGCACCCGCACCGGGCCGAACAGCGAAAACAAGCACATCAGCTACGAAACCGGCGAAGACCTGCGCGGCAAGCGGCCGCCGCGAACGGCGCGCGCGGCGCAGCCGAGCGCGTAGCTCGCTCAGAACCGAATCGGCAGCGACTTCATTACCCTCTCCCCACAAGGGGAGAGGGTACAACGCGCCCTACAGCAACTTCGCTACGGGCAGTCGATCGCGCTCGCTTCGCTTTCGCCATCGATATAGGCGATGGCGCAGGTCGCGCCGGGCTTCAATTCGCTGCGACTGACCGTCTTGCCGCCGATGCTCACCTTGGTGCGGCTGCTGCTGACCCTGAGCTTGCGGTTATTGCCCGCCGCCGCGAATTCGATGCCGCGTCCGCCTTCCTCGACCGCGGTCAGCACCGCCTGCACCTTGGGGATCTCGGCCTTGTCCAATCCCTTGGCCTTGGCCAAGGCCGCCAGATCCTCGTCGCTGAGCGGCTCGGCGGGCAAGCCGTACTTCGCCTTCAGCTGATCCATGAAGGCGACGATCTCCGACTTCGGATAAGCCGTCCTGCTCACCATGTCCTGGATATGCTGGCCGCCGACCGGCTTGAAGTCGGCGCTGAACAGGATTTTGCCCTGTCTGATGAATTCGGGATCCTGGGTGATCTTGTCCCAGGCCGTGCGGTAGGCATCGACGATTTCCTTCGGCGTGCCCGGCGGCAAGGCGTACCACTTGTCCATATCGTTGAGCGCGCTCCAGAACTCGAAGGCTTCCCCGGACAGCCCCGACACGTTTCCGATCATGCTGGTAAAGGTCGGAATTTTCTCGAAGGCGGTCCGCTGCGCGACATCGTCTCCCGCGCTGGCGCCGGAGCCGAGCTGGGCGACGCCGACAAATTCGCCGCCGGAGAACATGTCCTTGAGGATGAACAGATTGGACGTGCCCATCAGGTGCGTTTCGCCGCGTCTGATCCCAAGCAGCATCATGGCCGATCCCGGATAGCCGACGACGAAGCGCACGTTCCAGTTCAACAGCTCGGCGCCCCAGACCACCATCTGCTCCCAGCTGCGGTCGCCGTCGATGACGCCGACGACGACGGGCGGCTTGGATTTGTCGGTCAAGTTCGGCACCATTTCGCTGCGCATGAACACCACCGAGCCGCCGCGCGACACGCCGCCAAAGAAGTGAAATTTTGTCGGATTGTATTGCACGACGCTCTTGCGCAGCGAGGAGGGATCCACATGCGAGCTGCCGCCGCCGGCCCAGATCAGGCCGTCGGGCTTGACGGTGACGAAGTGGTTGAGCGCCTTGGAGCCGTGTCCGCCGGGCAGGTTGCGGTAGCGTATGGCCGGGTTGCCGGGCAGATATTTCTCCAGAAACGTACCGACCAGGCGCGTGGTCCCGTCGGTGCCGCCGCCCGGCGATGAGCCGATAAGAACGTCGATAATCTTGCCCTTGAAATTGACTTCGGCGTCCGCCTCGGTCCCCGCCAGTAAGGCGCCTGCACAGAGCAGTGCAAGTGCGGTCCTCGCTATGCTTTTCTGCAGCAACGACGACATGGCTTCCTCCCCCGGTTTAGCTCCCTCATGCAATGGCGCTATTGGAAACGCCGTATTATTATCGGTGCACTTCACAGCAGAATGCGTTCTTTGGCGCCTGCCTTATGATCATACCAAACATCTAAGAACATGTCCAAGACCGCTACGCCCCGCCCGCATGTCGAAGGCCCCCTGGTCTGGCTGGACATGGACCAGCAGGCGCTGGACGACGCCTACGACCAGACGTTCTATGCGCCCAACCGCGAGCAGGTGCGCGCGCGCCGCGCCGCCAACAACGCCATCGCGCTTAAAATCATCGGCAAGCCGCAGCGCGTGGCTTACGGCGCGGCGGAGATCGAAAGGGTCGATATCTACAAAACGAAGCGGCCGAACGCGCCGGTCATGATCTTTCTGCACGGCGGCGCCTGGCGCGGCGGCACGTCCTCGCAGGCCGCCTCTATGGCGGAAAATTTCATCAACGCCGGCGCGCATTTCGTCCCCGTGGACTTCAACAATGTGATTGAAACGGGCGGCGACCTGTTCCCGATGGTGGATCAGGTGCGGCGCGCTGTCGCCTGGGTTTACAGGAACGCCCGGAGCTTCGGCGGCGATCCGGGCCGGCTTTATCTCACCGGCCATTCCTCCGGCGGCCACCTCGGCAGCTGCGCGGTCATGACCGAATGGCATGAACTGGGCCTGCCGCGCGACCTGCTCAAGGGCGCGCTGCTCGGCAGCGGGATGTACGATCTGAAAGCCGTGCGGCTGTCCAAGCGCAGCGCCTATGTGAAATTCACCGACGCGATGGAACAGGCGCTGAGCGCGCAGCGGCATATCGATAAAATTCACACGCCGCTGGTGATTACCTATGGCTCGCTGGAGACGCCGGAATTCCAGCGCCAAGCGCGCGACTTCCATGCGGCGCTGACGGCGGCGGGCAAGCCGGCGAAGCTCCTCCTCGGCGAAGCCTATAACCATTTCGAGACGCAGGAGACGCTGGGCAGCCCCTACGGCTTCATGGGCCGCGCCGCGCTGGAGATGATGGGGATTTCACGCTGAAGGCAGCAGATTTGGTGGGCGGCGAGTGTGCTCTTCACCTCTCCCCGCAGGCGGGGAGAGGGAGAAGAAACAGGAGACCTTGATGCCCGTTCACGCGCTCGTCATCGCTCTGCATGTTATCGGCGCCGTGATTTGGGTCGGCGGCATGTTCGCAATCTATGTTTGTCTGCGCCCGGCGCTCGGCACACTGGAGCCGCCGCAACGGCTGCGGCTTCTTCGCGCGACGTTGCAGAAATTCTTTTCCTGGGTGTGGGCGTCGATCCTGCTGATTCTTGGCAGCGGCTATTGGATGGTCTTTGCCACCTTCGGCGGCTTTTCCGGCATCGGCATGTCCATCTATTGGATGCAATTGTTCGGATGGACGATGGTCGCGCTGTTCTTCTGGCTGTTTCACTGGCCGTGGCTGGCGTTCAAACGCGCCGTCGAGGCCGAGGACTGGGCCAGCGCCGGCGCCAGCCTCGATTTGATCCGGCAAGTCATCGCCGTAAACATGCCGCTCGGCCTGCTCGTCATCGCCATTGGCGTGAGCGCACGCTATTTGTGACAACGCTGCATTGAAGACCTAGCGCGGCAGCAGATATTCCGTCGGACCGCCGTTTGCGATCCCGTCGAACATCACCAGCACGCGATAGTTCTGCTCCGTCTGCCCGAGCACGAGCAGCGTTTCGGCCTTGCCGGAGGTGCCGCCAAGATTGCTGAGTTTCTTCAGCCCGCCCGAGGCGGGATTCCAATGGAAGACGGCGGCCGGAACGCCTTCCTCCGTGGCCGGCCCCGCAAGAACCAATAGCCCGCCATCGACGCGCGCGAGATCGCGAATGCCGGCGCCCGCGCCGAGCGCCAACAGATGCACGGTCGCGCCGAGATTGCCGCCGCCGAAAACCCCGCCGAGGTTGGCGCTGAGGATGAAGGCGCGCCCGCCGACCGACGGACCGCGCAAGCCGGCATAGAGACGTCCGCCGTCCACCGCGATGCCTTCGATATTGGCGCCGTTGGCGGAAAGCGGCCTTTCGGCAAAGGGACCGATGTGCTCGTCGGCGCGCAGCGCCGCGCGCAAGCGGGACGAGGTTTGCACCGCAGGCGCGATTTCTCCGGCGCCGCCGGTCTTCAGATTGGCCGGAATCCGGAACACCAGAAAACTGGCGCCTTGCAGCTTGCCCTTTTTGCGGCTGAGGCCGTGGGAACCCACCACATAGAAATAGCCGCCGCTATAGGCCACGCCTTCCGCATCGGGATCGCCGTCGGCGTTATCGCCGAGCAGGCGCACCACCGTGCCGGGCACGATCGTGTTGCCGTCGATGGAGAAGAGCTGGGCGTATTTCTTCTCGTCGTTGACCGCAAGACAGGCCCGGTACGCCGGCTGGGTGACGGCGCAGGCGGCACCGCTGATGTTTTCGCGCGCGTCATTGCTCTTGGCGAAGGCGGGCGCGACGATCCATTGCGTGGGTTGCGGAGCGATGGATTGCGCAAACGCCGCCGAGGCCAGGAATTGGGTCGCGGCGGCTATGACGAGGCGCAGCTTCACCAGTTCATCCTTTGCCCCGCGCGATCCAGTGATCGAGCGAAATCCGTCCCGGTCCCCACGCCATGACGGCGAGCGCCATCGCCGTCCAGGTCACATGGAACGGCCACCCGTCCGGCACGGTCAGCTGAATCACGAGCGTCATGACGAGTAGGCCGAACGCGGTCAGTCGTGTCAACAGACCGAGAACGAGAAGGACGGGAAGGACGATTTCCGCTGAACCGACGGCGAAGGCCATCGCAGCCGGCGCGGGGAAGGGATAAGGGCCGCCGGGCAGATGCAGCTTGAACTCCGAACTGAAAAGCAACACGGCGACATCGTTCAATTGAAAAAAACCGTCCCATTTATTGATGCCGGACCGCCAGAACGGGACTGCAAGGGCGAAACGCAACATAAGCTGGGTGAAAGACGGCTGGGCAATCGAGCGAACGACATGATTCACCCGTTCGACAAGCCCGCTGATCTTTTGCCATCGGTCGCTACCAACGACTTGCCGTTCAGGACCCATCGCCATTCAACCCTCCTGGTCGATTGCCGTAAACGCGCCCGCCGCGAGCATCCCAGCGATGTTGCCGGCGAGATCGAAAACCGCGGAGTCCGCGAAGGCCGCTGCTGCGGCGGCGCCGAGCGGCTCGCTCGCGATAAGCCGCGTCAGAAAAACCGCGCCGCCGAGTGGCAGGCGTCGTACTGTCACCTCCAGGCGAGGCCGGATCACCAGCGCATCCTCCGGTTCGGTGGCTTCGATACGGTCTATCGGATCCCCGCTCCGGTTCGCCGCAAAGATGGTGACGGCGGGAAAGCGCGAGCGCACGACGCGCGTCGCGGGATGCGGCGTCAAAACGATATCGGCCAGCCGCTCCGCAGGGATGGAGGCCAGAGTTTGCGGCGACAATGGCTCCGCATCGGCGGCATGATAGGCGTCGAGCCAAGCCCGCTCGATCCGCGCCACGTCGGCCAGCCACGGCATCGACCGGGCATATTCATAGCGTTCGATGAAATCGGGAAAGTCGCGGCCGTAGTCGAACAGGAGCGGTGACGTCGGTGGCGTGGCGCGCACATGAAAACGCGCCATCGCCCGGAAGAAATCCGTCCCGGTAATGCGCTGTGTTGCCGGGAAAGTAGCCGCGAGAGCGTTGATGAGGCTGACCGTGACATTGTTGCGATAGACATTGTAGCGCTTCTTTGCGGCCTTGCCGTTCGGCCCGGCGACCACAGCCGGCGTGGCGCGTTCAGGATCGAGCAGCGCGGATACAAAGCCAACCGCATAGGACGACTGGCCGGCGAAGCTTTCTGCCTTGCTCTCAAGCGACCGCATGGACGCTTCCGTGCACGAGATTGTGTGCATGCTGAAGACTGTGCGCATGCCGATCGAGGATCGCTTGCGCAGCGGCCGCCTCCGCCTTGAGCACGGGCCATTCAGGGATATCGCTGTCCCATTCAACGAGCGTCGGAACTGGTCCGCATTGGCCGATTACGATGTCAAAGAGTTTCCAGACCGCGTCAGCGACCGGGCCGTCATGGCTGTCGATGAGCAGAAGGTCACCCTCGTCGTCCGCCTGTTCGGCATGCCCGGCCAGATGGATCTCGCCCACATGTTCAAGTGGAAAATCGGCGAGGTAGGCGAGTGCCGAGTAGCCGTGATTGGTGGCCGAAACGAAGACATTGTTCACATCGAGTAACAAGCCGCATCCGGTGCGCCGGGTAAGCTCGCGGAGGAAATCCGTCTCGCTCATCGTCGATTCCAGAAAAATGAGATAGGTCGATGGGTTTTCGAGCAGGATCGGCCGGCCGATCGTCTCCTGCACCTCGTCGATATGATCGGCGACGCGGGCAAGTGTGGTCTGCGTGTAGGGCAAGGGCAGCAGATCGTTGAAGTAGGTCGTCTCGTGGGTCGACCAGGCGAGGTGCTCGGAGACAAGCGCCGGCTCGTAGCGATCGACAAGTGCCTTGAAACGCCCGAGATGGGTCTTGTCGATCGGCCGCGGCCCGCCGATCGACATGCACACGCCGTGGAGCGACACTGGGTAGTCGCGGCGCATGCGCGTCAGCGCATCGTGTGGCGGGCCACCGGCGCCCATATAGTTTTCGGCATGAACCTCAAAGAAACCGTCCTGCCTCCCATCGGCAAGGATCGCCGGCAGATGTTCATGCTTGAAGCTGGTGCCCGCGAAGCCGGCAATGGGATACGCCGGAAAGCGGAGCGTTCCGGACGAGATCGAATCTGGATGTGTCACCAGTTCGTTCATCTTGGCCTCCGCTTTCCGGCAGGTTTCGGTGCTTACTTCGGGACGTTACGTGTCAGCTCCGTGAGCGAGCCTTTGAGGCCGCCGGGCACCTGAATCGAGGCGCAGGTGCCGCCCCGGGTGAACTTCCACGCATTGCCCTGGAAGTCGACGGTCGAGGTGCCCTGGCAGGTGGTGCCCGGTCCGGCGGCGCAGTCATTTTGACCCTTGAACGCGACGCCGTAGCACTTCTCTTTACCCGCAGCCATTGCTGCTTTTCCTTCTGCGTCCGTCAGCGGCGCTGCGGCAGCGTAGGATGCAAAGGCTGTGGCGACGGCACCGGCCAGGGCGGCCGAGCTTACGGCTGATCTAATCGACATTTTTCATCTCCGGTTGGTTGATCAGCGCGCCGATTCTCAGACGCGCAATGGTCAGTTCGATCCGGACGGGCCGTGGGTTACATCGAACGGGTCACACAAATTCATGATCAGCAGTTCCGCGGCTTGAACAAAATTTCGCCCCCCCGTAACGAAGGAGCTTCAGTTCGGGCATTGAAAATCCAGCGAAACGGGCCGCCTGCCGCGTCCCGCGGCGGGCCGGATGCACCGGCCTTCCAAACTCCCTTTCGTTGCGCCATGCGGCCGGTTACGCCGTCATGAAACGATTTTGGCTTCCCCCGGAGAGCGGGGTATAAAACCGCTCAATGGCGCAGAACGGCAAAGAGATCCGCGACTTGGCACCGCACCGGTACCGCCGATGAACAAGAAGATCGCGTTCGTTCGCGGCGTCCTGCAAATCATCGGCCTCCTGACCGTGCTGGCCTTGGCCGGCGGCGTGGCCGCTTTCCTTTTCCTGGCGCCGTGGCTGCAATATCAGGACCGGCCGGAACGCGCCGACTACATCGTGCCGCTCGCCGGCGATATTCACCGGCTGATCAAGGCGGTGGAACTCTACAAGGAAGGATTCGCGCCGAAGATTTTGCTGAGCAACGATCGCATCCGGCCGCCGACGCGGGCGCGTGAATTGGCCGCCGCGGTCGGCTATCCCGTGCCCGATGCGCGGGAATTCCGCCAGCGCGCGCTGGCCTATTACGGCGTGCCGCCGGAGGCGACGGACTCTTTCGGCGAAGGCCACATCTCAACGGTCGAGGAAGCCGAGGCGCTCAAGCGCCATCTCGCCGGCCGCGCGGGCACCGTCATTCTCGTGACGTCGCCCTATCAGGCGCGGCGCGCGAAGCTGATCTTCGAGCATGTCATGCCGCAGGTGCGCTGGCTGATCGTCTGGCCGCCGGAAGGCGCGCTGCCCGAGCGCTGGTGGACCGACCAGGACGCGGCCTTGAGCACGGTCTGGGAGGCGGCGAAGCTCCTGCACTACTGGGCGGGCGGGGTGTTCCGGGCCAATCCGGAGGAGGCGAGCCAAAACGGCCATACGCCAAAATTGGGGCAGCCCAACTGAGACAGGCTCGCTGCCGGCGAGCCACGCAGCGGCGGCTATTTCACGGCCTTCAGCATGTTCTCAATATCGGTCATCGGGGCATCGCGAAAAGTGGCGTTTACACGCTCGCGCTTTCCCTTTTCCTGCGCGGCGGAAACCGCCTGACTGCAAGCCTTGCTGCACTGGCCGGTATCGATGTTGTAAATGGCGACGCAGCCGTCCGCGCAGGTAATGCTGCAACCGTGCCCCGCATCGCATGTCTCCGCCGAGACGGGAATGGCTTGCAACGAGAGCAAGAGAAAAGACAACACGACGACAATGTGAATCATGTGTGTTCCCTTTCTTGAGGCCGACCCCGGTTCGTAGCCTATTTTCATGTCCCGCATAACGCCAGCATCCCCAGGCCTTGCGGCGCAGGGAAATGGCCGCGGCGAGAGCGCAAGAATGCGCATAAACGCGCGGACCTGCCGGGCTATTCCCCACTTCCGGGCATCCGATTCCTGGATGCCGACCCAATCGCAAAACCATCGCTAGGGGTCGAAAGGGGCCAGTACCCTCCTTCATGCCGCATCGACAGTTATTCCTTAAGCCATTAAATTATATAGAGAAATTTGCATATGCGGCGATCGGCGTCTGGAACATATTGCGAACCGAGAACAAATGGTGTACATTGCCGCTTGAGTGGATTCCACCCGGCGGCGGCGCGGAGCCTTCGCGTTGCCGGCCCGCCTCATACCGGCCATAAGGAGCGGAACATGAGTCCAGCAGCGCTACGTCTCGTCGAAGGAAATTCCATGGACAAAACAAAGGCCCTCGAGGCCGCGCTCTCGCAGATCGAGCGCGCCTTCGGCAAGGGCTCGATCATGCGGCTCGGCAAGAGCAAGCTCTCGATCGAGGTGGAGACGGTGTCCACCGGCTCGCTCGGCCTCGATATCGCGCTCGGCATCGGCGGGCTGCCGCGCGGGCGCGTGGTGGAAATCTACGGGCCGGAATCCTCGGGCAAAACCACGCTCGCCACCCATTGCATCGCCGAGGCGCAGAAGAAGGGCGGAACTTGCGCCTTCATCGACGCCGAACACGCGCTCGACCCTCTCTATGCCCGCAAGCTCGGGGTCAATATCGACGAACTCCTGATCTCGCAGCCCGACACCGGCGAACAGGCGCTGGAAATCGCCGACACCCTGGTGCGTTCCGGCTCCATCGACGTGCTGGTGGTGGATTCGGTGGCCGCCTTGGTGCCGCGCGCGGAGCTGGAAGGCGAGATGGGCGACAGCCAGCCCGGCATGCAGGCCCGGCTGATGAGCCAGGCGCTGCGCAAGCTCACCGCTTCGATCTCGCGCTCCCAAACCATGGTGATCTTCATCAACCAGATCCGCATGAAGATCGGCGTCATGTACGGCTCGCCGGAGACCACGAGCGGCGGCAATGCGCTGAAATTCTATGCCTCCGTGCGCCTCGACATCCGCCGCATCGGCGCGATCAAGGACCGCGACGAGGTGGTCGGCAACCAGACCCGCGTGAAGGTGGTCAAGAACAAGCTCGCGCCGCCGTTCAAGCAGGTCGAGTTCG
>JBBDNZ010000217.1:0-1826 GCA_040877285.1 Xanthobacteraceae bacterium
ATGATGGGCGCCGAGCGCAAGTCGCTGGTGATGACCGAGGAAGAGAAGATGCTGACCGCCTATCACGAGGGCGGCCACGCCATTGTCGCGCTCAACGTCAAGGCGACCGACCCGGTGCACAAGGCCACCATCATCCCGCGCGGCCGCGCGCTCGGCATGGTCATGCAGTTGCCCGAACGCGACAAGCTCTCCATGAGCCGCGAGCAGATGACCTCGCGGCTGGCCATCATGATGGGCGGGCGCGTGGCGGAGGAGCTGGTGTTCGGCAACGAAAAGGTGACGTCCGGCGCCGCCTCCGATATCGAGCAGGCGACCAAGCTTGCGCGCATGATGGTGACGCGCTGGGGCCTGTCCGCGGAACTCGGCGCCGTGGCCTATGGCGAGAACCAGGAAGAAGTATTCCTCGGCTATTCGGTGGCGCGCACGCAGAACATTTCGGAGGAGACCAGCCGCAAGATCGACGCGGAAATCCGCCGCCTGGTCGAGGCTGGCTATGCCGAGGCCGAGACGATTTTGACCGAAAAGCGCGCCGAGCTCGAAGTGCTCGCCAAGGGCTTGCTCGAGTTCGAAACGCTCTCGGGCGACGAAATCAAGGATCTGCTCGCCGGCAAGCGGCCGGTGCGCGAATCGGTGATCGAGCCGCTCACCCCGCGCGCTTCCGCGGTGCCGCCGGCCGGCAAGGGCCGTCCGCGGCCCGAGGCCGGCACCGGTCCGCTCGAGCCTCAGCCGCAGGCTTGAAGCCGCTTTTTCTTGCCTGTTAAATCGGCGCGCCGTCCGGCCGCGCCCATTTCCGTTTGCTCAAGGAGTTCTCGATGACGCAGTTGCTCCATGTGCTCAAGCGCATCCGGCTCAACCTGGCCCGCTCCAAGGAATTTCCCCAGGGTTCCTCGCGTCATGGCTACGAGTTCGTGGCCCCGCTCGATGACAAAGGGCATATCGATCCGAAGCTGTGGCAACAGCATCGCGAGCATTGCCGCGTCCGGCGCTTCTGGGACGGCGAACCCGACGAGATCGGCCGTCTGGTGCACAAGCCGGGCGGCCCGGAACACGGCCGCTGGGTCTTCGACTATGACGAGACCGCGGAAGAGGACGACGAGGCGGGCTATCGCTTCGCAAGCCATGCTTTCATTCCGGGGGAATACGTCTCCATCCGCGACGAGGACGGCGAAATGCACACCTTCCAGGTCGCCACCGTCCAGCCCGCCGCCTGACGGCAGACGCAATCGCCGCCGTGGCAAGAACCGCAGCGCTCGCCCTTTCCTGCCTCATGCTACTGGCGGCGGCGGCGGCGGAGCGCGCCTCTGCCGCGCCCGTGGTAACCGAGACCATCACCTACTATGACGTGAACGGCGCAACGGCGGCCGAAGTGCGTGCCTCGCTCAATCAGCGTGGCCCGATCGACTCGACCGAAAAACGGCGGTTCGATGCCGTGACGCACTGGTACGTCAATTGGCATTTCAACTATCAAGACCGCGGCCGGGATTGTGCGATCGCGCACGTATCGACCACCGTCAGGGTGGCCATCACCATGCCGCAGCTGAGCGCCGCCAGCGCGGCGCCGCCAGCGCTCAGGCAAGCCTTCGCCAAATATGTGCAGAATCTATTGGGGCACGAAAAGGGCCATGTCCGGATCGGCATCAATATCGCCCAGCGCATCGAGGATGCAATCCGCGCCTTGCGCCCCGAGCCAAGCTGCGACCGGCTCGAACGGGCCGCCAATGCACGAGGCCATGCGCTGATCAAGGAAGCAAACCGGCAAGACATCAATTACGACGCCGCCACCCAGCACGGCAAAACCCAGGGTGCGCGATTTCCTTGACGCGCTG
>JBBDNZ010000218.1:0-9796 GCA_040877285.1 Xanthobacteraceae bacterium
CTGACATGGACCTTCCAGAATTTGGTCGTTCGTGGCATCGAGGCGGCGCTCGCCGCGGCGGAAGGCGACGATAAGGCGCAGCGGCGGCTGGCCGGGCAAATCGGCGTTCCCGGCGCCCTCGAAGTCGCCAGGGAACTCCGGAACATCCTCAGGGGCCGCGACGCGCTTGCCACTTTGGGCCGCCAGTTGCCCGATCACTTCAACGCGCTCGCCGACGTCAAGCTGCTCGGCGTCAAAGCGCTGCTCGACGCGCGGATCGGTCAGAAGCCGGATATTTTCGTCCATGCGCTGGTGCTGGTCATGAGCCGGCTGGCGGCGCCGTGGCAGATGATCAGGCTCGCGACCAAAGCGGCCGAAAGCGACAACGCCGTGCGCATCGCGGCAACGCCTTATGCGATTGCCGTCACGATCGTGCTGGCGGAGGTGGAGCGCCTGGTCGGCGAGCTTCGCGCGGATTTGAAGAGCGGGCGCGGCGTCGCCGTCATCGCTCTGCTCAAGGCGATCCACGATGCCGCGCGGGGGCTGCGCACCGAATTGGATCTGTCGGTGGATACCGCCTGGGGCCGGCAACTGGCGGCGATACGCACCGACATTTCGAGCCTGCTCAAATCGGAAATCGAGTCGATGCCCGGCCGGGCGCGGCGCCTGCTGCGTGTGCGGCCGGCCAACGAAGTCGCCTTCGGCTCCGCGCTCGATACCGGCGACGTGGCGGAGGCTGAGGCGCTGATCGGGTTCGTCGATGCCTGCCGCAAATATGCCGGTGAGCTGGCGCTCAACGAAATGACGCAGCGCAGCTACTTGGATTTGCAGCAATACCTCGAAAACAGCACGCCGGCACTGATCGAGGGCCTGCGCCAGGCCGGCGAGGGAGAGCGGAGATTCCGCCAGTCTCAGGCGGACGCCGCCGTGCGCTTCTGCGCCAAGGTCTTTGGGCCGGAATACGCCTCCCAACTGGCGAAAGCCGCCGAGGTTGCCGCCAATAGCGAGCGCAAGGCCGCCGTGAAAGCTTGATCCGGCGCCGCTGTCTTTCCAGCCCTCCGACTTTAATTCCCGACGGAAAAACGCCAAGGCGGCATCATGCGCCCGCGGCGCAGATCGCCCATGCCCCGATCCTCATTGCAGCCGCGTTTTGGGCATGATGTAAGAGCGCCATGACGCTCTGGTTCGTATTGGCGATGATGACGGCGGCCGCGGCTTTTGCGGTGCTGTGGCCGCTCGGCCGCCGCCAGGAATCGAATGCCGGAGGAAGCGATATTCCGGTCTACCGCGACCAGCTCGACGAGATCGAGCGGGACCGCGCGGCCGGGCGCATCGGCGAGGCCGAAGCCGAGGCGGCGAAGGTCGAAGTGTCGCGCCGGCTGCTTGCCGCGGCGGACAAGGGCATGGATGTTCCGGCATCGTCGTCGCTGTGGCGGCGGCGGGCGGTGGCGCTGGCGGCGCTTATTCTTCTGCCGGCGGTGAGCGGCGGGCTTTATCTGGCGCTCGGCTCGCCCTCGCTGCCGGGACAGCCCTTGGCGGCGCGGCTTAGCCCGCCGGAACGGGCGCCGGTCGCCCAGCTCGTGGCGCAAGTAGAGGCGCATCTCGAAAAAAATCCGCAAGACGGGCGCGGCTGGGAAGTCTTGGCGCCGGTCTACATGCAGCTCGGCCGCTTCGACGACGCGGCCCGCGCCTGGCGCAACGCGGCCACTTACAGCGGCTCGACGGCGGAGCGGGAATCGAATCTGGGCGAAGCGCTGACGGCGGGCGCCAAGGGCGTGGTCACCGCCGACGCCAAGAGCGCCTTCGAGCGCGCGCTGGCGCTGGAGGCAAATGACGCCAAGGCGCGCTATTTCCTCGGGCTTGCCGCCGAACAGGACGGGCGCAAGGAGGAGGCTGCCGCGATCTGGCGCAATCTGCTTGCGTCCGCACCGCCGGACGCACCCTGGACCGACTTTGTGCGCGCGAGCCTGGCGCGGGTGGGCGGTACGCCAGCCGCGATGCCGCCGGGTCCGAGCGATGAGGACGTGGCTGCGGCCGCCGCCTTGAGTCCCGAAGAGCGGCAGCAAATGATCCGCGGCATGGTGGAGGGGCTGGCTAGCCGCTTGAAGAACGACGGAAACGACATCGAAGGCTGGCTGCGGCTGGTGCGCGCCTATACGGTGCTGGGCGAGCGCGACAAGGCGCGCGCCGCCGCCGCCGATGCGCGCCGCGCGTCGGAAGGCGATCCGGAAAAAATTCGCCGTCTCGACGAGCTGATCAAAAATATCGGACTCGAAGGCTGACGGTTATACGCGCATGACCCGCAAGCAAAGACGCATCACTCTTATCGCGGCCGGCCTCGGCGTGCTCGCCTTCGCCGCGGCGCTGGTGCTGAGCGCGCTGAAGGATTCCATCGTCTTCTTCAATTCGCCGACCGACGTTCTGCAAAAGCACGTAGCGGCGGGAGAGCGCATTCGCCTCGGCGGCCTGGTGACGCCGGGCAGCCTGGTGCGCGGCGACGATCTCAACGTGCAATTTCAACTGAGCGACGGCAGCCACGCCATTACCGTGCGCTATCAAGGCGCCTTGCCCGATCTGTTTCGCGAAGGCCAGGGCGTGGTGGCGGAAGGCGCGCTCGATCAGACCGGCGCGTTCCGCGCCGATACGGTGCTGGCCAAGCATGATGAAAACTATATGCCCAAGGAAGTGGCGGACAGCCTGAAGAAGACGGGCCACTGGAAGGACGATTACGGCAAAAGTCCCGCGGGCGGGAAGCGATCGCCATGATCCCGGAGATCGGCCATTATGCGCTGGTGCTGGCGCTCGGTCTGGCGCTGATCCAGGCCACGGCGCCGATCGTCGGCGCGCGCAGCAACGACCCGGCGCTGATGGCCGTGGCCGGCACCACCGCCGTGGCGCAATTGGCCTTCGTCGCGCTTTCCTTCGCCGCCTTGGTGACCTGCTACGTCACGTCCGATTTCTCGGTGGCGACGACGTTCGAAAATTCCCACTCGTCGATGCCGCTCGTCTACAAATTCACCAGCGTCTGGGGCAACCACGAAGGCTCCATGCTGCTCTGGGTATTGATTTTGGCGCTGTTCGGCGCGCTGGTGGCGCTGTTCGGCAACAATCTGCCGGCAACGCTGAAAGCCAATGTGCTCTGCGTGCAGTCGTGGATTGCCGCGGCTTTCTTTCTCTTTATCCTGCTCACGTCCAACCCTTTCGCGCGCCTGGCGGAAGCGCCGCTGGAAGGCCGCGATCTCAACCCCATCCTGCAGGATCTCGGTCTCGCCATCCATCCGCCGCTGCTCTATCTCGGCTATGTCGGCTTCTCGATTTCCTTCTCCTTCGCCATCGCCGCGCTGATCGAGGGGCGCATCGACGCCGCCTGGGCGCGCTGGGTGCGGCCGTGGACGCTCATGGCCTGGATGTTCCTCACCATCGGCATCGCGATGGGATCGTATTGGGCCTATTACGAATTGGGCTGGGGCGGCTGGTGGTTCTGGGACCCGGTGGAGAACGCCTCCTTCATGCCCTGGCTTGCCGGCACGGCGCTGTTGCATTCCGCGCTGGTGATGGAAAAGCGCAACGCTTTGAAGCTGTGGACGCTGCTGCTGGCGATCCTGACGTTTTCGCTGTCGCTGCTCGGCACCTTCCTGGTGCGCTCGGGCGTGCTGACCTCGGTGCATACTTTCGCCAGCGATCCGGCGCGCGGGGTCTTCATCCTGGCGATCCTCGTTCTGTTTATCGGCGGCGGGCTTTTGCTGTTCGCCTGGCGCGCGCCGCTGCTGCGGCAGGGCGGACTTTTCGCGCCGATCTCGCGCGAGGGCGCGCTGGTGCTCAACAATCTATTTCTCACCACCGCTTGCGCCACCGTATTCGTCGGCACGCTCTATCCGCTGGCGCTGGAGGCGGTGACCGGCCAGAAAATTTCGGTCGGCGCGCCCTTTTTCAACGCGACCTTCGCGCCGCTGTTCGTGCCGCTCTTGATCGCGATGCCGTTCGGCCCGCTGCTGGCCTGGAAGCGCGGCGACATTTTAGGCGTGGCGCAACGGCTGTTCGGCGCCTTCGCCTTGGGGCTCGCGGGGGTCGCGGCGACATTCGCCGTTACCGGGGGAGGGCCGGTGCTGGCGCCGTTCGGCATCGGCCTGGCGCTGTTCGTGATCGGCGGTGCCGTGACCGATATCATCGAGCGCTCGGGTATCGTGCAGCAGCCGATGCGGATAGCGCTCACGCGTGCCGCGGGCCTGCCGCGCTCGGTCTGGGGCGGCGCCTTGGCCCATGCCGGCATCGGCATCACGCTTCTCGGCATCGTCTGCGAAACCAATTGGGCGGCGGAGCGCATCGCGACAGTCAGACCTCGGGAGACGGTTTCGCTCGGCCGATACGATCTCGCCTTCGAGGGCGTAACGCCGCGGCAGGGGCCGAACTACAGCGAGCTGGTGGGGAATTTCACCGTGTACAGCGGCGGCGCGGTCGTCGGCCGCCTGCAACCGTCGAAACGCAGTTTCGCCGCCCGCGGCAACGAGACCTCGGAAGCCGCCTTGCTCACGCGCGGCTTCAGCCAGCTCTATCTCTCGCTGGGCGAGGCCAGGCCGGACGGCGCGGTGGTGGTGCGGCTATATCACAAGCCGCTGGTGCTGCTGATCTGGCTCGGTACGGTGGTGATGTTCCTGGGCGGAGCGCTTTCGCTGTCCGACCGCCGCTTGCGCGTGGGCGCGCCGCGGCCGGCGAAAGACAAGACGCAAGCACTGATGCCCGCGGAGTAATCGGCCGTGAAATGGCTGCGATCCTTCGTTCTGCTGTCAATGCTAAGCGCCGCGCAAACTGCTTTCGCGGTGCAGCCGGACGAAATGCTGGCCGACCCGGCGCTGGAGGCGCGCGCGCGCGCCTTGTCACAACAGCTGCGCTGCCTGGTGTGCCAGAATCAATCGATCGACGATTCGGACGCGCCGCTGGCGCGCGACCTTCGTATTCTCCTGCGCGAGCGCTTGAAGAGCGGCGATAGCGACCGGCAAGTGATGGATTTTTTGGTCGCGCGCTACGGCGAGTTCGTGCTGCTGAAGCCGCCGTTTGCCTGGCACACGGCGCTGCTGTGGCTGGCCCCGGGGCTTTTGCTGATCGCGGGGGCGGCCGGATTGCTGCTGATCGCCCGCGGCCGGGCGCGGCAATCCTCGGCCAATGAGCCGCTGAGCGCGGAGGAGGCGGCCAGGCTGGCGCGCATCGTGCGGCCGCCCGATACCCCGACGACAGATTAAGTTACTGAATTAGCTTATAAAATATCCTTTCCCCACCTTACCAAGTTTTAATCTGACCGACAGTGCGCGGTAAGGCGGCGATCCCCATCTTTTGGCGGATGAGCGCTGCGGCGCTTTCCAGGATTCGAAATGGGAGAAAACGTTATGATTGGCGGCGACAAAACATCTCCGAAGCGCGCGCTTTCGGCGCGGCGTCTCATTCTTCTTGCCGGCGTTGCCGGGCTCGGGCTTGCGGTTTTCTTCGCCGCGCCCGGCGTGAATAGGCCATCGCATCTTCCTTCCTTGACCACGCCCGCGCTGGCGCAGAACGTCACGCAGCAAGCGCAGACCGTGGCGCGGCCGATCGGATTCGCCGACATCGTGGAAAAGGTCAAACCGGCGGTCATCTCGGTCCGGGTCAAGGTGGACAACGGTCCGCAGGAAATGGGTATCGACGAGCAAGATCTGCCGCCGGGACTGGAGCGCTTCTTCCGCCAGTTCGGCCAGCCTGATGGAAAAAATGCGCCGCGCAAGCCGCGCGGGCGGAATTTCTCCACCGGCCAAGGCTCCGGCTTCTTCATCTCGCCCGACGGCTACGCGGTGACGAACAACCACGTCGTCGACAAGGCGACGGAAGTTCAGGTCAAGACCGACGACGGCAAGACCCACAAAGCGAAGGTCATCGGCACCGATACGAGAACCGATCTGGCGCTCATCAAGGTCGATGGCGGCAACGATTTTCCTTACGCCAAGCTGTCGGAGAAGAATCCGCGCATCGGCGACTGGGTGCTGGCGGTCGGCAATCCGTTCGGCCTCAGCAGCACGGTGACCGCAGGCATCGTCTCGGCCAGCGGCCGCGACATCGGCGCCGGCCCCTACGACGACTTCATTCAGATCGACGCGCCGGTCAACAAGGGCAATTCCGGCGGTCCGACCTTCGACGTGGACGGCAACGTGATCGGCGTCAATACCGCCATCTTCTCGCCGTCGGGAGGCTCCGTGGGCATCGCCTTCGCCATTCCGGCGGAGACGGTGCGCAGCGTGGTGGCCCAGCTCAAGCAAGGCGGCAAGGTTTCCCGCGGATGGATCGGCGTGCAAATCCAGCCGGTGACGGCGGAGATAGCCGAGAGCCTCGGCTTGAAGAAGGCGGAAGGCGCGCTCGTCGCCGAAGTGCAATCGGGCGGTCCCGCCGCCAAGGCCGGTATCGAAAGCGGCACGGTCATCAAGTCGGTCAATGGCGACATCGTGCGCGATGCGCGCGATCTCGCCAAGAAAATCGGCTCCATGACCCCCAAGAGCAGCGTTCAGCTCGGCCTGTTCGTCAAGGGCTCGGAAAAGACCATGACGCTCACGCTTGGCGAACTGCCCGATCAGGTCGAAGCCAAGGCTTCTCCCAAAGGCTCCGATGAGACGCCCGAGAGCGGCACCGAATTGAGCCAGCTCGGGCTGACGCTGGCCCCCGCGGACAGCGTGGCCGGCGCCGGGTCGGAAGGCGTGGCCGTGGTCGGTGTCGATCCCAATGGCGCGGCGGCGGAAGCCGGTTTGAAGACCGGCGACGTCATCCTCAAGATTGCCGGCAAGCCGGTCGCCAATCCGGCCGACGTGCGCAAGGCTCTGTCCGAGGTGCGCACGCAAGGCAAGAGCAACGCGCTCATGCAGGTGAAATCGAGTCGCGGCACCGGCTTCGTCGCCGTGCCGGTCGGCCGCGGCTAAACGAATGGGGACTGTCGCCGGCAATCGTCGCCCCCGCCGGCGGGTGGTTCCTCGGGGGCGGGGTTACACCCGTCCCCACCGTAGTGAGTCCATCCGGTCCAGCCCCCCCCCGGCCGGAGCGGGCTCCGTGGAGGGAGTGGCGGGTTTTCCCCGCCGCTCCCCTTCCTTTATTGCAGCATCGCCCCTTTCGGGCTTCGTCTTGTCCGCAACTCATGTGAACGCGGGCAAAGTCGGCTAAGCTGACCTTGCTGCGCACGGACCCTGGCTTATGCGCCTTCTCATCATTGAAGACGATCGCGATGCCGCCGACTATCTGACCAAGGCTTTCCGCGAGGTCGGTCACATGGCGGAACATGCATCCGACGGCGAGGAAGGCCTGGCGCTGGCCTTGGACGGCAACTACGACGTACTGGTCGTCGACCGCATGCTGCCCAAGCGCGACGGTCTTTCGCTGATTGCGGAGCTGCGCGGCAAAGCCGTCGAAACGCCCGTCCTCATCCTTTCCGCGCTCGGCCAGGTGGACGACCGGATCAAGGGCCTGCGCGCCGGCGGCGACGACTATCTGCCAAAACCCTATTCCTTTGCCGAGCTTTTGGCCCGCGTCGAAGTGCTGTCGCGCCGCCGCGGCGGGCGCGGGACGGAAACCGTCTACCGCGTGGGCGATCTCGAACTCGACCGGCTTTCGCACCGGGTCACGCGCGGCGGCGAGGAAATCGTCTTGCAGCCGCGCGAATTCCGCCTGCTGGAATATTTGATGAAGCATGCCGGGCAGGTGGTGACGCGGACGATGCTTCTGGAAAACGTTTGGGACTATCATTTCGATCCGCAGACCAACGTCATCGACGTGCATATTTCCCGGTTGCGGTCGAAGATCGACAAGGGATTTTCGCAGCCGCTGCTGCATACGGTGCGGGGCGCGGGATATATGATTCGTGACGGCGCTCGGTAAACTGATCCGCACCACGACGTTCAAGCTGACGCTCGTCTACTTGACGGTCTTTGCGCTGTTCGCCGCCTTCCTGCTGGGCTATTTCGCCTGGAGCACCCAGCGTCTTTTCACCGAACAGATCACCGAAACGATCGACGCCGAGGTCAACGGGCTGGCGGAACAATATCAGGCGGGCGGCCTCCGCCGCCTGGTGCTGATCGTCGAACGGCGCGCGAGCCAGCCCGGCTCGACCGTTTATCTGGTAACGACCGCGGTGGGCGAAGGACTTGCCGGCAATGTGGCGGCGCTGCCGCCCGGCATTCTGGATAAACCGGGCTGGACCGAAACCCGATATTGGCGCCGGGAGGATCCCGGAGGCTCGCCCCACCAGGCTTTGGTCAGGGTATTTGAATTGACCAGCGGCTTTCGCCTCCTGGTCGGACGCGATCTCGAAGACCGCGAGCGGCTGCGTGACATCGTCTTTGCCGCCGGACGCTGGTCGGCGGCGCTCGTGGTGATACTGGGGCTGGCGGGAGGATTCTTCGTCACCCGCCGCGTGCTCCGGCGCGTCGATGCCATGACGGAGACCACCCGCACCATTATCGAAGGCGATCTCGGCGGGCGGCTGCCGGTCGCCGGCACCGGCGACGAGCTCGACCGGCTCGCGGAAAACCTCAATGCCATGCTCGAACGCATCGAGGCGCTGATGCGCGGGCTGAAGGAAGTGTCCGACAATATCGCGCACGATCTGAAGACGCCGCTGACGCGGCTGCGCAACCGCGCCGAGGAAGCCTTGCGCACGGCCAAAGGCGAGGCCGATTACCGGGCGGCGCTGGAACGCACGATCGAGGAATCCGACGGCCTGATGCGCACCTTCAACGCGCTGTTGATGATCGCGCGGGCGGAATCCGGCCATGCGCGCGAGGGCATGAGTGAGTTCGACGCCGCCGAGACCGCCCGCGGCATCGGCGAACTTTACGAGCCTCTGGCGGAGGAGAAGGGCCTGACACTGGAGGTGGAGGCGCCGGAGCCGGTCATGGTACGCGGCAACCGCGAGCTGGTCAGCCAGGCGCTGGCCAATCTCGTGGACAATGCCATCAAATATGCGGCGCCGGAGGAGGGGAAAGCCGAAGGCTCCGGGCCCGAAATCGTCGTGCGGGCCTTCTCGGAAGGCGGCCGCGTCATGCTGGTGGTCGCCGACAATGGGCCGGGCATTCCGGACGCCGACCGCGCGCGGGCGATCGAACGTTTCGTGCGGCTGGAGCGCAGCCGTTCGCAGCCCGGTTCCGGCCTGGGTTTGAGTCTCGCGGCGGCGGTGGCGCGGCTGCATGGCGGCGAGTTGCGGCTGGAAGACAATAAGCCGGGCCTCAAAGCCGTCATTGCCTTGCCGCGGGGAGGACCGCTACAGAGTGCGGGATGAAACCGCCCAAAGCCCGCGGCAATAAAGTAACACGCAAAACAGCGGCTGCTGAAAAGCGCGGCACGGACCGCGCGCTGGCAAAGCTTATGGTTGCGGCGCCCGTGCCGGTGGAGCCGCAGGCCGCGCGCGCTGCTGTAGCCGAATGGCTCGCCTCCGTGGCGCGCAGCGTACCGGGCAAAGAGCTGAAGCGGCTCTTCGCGGCGCATCCCGTTCTCACAACGGCAATCGAGAGCATCTCCGAAAGCTCGCCCTATCTCTGGGAGCTTGTGCGCGCCGATCCCGCGCGTCTTGCCGGTCTTCTTCAAGCCGCGCCGGAAGAACGGCTAAAAGCGACTCTGCAAGGAACATTCGAGGCCGTCGCTTCGGCGAAGGGCGAGGAAAAAGCGATGGCGCTGCTGCGCGGCATGAAAGCCGAAGCGGCGCTGCTCATTGCCTTGGCCGATATCGGGGGCGCGTGGCCCTTGCCGCGGATCACGCGGGCGCTGACCGATCTTGCCGACACGGCGGTGCGCGCGGCGGTGCGCTTTCTTCTGCGCGATG
>JBBDNZ010000219.1:0-9772 GCA_040877285.1 Xanthobacteraceae bacterium
GGCGCGCGGGTGCGCGCCGCCGGCGGCGTCGCCGACTCACAGGTGGTGGGGGATGCCGCGGGCGCGCGGGATTTCTTGCGCGCGCAGCCGCATGCCAACGGCAAGGTCGGCGTGATCGGCTATTGCTCCGGGGGGCGGCACGCGCTGCTCGTCGCCTGCTCGGCGCCCGGCTTCGACGCCCTTGTCGATTGCTGGGGCGGCAGCGTGGTGGTGGAGAAATCGGATCTGACCGAGAAGCGCCCGGTGGCGCCGATCGATCTGGTGGACAAGCTCGCCTGCCCCATCCTCGGGCTGTTCGGCAACGACGACAAGAATCCGTCGCCCGAGCACGTCAACAAGCTGGAGGCGAAGCTGAAGAGTCTCGGCAAGAATTACGAGTTCCACCGCTATGACGGCGCGGCGCACGCCTTCTTCAACTATATGCGTCAAAGCTACCGTCCCGAGCAGACCGCGGACGGCTGGAAAAAAATCTTCGCCTTCTACGGCAAAACGCTTTCCGCATAGACCGCGCGCCGCGCGAATTGAAGGAGGTCGATCATGTGTTCCTACATCACCGAGAAAGCCGAGCTGTCCGGCAGCGCCAAGGGATCGAACGGCTGGATGAAAATTGACGCCGCGCATGTCTATTTCGATCACCCGTTTCACGCCCCGCTCGATCATGCGCTCAACATCGACTTCGTCAGCGAGGCGGACGGCGCGCGCGAGCGCGTGGCGGTGGAGTTGAGCGCATCGTCGGCGCGCGAACTGATCCGCAAGATCGAGGCGGCGCTGGCCGCGGGCGAAGCGGCGCATATCGCGGCGTAGCATCTGCCTCACCTCTCCCCGCAAGCGGAGAGATAGGGATAAAGGCTCGCATCCCCTGCCCACCCCCACTGTGTATTGTTAATGAAATATGAAGCTAACTATGCGTTTTCTGCCTAGCTGCACCGCATCATTTATTATTGTGCAGCACACAAATTCGCCTATATTCAGGTCCAAAGACATAACCGAGGGCGAGATTCGATGAGATTCGAACTCAAATCGCCGCCCGCCAACGAAATGGGGCCAAAAAATGCTTATTCACGTCATTCGATTTCTGCGGTCCTGGACGGCCTGCAGCTCCACCCTCCAGCAGCTCTCGCGCCTGAGCGACCAGGAGCTTAAGCGCCTCGGCATCACCCGCTCGGACATCCCGCGCATCGCCTACGAGCGATCGGAATCCTGGGCCTGATCACCGCGGCCTGAACGAAACAAGCGCCCGCCCTTACGCGGGCGTTTTCGTTTTTGGGCGGGCCTTTGTTGCAGCCGCGCCCGTGATTGACCTACTTATGGGTCATGCAGCGAAAGAACGGGCCTATTCACATCGTCGGCGGCGGCTTGGCCGGCTCGGAGGCGGCCTGGCAGATCGCTGCCTGCGGCCTGCCGGTGGCGCTGCACGAGATGCGTCCCGCCCGCGGCACCGACGCGCACAAGACCGACCGCCTGGCGGAGCTCGTCTGCTCCAATTCCTTCCGCTCCGACGACGCCGAGCAATCCGCCATCGGCCTCTTGCATGAGGAAATGCGCCGCCTCGGCTCGCTCGTCATGCGCGCGGCCGACGCCAACCAGGTGCCCGCCGGCGGCGCGCTCGCCGTGGACCGCGATGGCTTTGCCGGCGCCGTCACCGCCGCCCTGGAGGCGCATCCCCTGATCCGCATTCACCGCGCGGAAGTCGCCGGCCTGCCGCCGGACGACTGGGACAACGTCATCGTCGCCACCGGCCCCCTCACCTCGCCCGCGCTGGCGGATGCCATCCGCAATCTCACCGGCGAAGACGCGCTGGCCTTCTTCGACGCCATCGCACCGATCGTGCATCGCGACTCCATCGACCTTAAGATCGCCTGGTTCCAGTCGCGCTATGACAAGGCGGGTCCCGGCGGCTCGGGCGCCGATTACATCAATTGCCCGCTGACCCGCGCGCAATATGAGGCTTTTGTCGCCGCCCTGCTCGCCGGCGACAAGACAAGTTTCCACGACTGGGAGAAATCGACGCCTTATTTCGATGGCTGCCTGCCGGTCGAAGTCATGGCCGCGCGCGGGCCGGAAACCTTGCGGCACGGGCCGATGAAGCCCTTTGGCCTGACCAATACGCACGATCCGCAAACCAAAGCCTATGCCGTCGTCCAGCTGCGCCAGGACAACCGGCTCGGCACCTTGTTCAACATGGTCGGCTTTCAGACCAAGCTGAAGCATGCGGAACAGGTGCGGATTTTCCGCACCATTCCCGGTTTGGAAAAGGCCGAGTTCGCCCGGCTCGGCGGGCTGCACCGCAACACTTTCCTCGACGCGCCGAAACTGCTCGATGAGAACTTGCGCCTGAAAGCCATGCCGCGCCTGCGTTTCGCCGGCCAGATCACCGGCTGCGAGGGATATGTGGAATCGGCGGCCATTGGCCTGCTGGCCGCGCGCTTCGCCGCCGCCGACCGGCTCGGCGAAAAATTGGCCCCTCCGCCGCCGACCACCGCGCACGGCGCGCTGCTGGCGCACATCACCGGCGGCCACGTGGAAACCATCGACGCCGGACCCCGCTCCTTTCAGCCGATGAATGTCAACTTCGGACTTTTCCCGCCGCTGGCGCAGACTTCGACCAAAGACGCCGACGGCAAACGCCTGCGCGGCACGGCGAAATCCATTGCCAAGAAAAACGCGCTATGCCGCCGCGCGCTGACGGATCTCGAACGTTGGATCGCCGGCGGCGCCCATAAGGTCGCGGCGGAATAGATGACCAGACCAAGCGAAATTTCCGCGCGCTGGCACGGCGACGTCGTACTCAAACGCGATGTTTTCTCCACCGTCGAACGCGGGCGCTTTCGCATGCCGGAGGGCGAGGTCGAGGCGGTGCTGCGCCGTATCGACGAGGTGCCCTGGTGGAGCCGCCCCATCGCGCGCCATTTATTCAACCGGGAGACCAGGGCGCTGCAACTCGCGGGGCCTCTGCGCGTCGCCCCCCAGCTTCTGTTCGCCGGCCGGCATGAATTGATCCGCGGCTGGATTGACGGGGTTGCGCTCCACATCGCACGGCCGTATGGCGATCACCGTTATTTCCGATCCGCCAAAGCGGTGCTGCGGCGGCTGCACCGGGCAGGCATCTGCCACAACGATCTCGCCAAAGAGCAGAATTGGCTGCGCAGCGCCGATGGCCGCGCCTTTCTCACGGATTTCCAGCTTGCCGTCATATTTTCCCGCCGCCATTGGCTTTTTCGCATCGCCGCCTACGAGGACCTGCGGCACCTGCTCAAGCACAAGCGCCGCTATCTGGCCGATCACCTCACGGCGGCGGAAAGGCGCGTGCTCGGCCGCAAGAGCTGGTTCACCCGCATTTGGATGCTGACCGGCAAGAAGGTCTATCAATGGGTGACGCGGGGTCTGTTTCGCTTCACCGACCGCGAGGGCGGCGGCCCGCGCCTGGTGCACGACGCGCCGCTGCTCTCGGCGCGACTGCGCCAGCACCCTTCGGTGCGCGACGCCTGCATCGTGGCCTTTCCCGACCGGCGCGCGGGAACCGGGCTTTACGCCTTTGTGGAAGCCGAAACCGGATTAGCCGAACGCGATCTGCGCGATTTTCTCGGCTCAGGCGCCGGCACAGCGGCTCCCGAGCATATTCAGCTGATTTCCAGCCTTCCCCGCAACGCCGCTGGTGAGGTCCGCTCGGAAATTCTGCAACTCGTCGCCATGAACCAGGTCGATTTGATCGACAGCCTGATCGCCAGCGACAGCGAGCGCAAGCTGATTGCGCAGATCGTGGCGGAGCGGCGCAATCTGCGCGATCGTTTCGCCTTCTAGTGCGTCATTGCCCGCGGCTGCCGCGCCGCGCGCCACAAAATCCATTGCCGCCGCCATTGCGGGATTTCACTTACGGCAAAGGGATGGTAGGCGCGCCGCTCCATCCGCGCGAGGGCCGGACGCACCAGGGCAATCGGCAGGAAGGCCGGAAGGACGGCGGCGGGCGCGGCGGGCAGAAAATCGTTGGCGGCGACGAGATGTCCGCGCGCATGCAACCGCATCTCGGCCAGCGCCGCGCGCAGTTCCACCGTCGCCTTGGCAGCGAAAATATCTTCAACATGCGCGCCGTGGCGCTGAAGAATTTCGAGCGGCACATAAAGTTGCCGCCGCGCCGCATGCCGCGGAAAAGCGCGAAGCACCCCCGCGACGCCATAGGCAATTCCGGCATGCAGGCTGAAACTATCCGCAGCTGGCGCGTAGTCGCGCAAGAGAATCTGCGCCGCGATCCGAAAGAGCGCTGACGAGGTCTTTTCCGCGTAGCGCTCGAGATCGGCCAAGCTTCGCATCGGTTCGTCGTAGAGATCCAATGCCCGCGCGTCGATCAATTCGACCAGGGGCCGCACCGCAATGCCGTGCCGTTCGAGTGCGTCAAAAAGCGCCGCCGCGACGGGATTGGCGCGCGCCTCCTCCCGGCGCTCGCCGCCGAGCGCTTCGCGCCACCATTGCAAGCGCAGCTCGCCGGGAAGCGGCTCACGCGCAATCTCACGCACGCGGGCGATTTCCGCATTGAAGGCAAAAAGGGAAAGAAGCGCCGGACGCGCTTCCGCGGGAGCAAACAACGTCGCCAGGAAACGATCCCGGTCCACCTCCCGTACCAGCCGCTCGCAATGGCCAACAGCGTCCACCGCGATGGGGACCCCGGCCATCGCGATCAGGTCTCGCCTTCTTGGCCGGTTTCGCGCCCCAATCCAACCCCGAGATAGATGAGGACGGGCGCCGCGATGAAGATCGACGTATAGGTGCCCACCAGTACGACGCCGAACATCATGGTCGCGGTAAAGCTATGGATGGCCTGGCCGCCGAAAAGCAGCAAGGCCAGCAGCGCCAGAGTGACGGTGACATGCGTGATGACCGATCGCGACAAGGTCGAATTGACCGAGGCGTTCAGCAGATCCGCCATTGGTATTCTCTTGTAGCGCCGCAGCATTTCCCGAATGCGGTCGTAGATTACCACGGTGTCGTTGAGCGAATAGCCCAAGATGGTCAGCAACGCAGCAATACTCGTCAGATCGAAGTCGATCTGCGCCAGCGACATGAATCCGATGGTCAGAACGAGATCGTGCACATTGGCGACCATGGCGCCGAGCGCGAACTGCCACTCAAAACGGAACCAAAGATATACGAAGATCGAACCGATCGCGAGGATCAATCCGATAATGCCAAAGGACAACAGTTCGCCGGAAACGCGCGGCCCGACTACCTCGACGCGGCGGTATTCGATGTTGTTTCCATAGAGTTGATCCAAGGCGCCACGCACCTTCGCCACGGCCTCCTGCTGCGCCCGCTCGCCGCCGGACTGCTGGGAAACGCGGATCAGCACGTCCTGGGGAGAGCCGAATTGCTGCAATTGAAACTCGCCGAGCTCCAGCCTGGCGATAGCGGCGCGCATCTGGGCGAGATCGGCCGCGCCCGCCGACGTTCTCACCTCGATCAGCGTGCCGCCCTTGAAGTCGATGCCGAAATTCAGGCCGACAAAGAAATAAAGCGCGATCGCGATAATCGACATCACCGCCGATATGGGAAAGCTCACGCGCCGAAAGCGCATGAAATCGAATTTTGTATCGTCCGGTACGATGCGAAGCAGGCGCACGGTGGTCTTCCTCAGGTCAGCATGCAGGGACGCGGTTAGATCGGCACGCGCTGCGGGCGCTTCCAGCGAACCCAGTAGGCAACGATCATCCGGGTGAGCGTGAAAGCGGTGAATACGGTGGTGATAATGCCGATCCCCAGCGTCACGGCAAAACCACGGACCGGCCCTGTCCCGATGTAGAACAGCACCGCCGCCGCGATAAAGGTCGTGATGTTGGAATCCATGATAGTTGCAAGCGCGCGGGAAAATCCGGCGTCGATGGCGTTTATCGCCGTGCGTCCCGCCCGCACTTCCTCGCGGATGCGCTCATAGATCAGCACGTTGCTGTCCACCGCGATGCCGACGGTGAGCACGATGCCGGCGATGCCGGGCAGTGTCAGCGTCGCATTCAGGAGCGATAGAACGCCGAAGATCATGGCGACGTTGATCATCACGGCAACGTTGGCGAATAGCCCGAACAGTCCGTATGTCAGGAACATGAAGACAACGACGGCCACCGATCCGACATAGGAGGCAATCTTGCCTTTCTCGATCGAGTCCTGCCCAAGGCCGGGACCGACCGTGCGCTCCTCGATGATCGTGAGCGGCGCCGGCAATGCGCCCGCGCGCAACAGGATCGCCAAATCATTGGCTTCCTGGACGGTGAAGCTGCCGGAAATCTGACCGCTGCCGCCAAGGATGGGCTCGCGGATGACCGGCGCCGAGATCACCTGGTTGTCGAGAACAATGGCAAAGGGCCTGTTGACATTTTCCTGGGTGATTTGAGCGAAACGCCGCGCTCCTGTGGAATTGAAGCGGAAGTTGACGACCGGCTCGTTGGTGCGTTGGTCGAATCCCGGCTGGGCGTCGGTGAGATCTCCGCCGGACACCGCCACGGCCTTCTTGATGACATAAGGCTCGCGCTGCTTGCTGCCGTATAAAATCTCCGAATCCAACGGCACCGCGCCCTGCAGAGCCTGTTGCCCCGTGATCGAGACATCCACGAGCCGGAAATCGAGCTTGGCCGTCTTGCCCAACAGCTCCTTCAGGCGGGCGGGGTCCTGCAGACCCGGCACTTGAACGAGAATGCGGTCGACGCCCTGCCGCTGAATCAACGGCTCGACGGTGCCCAGTTCATTAATCCGGCGCTCGATGATCTGAAGAGATTGATCCACCGCCTGGCGGATGCGTTCGAGAATGGCCAGATCGGTGGGCGCAAGACGAATGAGACCTTCGCCCATATTGGTGATTTCCAGGCTGGACTGGACACCGATCACCCCGCCGCCACGGAGTCTGGCAATTCCGCCGATCGATTGCGAGAGTTGCTCCAGCTTGGGTAACACCTGCTCCACATCGGCCGGATTGCGCAGGCGAACTTCGACGTTGCTGCTGCGCACGGCAAGGCCGGTATAGCCGATGCGCGCCTCGCGCAGAACCTGGCGCGCGCTGTCCAGCAGGTCTTGCAGCATCTCCTTGCGGACTGCCGGGGAGTCGACCTCCAGCAAGATGTGCGAGCCGCCTTGCAGATCGAGGCCGAGCACGATGTGGCGCTGCGTCCACCGCGGCAACTTTTCAAACGTCGTTTCTGGAAGAAAATTGGGCGCGGCCGATAGGCAAATGAATAAAGTGATGAGCAGGATCACCGTTGCCCGCAGCCGAGAGATATGAAGCATGGATGTCGACCGTTTCGATGCGCGTGACCCCGGGACCGCCCGACGCCTTAGCTACTCGTGCCTTCGTCTTTCACCGGCTCGCCCTTGGCGCGCACATCGGTCAACATATGCCGCATCTGCCGCACGCGGATATTGTCGGCGATCTCGACTTCGATCTGGTCGTCGTCAACGACCTTGGTGACCTTGCCGACGAGGCCGCCGCTGGTGACGACGGTATCCCCCCGCCGCACATTTTTGACCATCTCACGGTGCGCCTTCACCCGCTTTTGCTGCGGCCGCAAGATGAGGAAATACATGATGACGAAAATAAGGACGAAGGGCAGCAGCTGGGTCAGCAGGCTGGCGTCACCGCCCAGGAGAGACGCTTGGGCAAATGCAGGCGAAATCAGCATGGAAATTCCTCGGAGTCGGTGGGTGCGGCGGCGGCCGCCACCGTATACATATGGCCTGGAAGCGGCGCGGACTATAGCCGTCACCGCCCCAATTGCAATGTAGCGCCGTTTGAGTCGCGAAATTTGCGCCCGCGCGGGGCCGCGGGCGTCTTGCGAGGCAATGGCAGGCCCGCTAAGGGAGCGTTCCCGTGGAACCGCACCCATGCGTAGAACCGGCCGCAAATCGAGCAAGACAAAGCACCGGGCAGCATCAGGCACCGACCCGCTTGCCGACAAACTGACGCGCATCGCCGCCGCACTGGACCGGCTGGCGCCGTCCGGTACCGAGGCCCCCGACTTCGCCGCAGCCAGCGCCTTTGTCTGGCATCCGGAAGGCAGCCGCCTGGTGCCGGTGCAGCGCGTGAACCGCGTCGATATGTCCTTGCTCAAGGGCATCGACCGCGTGCGCGATCTGCTGGTGGAGAATACCCGGCGTTTCGCCAGCGGCCTGCCGGCCAACAACGCGCTGCTCTGGGGTGCGCGCGGCATGGGCAAATCTTCGCTGGTGAAGGCGGCGCATGCCGCGATCAACGAGGCCGCGGGAAGAGCCTCGCCGTCGAACCAGCTCAAGCTGGTGGAAATTCACCGCGAGGACATCGAGAGCCTGCCGGCCTTGATGGCGCTGCTGCGCGGCGCGCCGCACCGCTTTATCATCTTCTGCGACGATCTTTCCTTCGATACGCAGGACACCTCCTACAAATCGCTCAAGGCGGTGCTGGAGGGAGGCATCGAGGGACGCCCCGAGAACGTGATCTTCTATGACAAGTCCAACCGGCGGCATCTGATGGCGCGCGACATGATGGAGAACGAGCGCGCCACCGCCATCAATCCCGGCGAGGCGGTCGAGGAGAGGGTTTCGCTCTCCGACCGCTTCGGGCTGTGGCTCGGTTTCCACCACTGCAACCAGGACGAATATCTGGCGATGGTGGAAGGCTACGTCGCCTATTACCGCATTCCGCTTGGCGGCCAAGCGCTCGCCCGCGAAGCGCTGGAATGGGCGACGACCCGCGGCGCGCGCTCGGGGCGCGTGGCCTGGCAATTCGTGCAGGATTTGGCGGGCCGGCTCGGCGTACGCCTCGACGGCAAGCGCGGTTCGCACCGCTAGGAAAGCGTCGCTTACGCGCCGCCGAGATATTTAGTCGGATCGACCGGCGTGGAGCCTTTGCGGATTTCGAAGTGGAGCTGCGGCGAGGTCACCGTCCCGGTCTGGCCGGCACGTGCGATCACTTGGCCGCGTTTGATCTGATCGCCGCGCTTGACCATGAGCTCGCTGGCATGCGCATAGGCCGTGACGAAACCGTTAGGGTGGCGGACGAGAACGAGATTGCCGTAGCCCTTCAATTCGTTGCCGGCATAGGCGACCACGCCGTCCTCGGCGGCCTTGACCGGCGTGCCTTCCGGCACCGCGAGATTGATGCCGTCGTTTTGCTGCCCGTTCGCCTTTGAACCGAAGCCGGCGATGATGCGGCCGCGCACCGGCCAGCGGAACGACTGAGCGGCGCTCGCTGTCTTGTCGCCGTCATCGGAGACATCGGCCGCGGGAGACACGACCCGCGCGGTATGCGGCGGTTCCGCCGCCGCCACCTTCTGCGCCGGCGCCGTCTTGGATTGCGTCGGCCGGCTTGCGGCGGCCGATCGATCGGCGCTGCCCGAGCGGCCGGGAATGCTCAGCCGGTCCCCCATTTTGATGCGGGTATAAGGCTCGATGTTGTTGGTTTTCGCCAGATCGTTCAAAGAAACGTTATAGCGGCGCGCGATGCCGGTCAGCGTTTCGCCGGGAGCGATGACATGCGTACCCGCAGCCGCCGAATGGCTTGCGCGCGTCGCCGGCGGGCCTGACGTCGTGACAGCGGCGCCCTGGTAGCGCGGGATGACCAGGCGCTGGCCCGCGCGGATTCCCGGCGCCGATTTAATCGCATTGGCTTGCAGGATCACGTCGGCGGGCACGCCGTGGCGGCGCGAGAGGCTGTCGAGCGTATCGCCCTTGCCCACCGTGATCGCGGTGCCGCCGTCCCATTCCCATTTGCGCGCGGACGCCTGCGTCGAACTCACCGAACCGGTGATGTCGGAGGCGCCCG
>JBBDNZ010000220.1:0-1795 GCA_040877285.1 Xanthobacteraceae bacterium
GATCGCTTCGACGCCGGGCGGCGCCTGGGCCGCCTGCGGCGCGGCGGGCCCGGCAGCTCGGCCCGGCGCAGCATGGCCGCGCGCCATCGGACTGCCTTGCGGTCCGCGGCCAGATGCGCCGCCCGCGCGTTCGGCGGTAAGCGCAATCAGCACCGAGGCGACGCCGGGCACGGCGCGCACCGCCTCTTCCGCGTGCTTGCGCACGGGTTCCCAAGCCTTGACCGCCGCGGCGTCCACGTTGATGGAAAAGAACACCTTGCCGTCGCTGATGACCACTTCCGAAAGCGTGCCGGTCTGCGGCAACGGCGTGCCGTCCGGCGCCGCCACCTTGGCAAGCCCTTCGAGGACCTGTTCCTTGCTCAATGCCATTCCGTTTCCCCGCGAAAACGCGCTTAACTGCTTTGCGCGCACCATACGACGGGCATGAACGGCTGTCATGGCCGATTGGACGGGTTGACGCAGCCCGCGCTCCCGTCGCAATGAAAAGAGAACGGCAATAAAGTGACATTCACCGCAGCGTGATGAGGAGGAAGCGATGGCGAAGGTGGCATTCATCGGCCTAGGCGTCATGGGCTATCCCATGGCCGGCCATCTCAAGGCCAAGGGCGGCCACGACGTGACCGTCTACAACCGCACCGCCGCCAAGGCGGAAAAATGGGTGGCCCAGCACGGCGGCAAGCGCGCCGCCACCCCGCGGGAAGCCGCCGAGGGCCAGGATTTCGTCATGGCCTGCGTCGGCAACGACGCCGACCTGCGGGAAGTCACCTTGGGCAAGGACGGCGCTTTTGCCGGCGTGAAAAAAGGCGCGGTGTTCGTCGATCACACCACGGCTTCCGCCGAGATCGCGCGCGAGCTATACGCGGAAGCCAAGAAGCGCGGCTTCGATTTCATCGACGCGCCGGTGTCCGGCGGCCAGGCCGGCGCCGAGAACGGCGCGCTGACCGTGATGTGCGGCGGCGACGAAGCGCCTTTCTCGCGCGCACAGGCGGTGATCGCGGCCTACGCCAAGGCTTGCAACCTGCTCGGACCCGCCGGCTCCGGCCAGCTCGCCAAGATGGTCAACCAGATTTGCATTGCCGGCCTGGTGCAAGGCCTCGCCGAGGGGCTGCATTTCGCCAAGCGCTCCGGCCTCGACATCGAGAAACTGATCGCCACCATTTCCAAGGGCGCGGCGCAGTCGTGGCAGATGGACAACCGCTACAAGACGATGGTCGCGGGCAAATTCGATTTCGGCTTCGCCGTGGACTGGATGCGCAAGGATCTCGGCATCTGCCTCGGCGAAGCGCGCAAGAACGGCGCGCATCTGCCGGTCACCGCCCTGGTGGATCAGTTCTATTCCGAAGTGCAGAAGATGGGCGGCAAGCGCTGGGACACGTCGAGTTTGATCGCAAGGTTGGAACGTTGAGGCGCGGCGTCTCGGCGTTCAGGCTTTTGCGCTCGGCCGCGCCGAAAGCTCCGCGTGCCAGCGCCGTAAGTTTTTCAATTCCTCCGGCACCGTCAGTCTCGCCGGTTTCATAAAATCGACGGCGACCAGCCCGGTGATGTCGGCCACGCTATAGCGGTCGCCGGCGGCAAAGCGGCGGTCCTTCAGCTCCCCGTCGAGAAAAGCGATAAAATCCGCAACGCGCGGCTTGTTGGCCTCGGCCCAGGCCGGGACTTGCGGCGCTTCCATCTCCTTCATCGCCGGATGGCTATGGCGGAACACCTGCGCGACCGGAAAAAGGAAATTGAGTTCGAGGCGGCGGTTCCACATTTCGATCAGCGCCTTTTCCAGCGCGCCGCGCCCGCGCGCCCG
>JBBDNZ010000221.1:0-1774 GCA_040877285.1 Xanthobacteraceae bacterium
CGAGAGCCTGATCAATCGCAAACTGATCCAGGCAAAGAAAAGGGCGGCGTGATCATTTAACCCTCAACTCCGTTTTTGCGTCGCACCAAAAAATTGACGGGGGAATGGATATCGCGTTTCGATGTTGCCAGACCGTGGTGATTAGCTTGATAGTTCAGGTATGTTCCAGCCGCCTCGCGAACGTTTGCTGTGACACGGGATCCGCATTGCGATCTCACGGCGCTGCTGCCGCGCTTGGTGGCGTTCGCGCGCACGATCCTGGTCGATCCCGACGCCGCTCGCGATCTCGTTCAGGAGGCGGCGGCGCGTGCGCTCGCCGCCCGCCGTGTGCCGGAGGATCCGCCGGCCTATCGCGCCTGGATGTTTCGCATCGTGCGAAACGCCGCCCTTGACGAACTTCGGCGCGCGCGGCACCAGCCTCAGCTGTTGGAAGCATTTCCGCCGGTCGATCTATGGTGTTTCGACGATGCCCGCATCGCCAAGATCACCGTCGAGCAGGGTCTCGCGCTGATTGAACCGCCGCACCGGGAGATTATCGCCTTGATCGATATCGCCGGGTTTAGCTATTTGGAGGTCGCCGATGTCCTTGGGGTCCCGATTGGAACAGTGATGAGCCGCATTGCGCGGGCGCGCACCGCGCTCCTTGCCGCGATTGAGACGAGCACCATACGGCCGCTGAAATCGAGCCATGGCAACTGATGTGAACGAGAACGACGATCTGCTGCGGCTCCACGCGCTCGTGGACGGCGAGCTTGCGCCCGACGAGCAGGCAGCGCTCGCTGGCCGGCTCGCGACGGATCGGGACTTCGCGCGCGCCTATGCTACTTTGGCTCGCCTTAAGGCGTGCATCGCCGAAAGCGCCGAAGCACAACCGCCGGTCACGCTCCCCGCAGCGAAGCCCAAACGGTCGCGGGCGCTCGGATTTGGCCTGGCGGCTGCCGCCGCTGCTTTGGTGGCGGCCGCATCGGTCATCGAGCTGACGCTCGATCGGCAGCCTCAACCGCTTGCTATCGACCCCATTTCGGTCGCGGCGTTGCCGCTTGGTCCGGTCATCCCGGATTTTCGCAGTGCCGGCCTGACGCTCGCGAGCGTTACCGCCGACACCACTGATTCTGTCATCGCAATTTACAAAGGGCCCCGCGGCTGTCGCATCGAACTGCGCGTGCGCCCACAGGAATTGGAGTTGTTTCCGGGCACCGGGACGAGCCATCGCACCTGGACGGTTGATGGGCTGACCTATCAGCTGGTTGCATTTGGCATGCCGCCATCGCGGTTCGAGGCCATCGCCTCGGCGGCCGAACGGATGTCGCGCGAGCGTCAACTGCCCAGGGGCATGGACCGCCTCCTGCGGGAAGCGCGCAGTGCCGCTACGCCCTGCGTCGCCTGACCTGGAATAAAGTCGCCCAGTCGTTCGTTTCTTCCTTATCTATCGCAGTCACGGCGGAGGCCGTGGCGCATGCGATGTCCGCCGCAAGCGGCAAGAGGAGGAAACGATGTCGGGGAAAACAGAACGATCGATCGACGAGCTTTATCAGGATGATCCCGAGCGCGCTGATGCGGTGGTGTTCGGCCGCAAGCCGGACGTGAGCCGCCGCGGTTTTCTCGGCGGCGCGGGTCTCGCCGGCATGGGCGCAGTGGTGGGCGGCGCAATCCCGTTCGCCCATAACATGCCGGCCGGGTTCATTCCCGCGGCTATGGCTCAGGCCCAGCCGCCCGCCGCCGCGCCGCCGGCGGCGCCGAAGGGCCCGCAATACCTCAGCTTTCCCGGCAAGAG
>JBBDNZ010000222.1:0-1758 GCA_040877285.1 Xanthobacteraceae bacterium
AGCGCACCACTTCGTGCTGCGCTGCGCCCGGGACACGTATTATGGATATATCTGATGCTCCATCTGCTGAAAAATCTGCTCCGCCCGCCCGAAGCCAAAGCCTCGCGCATCGCGCGCTTGCTGACGCTGGAAAGCGGCGGGCGCGCGCGCTGGACGCCGCGCGACTATGCGGCGCTGGCGCGCGAAGGCTATGTGAAGAACGCCATCGTCTACCGCTCGGTGCGCTTGGTGGCGGAGAACGCCGCTTCAGTGACCTTCTTGCTCTACGAAGGCGCGGCGGAGCACGATAGGCATCCGCTGCTCGACCTGATCGCGCGGCCGAATCCGCGCCAGGACGGCGCGGTGTTTCTGGAGAGCGTGTTTTCGCATCTCTTGCTCGCCGGCAACGCCTATGTGGAGGCGGTGGCGATCGAGGGCGCGGTGCGCGAGCTTTATGCGCTGCGGCCCGACCGCATGCGGCTTATTCCCGGCGCCGACGGCTGGCCGGAGGCCTATGAATATACGGTGGCGGGGAAAACCGTGCGCTTCGATCAGAGCGCGCCGCCGCTGCCGCCGATTTTGCATCTGACCGCCTTTCATCCGCTCGACGATCATTACGGGCTGGCGCCCTTGGAAGCCGCCGCAGTAGCGGTGGACACCCATAACGCCGCGGCAAAATGGAACAAGGCGCTGCTCGACAATGCGGCGCGGCCTTCCGGCGCGCTGGTCTATGCCGGGCCGGAAGGCGCAGTGCTCTCCGACAATCAATATGAGCGGCTCAAGCGCGAGCTTCAGGACAATTACGAAGGCACGGTCAACGCCGGCCGGCCGCTCTTGCTCGAAGGCGGGCTCGACTGGAAGCCGCTGTCGCTTTCGCCCAAGGACATGGATTTTCTCCAGGCCAAGCACACGGCGGCGCGGGAAATCGCGCTGGCCTTCGGCGTGCCGCCGATGCTGCTCGGGATTCCCGGCGACAATACCTATTCGAATTACCAGGAGGCCAACCGCGCCTTCTGGCGGCAGACGGTGCTGCCGCTCACGGCGCGGCTGGGAGCAGCGCTGACGCAATGGCTTTCGCCGGCGTTCGGCCGGAACTTGCGGCTTGCGGTGGACACCGACCGCATCGACGCGCTCGCCAGTGACCGTTCGGCATTGTGGGAGCGCGCGATCGCCGCGCCCTTCCTGACGCTGAATGAAAAGCGCGAGCTGACCGGATTTGCGCCGCTGGAGGGCGGGGACACTTTTTCGCCCTCACCCTGAGGAGCACTCAAAGAGCGCATCTCGGAGCGCATCTCGAAAAGCGAGGGCGACCTGCATTTTTCGAGACGGCGTCTTCGCCGGCTCCTCAGGACGAGGCCGCGATAAATTCCGCAATCACCATGACCGACCTGGCAAAAATTTTCGGCGAGCGCGGCGATCTCGCGCATCTGGCGCTGTTTTTGTGGGCGAGCGGGGCGAGCGCGCTCTTGGTCTTCGCCCTGCGCGAGCTTGCCGCCTCCATGCGCCGCTTTGACGATTTCGTGCGCGAACTGGCGCGCTTCAACAAGAGATTTCGAGGAGAATCCTGATGGACACCTTGCATACCGTGTTGCGCTCGATCCGCGGCGAGACCAAAGCGCCGCGCGATCACCTGCATGTGTTTCGCGAATTTCTCGATCAACTCGAGCGCGCCAGCAAGCGCGGCGCGCCGCCGGCGCGCGGCGTTAAGCGCAATAAGGCGAACGGGCGGCGCAGGAAGTAATTGCCCGCTTCTTCACCTCTCCCCGTGGGGGAGAGGTC
>JBBDNZ010000223.1:0-9456 GCA_040877285.1 Xanthobacteraceae bacterium
GTGCCGCCGCCGCCGGATGGCACCGACCTCAAGTTTCCGGAAATCTTCTGCAAGGACATTCATCTATTCGACAAGCTGGTCGCGCGCATGCGGCAGGGCTCGGAACAGCAGATGTCGGCGCGCCAGATCGAGCCTGCCTTCAAGCTCGAAATCGAACGGCACTACATGCGCGACATGACCAGGGCGGAAAGCGAGGGCGTGCGCGAAATGGTAGCAACCTACGCCACCTTCGACGGACTGTGCCGCCAGGGCCGGGACTCGGTCTGGACCTATGTGGCGCGCAACCTGTCGCGACCGCTTGCGCTGTCCTTCGGCGCCGGCTGGGCGAATGTGGTGGTCGGCAATCCGCCCTGGGTCGCCTTCCGGCACATGAGCGCGGATTTGCAAAAGCGGTTTCGCGAGTTGGCAAACGGCGAGCGGGTCTATGTGGGCGGCAAGTTCGCGACACAGAACGATCTTGCTGCTCTGTTCACGGTGCGCGCGGTCTCTCTTTATCTTCGTGGCGGCGGACACATCGCATTCGTGCTGCCGCTCGCGGCGCTCTCGCGCGGACAGTTCGAGAAATTCCGGACCGGCTCCTTCACCAGCGCCAAGATCGCCTGGGGTGAAGCGTGGACAATGGACGACGATGTGCAGCCGCTGTTTCCGGTGCCGTCCTGCGTGGTATTCGGCCGTCGCCGCGCCACGGCCAATGCCTTGCCCGATACGGTGACGGCGTATTCGGGGCAGTTGCCAATGCGCGATGCCTCGGAAGCGGTTGCGGACGCGACCCTGACAGTGCGGGAGAACGCACCGAAGCCAGCCGAGGGTAAGTTCAAGGGCGGCTCGGCCTATCGGAAATCCTTTCGGCAGGGCGCGACGCTCGTTCCGCGCATGTTGTGCCTGGTCGAACGGAGGAGCCTGGGACGCCTGGGCGGCGATCCGACCGCGCCCTTCGTCGTCAGCCGCCGCAACAATCAGGAAAAGAAGCCGTGGAAATCCCTGGCCGGGGTGGAGCATCGCGTCGAAGCGGAATTTCTGCACCCGGTGCTGTTAGGGGAGAGTATCCTGCCCTATCGCGTGTGGCGGCCTTTCGAAGGTGTCGTGCCAGTGACGGCGCAAGGGGCGGTGCTGGACGCGCAAGCCGCAGCCAATCGCGGTTACGCCGGATTGCACGGTTGGATGTCCGCTGCGGAGGCGATCTGGAATGCCAACGCGGAAAGCGAATCGATGAAGTTGGTTGATCGATGGAACTATCACAACGAGTTGGGCGCGCAGTTTCCTTTGAAGCCACTCCGCGTCGTCTACGCAAAGGCTGGAACTTTGCCGGCCGCATGCTTAGTTCGCGACAATTCCATCATTGATCACAAGTTGTATTGGTGTGCGCCGCTTAGCGTAAACGAGGCGGCGTATTTAAGTGCAATACTCAACAGTGAGACATCACGATCACGAACTGCATCGTTACAGTCACGTGGCCAATGGGGCGCTCGCGACTTTGATAAAGTTGTGTTCACGCTCGCGATCCCGCGATTCGATGTATCGCAGCCGCTTCATAACGAACTCGCAGCCGCCGCAGGTGAAGCGGAACGAATAGCTTTAGCCTTCGAACTGCCCGAGACCGTGAAGTTTCAGCGCGCGCGCAAACTCATCCGCGATGCGCTGACCGAGTCAGGCATCGCTTCGCACATCGATCAATTAGTTGCGCGATTGCTGGATCAATCCACCGCCAACGGCGCGGAGGATGAGTAACTCGGACGACCGCCGCGCACCGTCGCCACTCGACTCCATCCAGCCGGACCATTGGCTGCCGCGCGGTTATCTACCCCCTCACCTTCCCCAACACCTTCCCCGGCTCCAACCCAAGCGCTTCGGCCACGGCGATAAACTCCACCACGTCGAGCTGGCGCTCGCCGGTTTCGTATTTGCTGACATAGGTCCTGTATTTGCCGAGACGGCGGGAGAGCTGAATTTGCGTCAGCCCGGCTTTCTCGCGGGCGGTCCTCAACAGCGCAACCAGCCGCTTTTGCCGCTCCGTATGGATGGATTTGCCCATGCCCCGCCCGTGACCAACGGGCGAGCGAAATATTCTGTTTTAGGGAATTCCCCAAAATAGGGGATGAACCGGCATTGAGAAATCCCTATAATGGGGAATCGCGGAAGTGAATAGGCCATGATGCCGCGCAGCCGAGACAAAGAGAGTTTGTGGCAAAGCCTTAAGCCCGAACAGGCGGCGGATATCCTGACGTTCTCCTATCAAGAGGAGGCAGCAGCAGAGACGTTGCTGCGCGCTTTCCTCGCCGAGCGCGACTGCAACCGGGCGGGTGCGCTTTTCTGGATCGCCGTGCATGGGCTGATCGCGAACGGCGAGGGCGTGACGCGGCTTGAGCGATTGATGCTTGATCCCCTCGATAATCTTGAGGAGATCGCCCGCGAGATTGGTCAGAAAGACGAGTAATTCTGGACACGAACCATGGCTTCTTACCTTCAACACGTTTTTTTCCAAGACGACGAACAATCCAACCTATTCAGCGACGATACCCCAATGTCCGCCTACCGGCCCGATCCGCACAAGGTGCGCTCTCGCCTGCACAAAATCCTGGCCGAGGCACGCGCCGCCAAGGCCATGCCCTGGGAGCCGACGACCGTCTCGCTCTACCGCGCCATCTTCCCGCAGATGACGAATTGGCTGCCCGAGGAAGAAGGCGCGCAACTGCGTTTCGCTTTCGAGACGGAACTGGCGCGGCTGCAAGCGGCATGAGCGGCACAGGAAAATAATCCTTGACCAGCCCGCCGCTCCTGGGCTAGCTTTCCGCCACCTTCCCCCAACTCCGCATCCGCCATGTCCTCCCATCGCCGCGAACCTTCGCTGCGCGCGTCGGCGCGCGGGCGATATCTGGAATTGGCGGGGCGGGGTGCGCCTTTCGCCGCGAAGCAAGATGCCCCTCACCCCGACCCTGCGATCTTGTCACCTCTTCCCGAGGGGGAGAGGTCGGATGGAAAAGCCGTCCGGGCGAGGGGGTTCGGACCTATCGAGAGTCCCTTGCCCCCTCACCCCAGCCCTCTCCCTCCTTGGGAGAGGGAGAAGAAAGAAGACGGGGAGAGGGAAGGAGAGCCGCTGATGCGACGGGTGCGCGGGCTGTATGAAAACTCCGCCGTGCCGGTGCGCGAGATCGCGCGGCTTGCGGGCGTGAGCGAGCGCACGCTCTACAAATATGTGCGCAAGGGCGGATGGCGGCGGCGCTATGCGGGGCGCGGCGCCGCGGCGGCGGCGAAAAATCGCGGGCGTAGGCACGCGGCCGCGGCGGGCTTTGCGCCGGTGAAAGGCGCGGGCGGGCGCTTCATTGCGCACGGGGACGCGGGCCAGCCTTTCGCGCGCGGGATCAAGGCGCACGATCCTTCGGGGCGCGCGCGGGCGGCGTCGGCGTGCGCGCAGGCGGCACGGCTGTCGGTCAAAGCGAAACGCCAGGCGGCGGCGCAAGCAAAAGCGCGCGCGGCGCTGGCTGCGGCGGAAAGAAAAAGCAAGGCGCGCCTGCGCACCATCGAACTGCTGTGCGGCGCGCTGGTCGAATTGGCCAAGCTGCGGGCAAAGTGGCGCGGAAGCGAGCGGACGCGCAACATGGCGGAGCGCCTGCAACACGCGATCGTGGATGCGATGGAGCGGGCGTGAAGCGGCAAGTCCGCTTTCTCGTCATTGCCGGGCTCGACCCGGCAATCCCGATCGGCGGCGCACGCGCACTGCTTTGCTAAGCGAGATGGCCGGGACTTCAGGCGCGAAGACGGCGCGTCGCGCCTTTTGCCCGGCCATGACGAATAGATTACGCTTTCGCGCCGCGCTACTCCGCGATCAGTTCCTTGGCGCGGGCGACCACGGCGGGCGGCGAGGCGTAGACCTTCGCCACCACCTCCTGCACCTTGGCGCCGGGCAGAAGATTAATGTCGATCTTCGCCCGCTCGGCGTCGGCCAACAATTCCTTGTCCTTGAGCGTGGCCTCGAAGCCGTCGCGCAGAATTTTCACCTGCGCGGCCGGCGTGCCGGGCGGCGCGATATAGGGCCGGCCGAACACCTGCTGGCTCACCACCAGCTCCACCGCCTTCTTGTCGTCTTCCTTGGCGACGAATTTCCACACGTCCGGCACGCCGCGCTTGACCAGATCCGGCTCCGGCTCGAGCGCGGTCTGCACCAGGATGTTGAGCTTGCCGTCGCGCAGCCAGTCGGATTTCTGCGCTTTGAGGCTGGCCCAGTCCCAGCCGCACAGCCCGTCCACCTCGCCGCGCTCGACGGCGAGATTGATCTCGGCGGTGCCCTTATAGCCGGTGACCAGCTCGAACTGCGCGCCGGCGGCCTTGCGCAGCATGTTGGCGTAATCGCGGGTGGAGCCGCCCGCCGCGCTGGCGCCGAGAATGGTTTTCTGCTTCTGCGCGTCGGCGAAGGTTTTCACCTTGGAGGTGGCGAAGGTGGCGCAGACGCGCGTGCCACTGTCGGCGGTGGCGAGATAATGGAACTTGGTCGGGTCGTATTGCGCCTTCGACCTGTCATCGAGCAGCGGGCCGACCACGGCGCCGGGGAAGATGGCGCCGATTGAGGTGCCGTCCTGCGGCGCGGTGGTGGCGAGATAGGTGGCGGCCTTGCCCGAGCCGGCGCCGGGCAGGTTCTTCACGATAACGGCGGGATTGCCGGGGATGTGCTTGGGCAGATGCTTGGCGATGGTGCGGGCATAGGTGTCGTAGCCGCCGCCGACGTCGGCGCCGACCACGAATTCGATGGTCTTGCCGGCGTAGAAGTCGGCCGCCGGGGCCGGGGTCGCCGCGACGGCAAGCGCCGCCGCCGCGAGGGCGCGCAACGTGAAATGAGCAGACATGGCAACCTCCGGGCTTGGGACTGACGGTTTGGGCTTTAGTTTGCGGGGGCGCGCGGCGTTGCGCAAGCCGTGAATGGAGGGGAAACCTCGACTTAGGGATAACGCCGTGCGGCACAAGCGAAGGGCCGGGGCGGCGCTTTACGGCCGGGCGCCGGGCGCCGGGCGGCGGCCGGGCGCGGCGAATACCTCCCCTGCGGCGGCCGCGCTTGAATTCCGCGGGGCTTCGCGCGAAGAAGGGCGCAGAGACCCCGCCGCATGAGCCCCGCCAAAAAAGACAAAAAACCGGCCGCGCCCGCCGCGCCCGCCGCGTCCGCCGCCGCGCATCAGCGCTGGGCCGGGCACACGCCGCTGTCGCACGCGGAGATTCGTAGAATCGTTTTCGGCATCATGCTGGCGATGTTTTTGGGCGCGCTGGACCAGACCATCGTGGCCACCGCCTTGCCCACTATTGGAAGACGCTTCGGCGACATCGAAAATCTCTCCTGGGTGGTGACCGCCTATTTGCTCACCTCCACCGCGGTGACGCCGCTCTACGGCAAGCTCTCCGACATGTATGGGCGCAGAGCCATGATGCTCATCGGCATCGGGGTGTTCATGGCCGGCTCGCTCGCCTGCGCGGGCGCGCAGGACATGCTGATGCTGATTCTGGGGCGCGCGCTGCAGGGCCTGGGCGCCGGCGGATTGCTGCCGCTGGCGCAGACCATCGTGGGCGATATCGTGCTGCCGAAGGAACGCGGGCGCTACCAGGCCTATCTCGGCCTGATGTGGATGAGCGCGGCGATCATCGGGCCCTTCCTCGGCGGCGTCTTATCGGAATATCTGCATTGGTCGCTGATTTTCTGGATCAACATTCCGCTCGGGCTGCTGGCCTTCGCGCTCAGCAGCGAGACGCTCAAGCGGCTGCCGAGCGTCACGCGCCCGCACAAGCTCGACGTTCTCGGCAGCGCCTTGATGATGGCGGCGGCGGTGGCGCTTTTGCTCGGACTGACCTCCGGCGGCGTGCGCTACCCGTGGCTGTCGGCGCCGGTCATCGGGCTGTTCGCGCTTTCGGGCGCGCTGTGGGTGATGTTCGTCGCGCGGCTGCGCACCGCGCCCGAGCCGTTTTTGCCGTTGAGCATTCTATCGAACCAGGTGGTGCGCACCGGCACGCTGCTGGCGTCCTGCAACGTCGCCAGCATGATCGGCATGACCATCTTCGTGCCGCTCTATTTCGAGGCGGTGATCGGGCTCACCTCAAGCGCCTCGGGCCTGGCGCTGATCCCGATGGTGGCGATCTCCAATCTCGGGGCGGTCTTTTCCGGCCGCGCGCTCGGCTACGTGCATCATTATAAGCGCGTGCCGATGGCGGGGCTGTCGGTCTCCGTCGCCGCGCTCGTCTCGCTCACCTTCCAGCCCTATCAGCCGCTGCCGCTGGTGCTGTTGCATCTGGCCGCCGTCGGCATCGGCATCGGCACGGTCTATCCGGTGGCGACGGTGGCGGTGCAGAACGCGGTGCCGCGCCATCAGCTCGGCATCGCCACCGGCTCGCTCAATTTCTTCCGCATGCTGTTCTCCGCGATCATCGTGGCGGTGATGGGCGCGATTTTGCTCGGCGGCATGAATCTGAAAGGCGGCGAGGTGGGCTTGAGCGTCGAAACCTTGCGGGCGAGCGCCGGCGGCGTGGAGCTGGCGCTGCTGTTCCGCTGGGTGTTCGGCGCGGTGGCGGCGGTGCTCGGCGCGGGACTGTTCTTTCTGGTGCTGATGGAGGAGCGGCCGTTGCCCGGGCGCGCGGACATTCCGCCGGCGGCGAACGCGCCGGGCGCGCCGGCGGCGGAATAGGGCGCCGCGGCGCCATTGGCGGCTATTCAGCGCGGCGCGACTCTGTCTTCAATGGGGCGGCCGCAAAGCAGGAGAGGACGTTGGCCAAGGATATGAAGGAGGCCAAGGCCCGTGCCGAAGCAAGCTTCAAGAAAAAGGAGCTGCAGGCGCGGGAGGGCGCGGAGGCCCGCATGCAATACGAGGCCGAGCGCCAGGCCGTTCGCGACAAGACCGCGCGGCTAAAAGCGCTGCGCCTGGCCAAGGAAGCCTCCGACCAGACGGTGGCGGCGGAGAAAAAAGCCGCGGCGCCGCCGAAGAAGCCCGCGGCGGCGAAGAAACCCAAGCGCTGATCGGGATGGTGCGGCGTTCCGCCCGGCGGCCCGCTCCCCACGTTCGGGCCGCGGAGGCCGCAAGGGCCGCAAGTTCGATAACCGCGCGCGACGAGAACCTCGCCCGTCGCGCCGGGCTGCTTTATAATGAGAGATTAAGAGGCGGGGATCCGCTGCGATGAAGCGCGTTTGGACCGTGACGCTGCTGTTGCTGCTGGGCGCCGCGCTGGCCGATTGCAGCCGCTGCCAATTTCCCGCCTGGGGCCCGCGCGCCTGCCACGACGAGGCGGCGAAGGCGGCATTGCCGGTGGAGTGAGGGGATAGGGCCGCTAAGACGCCGATAAAGCGAAGAAAAAAGTTATAAGAAAATAATCCGGCATATGTGAATATAGTCCTTGACACCCCACCGCTGCTCAGGTAGGGTCTGGGCACGCTCGACAATTGCGCCCGGGCAAAAGAAAACGTCGTGAAGGCGGGTGCGGATTAAACCAGGACACACTGGAAGGACTAGTATTTTCCAATATTCGTAAGCGGTTAGACAATCCACTTGCATATCTGCCACGCCTAACCAAAATTTAATTCCCGGAACGTGGGGTATCGTTGACCGTTCTTTAAATGCGACTCTATATTTGGGGTCGAAATTGCCCCCCGTCGGACTCGCCGAAAGGCCCCGACGGGGTTATTTTTTGATGGGGCGCATGGCCACCGAAAGCGGGGCTGCGACGGTCCAAGAGCCTGCAACAAAGCGGGCTGTGATTTTTATTGATGGTCAGAATTTATATCACCACGCGCGGGCCGCATTTAACATCACTCATCCCAATTACGATGTGATGTTGTTGGCAAAAGAGATTTGCAAAGCCAACGGTTGGTTTCTGAAATCAGTGCGTTTTTACACCGGCATTCCAGAAGCCGCTGACGACGCCTTCTGGCATAATTTCTGGGCAAAAAAACTTCTGACTATCAAACGCCAAGGAGTCAACACGTTCTCACGGCGCCTGCGTTACCGAGATTCGAAAGTTACCGTGGAAGGTATCGAGCATACGGTGAGAGTGGGTGAGGAAAAGGGCATCGATATCCGCATAGCCTTAGACGTTGTTAGCTACGCGATTTCTAACGATCTCGATGTGGCAGTCATATTCAGCCAAGATCAAGACATGTCCGAAGTGGTCGATGAAATAAAGAAAATCGCGCGGATTCAGAGACGTTGGATCAAAGTTGCCTGCCCATATCCGATGTCTGAGACAGCAAGCAATAGACGTGGCATCAATGGGGCGCAGTGGCTTCCATTTGATGATGTTCTCTATCGACGGTGCATCGATCCGCGCGATTATCGATAGTTTTATGCCGCTCTTCTGTGGCTCACCTGTATTTTCTTCCCCGCTTCCTCGCGGCGAGGCCGTCATGCCTGCGAAACGCATCGTCATTCCGGCCAAGAAGCTGGCGCAAGCCCACTTCATGTATGAGCAGACGCTGACGCCGATGGACGACATCGCCGGCTTCCTCGGCATCTCACGCGGCACGCTGCGCAGCCGCGTCAAGGAACTCGGCTGGCAGCCGCGCTGCGACGATCCGCACGCGCGCGGCTTTCAACGCTATCGCAAACGCGCGGCAGCGGAGAAACCGGAAGACAAGGAAGAACCTAACAAGCCGAAAGAGGAGCCGGCGCGCGGCTATCCGCAGGTCCCCGAGGAGCGCCTCGCGCTGGTGACGCGCCTGCGGGAAGCCGTCGAGAAGCAAATCGGCCATGTCGACTCGATCCTGTCGCGTGCGGAGATGCAGCTTCCCGACGAGGCCGAGCGCACGGGCCGGATGCTGGCCGGTCTGGCGCGCACGCTACGGGAAATGACGCGGCTCGAAACGCCCGCCCCACCTGAGATCGAAGATGACAGCGACATGCCCCGAAACGTCGACGATCTCCGCCGCGAGCTTTTGCGAAAGATGGACGCAATTCTCGCGCGACGAAATCGCGGAGTTTCTGGCGAGTCTTGATGGCGATCTGCTGGGCACGGCGAATAGCTGGTGGGAAGTTTTCTGGCACAAACACCAGCGCCCCCCGCTCGCGGCGCAGGGCGGCGGCGACTGGACGACGTGGCTGCTGCTGGGCGGGCGCGGCGCGGGAAAAACCCACGCGGGCGCCGCCTGGGTGCACGGCGTTGCGCTGGGCAAGATGCCTTACGCGGCGGCGCCGGTTCAACGCATCGCACTCGTCGGCGGCAACGAGGCCGAGGTGCGTGAGGTGATGATCGAAGGCGTCTCCGGCCTGCTGGCGGTGCATGGGCCGGGCGAGCGGCCGGATTGGATTCCTTCGCGCCGGCGCGTGGAATGGCCGAACGGCGCGGTGGCGCAGGCCTTTTCCGCGGAAGATCCGGAAAGCCTGCGCGGCCCGCAATTCGGCGCCGCGTGGTGCGACGAGATCGCCAAGTGGCGCCATGCCGATGCAACCTTCGACATGCTGCAGTTCGGGCTGCGCCTTGGCGAGCGGCCGCGGCAGG
>JBBDNZ010000224.1:0-9447 GCA_040877285.1 Xanthobacteraceae bacterium
GCAGGCTGCGTAAACTTGCCTGCGATGCGATCCGACCTCTCCCCGCCGGGGAGAGGTGAAGCTCGGCTAGCCCAAATTCAATTCCTTGAAGAAGTCGTTGCCCTTATCGTCGATGACGATGAAGGCGGGGAAATCCTTAACCTCGATGCGCCAGATCGCCTCCATGCCAAGCTCGGGATATTCCAGCACTTCCACCTTCTTGATGCAGTGCTCGGCCAGGTTCGCCGCGGCCCCGCCGATGGAGCCGAGATAGAAGCCGCCGTGTTTTTGGCAGGCCTCTCTTACGGCGGAGGAGCGGTTGCCCTTGGCCAGCATCACCATGCTGCCGCCCGCCGCCTGGAAGGCATCGACGAAACTGTCCATGCGCCCCGCGGTGGTCGGCCCGAACGAGCCGGAGGCATAGCCCGCCGGCGTCTTCGCCGGGCCGGCGTAATAGACCGGATGGTTCTTGAAATAGTCCGGCAGCCCTTGGCCCGTTTCCAGCCGCTCGCGCAACTTTGCGTGCGCCAGATCGCGCGCCACGATCATCGGGCCGCTGAGCTTGAGCCGCGTTTTCACCGGATATTTGCTCAGCGTCGCCAAAATCTCCTGCATCGGCCGGTTGAGATCGACCTTGACCACCGGCCCGCCGAGCTTGTCCTGATCGACCTCCGGCAGATATTGCGCCGGGTGCTGCTCCAGCGCCTCGAGGAACACGCCGTCGCGCGTGATCTTGCCCAGCGCCTGGCGGTCGGCGGCGCAGGACACGCCAAGTCCAATGGGTAATGAGGCGCCGTGGCGCGGAAGTCTTATGACTCTCACGTCGTGGCAGAAATATTTGCCGCCGAACTGCGCGCCGACGCCGGTCGCCTGCGTCATCTTCAAGACTTCCTGCTCCATCTCAAGATCGCGGAAGGCGTGGCCGTCCTCCGAGCCTTGCGCCGGCAGCGCGTCATAATAATGCGTCGAGGCGAGCTTGACCGTCTTCATGGTCAGCTCGGCCGAGGTGCCGCCGATGACGATGGCGAGGTGATAGGGCGGGCAGGCCGCCGTGCCGAGCGTGAGCACCTTCTCCTTGAGGAACGCCAGCATGCGGTCGTGCGTGAGGATCGACGGCGTCGCCTGAAACAGAAAGCTCTTGTTGGCCGAGCCGCCGCCCTTGGCGACGAACAGAAATTTGTATTCGCCCTCGTGCTCGCCCGCGCCCTGCGCGTAGAGCTCGATCTGCGCCGGCATGTTCGACTGGGTGTTCTTCTCCTCGAACATGGAGAGGGCTGCGAGCTGCGAATAGCGCAGGTTCTTCTTCAGGTAGGCGTCGCGCGCGCCCTCGGCCAGCGCCGCCTCGTCGTCGCCCTCGGTCCAGATCAGCCGGCCCTTCTTGCCCATGACGATGGCGGTGCCGGTGTCCTGGCACATCGGCAGCACGCCGCCGGCGGCGATGTTGGCGTTCTTCAACAGATCGTAGGCGACGAACTTGTCGTTCGAGGTCGCCTCCGGGTCGTCGAGAATGGCGCGCAGCTGCGCGAGATGCCCCGGCCGCAGCAGATGGTTGATGTCGATATAGGCCGCCTCCGCCAGCGCGCGCATCGCCTCGCGCAGCACCACCACCATCTCGCGCCCCATCACGCTCTCCACGCGGATGCCGTCCACCGGCAGCTTGCGGTACGACGTAGTGTCCGGCCCGAGCGGGAAGAGAGGCGTGTGGTGGTAGGCGGGAAGGGGCGGGGTGATGGGGATATTCATGGCAATTCCTGTTTCAGCTTGCGGCTCAAACCGATGGCAGAAACCCTCGCAGGCGTTGCGCCACCCGGCGCGCACCTGCGCGATCGATTTTCCCCGCCCGCCGAACCACGCGCGCGGGCTCGATGCAAGCGATTTTCGCCGGGCGCACGACCGAAGGCGCGGGCAGCCCGGCGCGCTTGAGCTCGGCAATTGGGACGTCGCAGGACCAGGGCTCGTTTTCCGCGCTTGTTATCATCGCTACCCACAGCAAATGAAAGGGCGCGAGACGCGGGCCGGAAACCACCAACGCCGGACGCCGCTTTTCCGCCAGCCGGTCGGCATAGGGAAACGGCACCAGCACGACATCCCCGGTGGCGTAGGTGGTGCGTTCAGAGATCGCCATAGGCCTTCTCGTCGGCGGCTCCCGCCCATTCCGAGAAGGCGGCAAACGGATCGTCGGCTTCTCCGGCCATCGATTTTTCGATCAGCACGCCCTTGTCGGTCATGCGGTAGCGGATGGTGTCGCCGGGCCGGATGCCGAGCTTTTCCCGCACCGCGCGCGGCAGCACCGTCTGGCTTTTCACCGAGACGCGAGAATAAGCGGCAGGCTGGCGGGACGAACGGGGCATGGTGGTAAGATAACTTACCGTCTTACCGGGAGCAAGGGGGGTCTTTACGTCTCGCTTCAGCGCGCTCCAGTTTTAATCCGTCACCCTGAGGTGCGACCCACCTTGAGCCGGGGGAGCCTCGAAGGGGTGGTGCCTCGTGCAGCGCCACCACCATCTCGCGCCCATCGTCTCGAGAGGATGCCGTCCACCGGCAGCTTGCGATAGATGTCGCATCCTTGCCGAGCGGAAACAGCGGCGTGTGGCGGGTAGGGGGACGGGGATGGTCATGTCCATATTGCAAACTGGTGACTTCAAAGAAGGGCCAGAGCATCAATGGGAATTATGCTTTTATCTTCAGTATCGTCAGCAGTTGCAAGTCGATCAGCACCGGTAACGCACACGCCAATCACTTTGTTGTTCCGCCCGATTGCCGGTCCACCGCTCATCCCACGAACAATCGGAGCATTTGTGAGCAACCGTCTAATCCCCGACTGTTGCCGCGTTCCAATAATGACGCCGGGGCTGAAAACTCCCTGGTCTCCCTGCCTATAATTGGGAAATCCACAGACCAACGAATGGTCATGCAGGTTACACTGGCCATTAAACTTAGACAGAGAACCTCTCGATCGCATTTCAGGAAAGTCCAGAACCGCTATATCGAGAATTTTGTGGGCCTTTATAATCTTGACTCCGAATTTTGTCTGTGGAGTCGAAGCATGGAAAACCCGTAAGGCCTTAGTTTCTGATATCACGTGCTCACAAGTAACAAGCCCAACACTGTCAAGAGAAAAAGCTGAGCCTTGGGACATGCTGTCTTCGCATTCTAAAATCCAGAGCGCCTGAAATATTTCTTGTTGTGAGTATTGCGGTGGAGTGGGAATGGCTCGTGATATCCTCATCTGATTAAGACTAAGGGCGTATGATACAGCCTTATCGTCAATCCACTGAGCAATAAAGCGGCCGGCGATATCCCATTCAAATCCTCCATCTTTTAGATCGACAATGAAGATAAATTTCTCTCGGGAAAAATATTTTTGCAGCGCCGTAACTCGGAGCAGCTCTGAATAAGCTCTTGAACGACCAGCTGCCGATAAAATTTCGTTTGCGGCTTCTCTCGCGAGAAGACCTACGGATGGTATCTGTGCTGGTTTGCATTCAAACTTAACTATGAGTGCGTTGCCAATGACGAGTTGTTCGCAATCCCAAATTCGATAGTTCGGGAAATCCCCCCTAATGTCCGGCAAACGCTGTTCGACTAAGCTTGCTGCCAAGCCACCAATGGCAAATCCTAAATTCTTTTGATCTATATTCTTCGCGTCGTACCAAACCATCAGACCTCCGATTGCTGTACGCCCAGCAGGCAAGCAAGCGTAGCCCAGATGAGCGAAGCGAAATCCGGGGTTCTCACGTGGAAGCCTCACCCCGCATTTCGCTGCGCTCCATGCGGGCTACGGCGTCACCTAACCCACCACCTCCATCTCCCCCACCCGCTTCCGCGTCGGCTTCACCGTGATCCGCACGTCCTGGCCGAGCGCGGTGAGGAACTCCATCAGCCGCCCGACCGAGAAATTGCCGGCGCGGTTGCGCAGCAGCGCCGAGACGTGCGGCTGCTTGATGCCGAGCAGGTGGGCTGCCTGCGCCTGCGTCAGCCCGCGCTGCTTGACGATCCGGTAGATTTGCAGCGAGAGCTGCGCCTTCAGCAGTTCCTGCTCCGGATTGGGCAGGCAGAGATCGGCGAAGATGTTGCCGCTGCCGCGCGTGATCTTGGTTTTCTTCGCCATCAGTTCTGCCTTTCCCTATGGTGCCGTTCGGCGTCCGCCAGCCGCCGGCGGATCAGATCGATGTCCTGTTTCGGCGTGGCGATGCCGCGTTTCGACTTCTTCTGGAATACGTGCAGCACGTAGACTAAATCTCCCAGTTGCGCGGTATAGACCGCGCGGTAGGCGCCGCTCCGGTCGCGCTCGACGATCTCCATGACCCGCGTTCCACCAAATCCTTTCAGCGGCTTGGCCGCCGGATCGGTAAAGCCCTGTTGCGCGGTATAGAGCGCCTTACCGATATCGCGCCGGACTTGGTCCGGCATCGCGCGCAAATCGCGGCGGCTGGAGCCGACCCAGAAGACGGGTTTGAGCGGCGGGTTCATACGAATATACGACTATTTATATATGCGTCAATACCCGGGACAATAACATCCTGCGGTTGCATCGGCTACCGTTCATCCTTCGAGGCTCGCCGCTTACGCGGCTCGCACCTCAGGATGACGGCGATGGCGCTCACTCCTTCCCCGCCTGCTTTTCCGCATAGGCATCCACGCGCGGCCCGGTGTCCGCGCGCCCCTCCGTAAATCCCCTTAGCCATTAGGGTTTTGTTAGTTGTGCTGCATCAAGGCGCCGCGCGCGCCCTGCCGTTAGCTTAACCTGCAACATGCCCGATGGGGCTTTGGAGAGGTCAAGACATGGCACTGTGGAAAGACAAAAACGACCGCGCGCTGGCCGCCGCCGCCGGCGGTTTGCTGGTGGCCGGCGCGCTCGCCGGCATGAGCTTCGTGGCAGAGCGCGCCGAGCCGGACTTAACAATCGCAACGCGCGCTTACGCCAGCGCCGACCCGATGCCGCCCGCGCGTGGCCCCGCGCCGCTCGCCCATACCATGACGAAAATCACCGCGGCGGACGGCGCGGTCTCCATCGTGCGCGATCCCGCCGATCTGCCGCCGCCGATCGGCAAGCGCGGCCCGCAGCGCGTGCGCGTCGATCTCGAGACGGTGGAAGTCACCGGCCAGCTCGCCGACGGCGCCACCTACCGTTACTGGACCTTCAACCGCAAGGTGCCCGGCCCCTTCGTGCGCGTGCGCGTCGGCGACACGGTCGAGGTGCGCCTGAAGAATCACGACGACAGCGCCATGATGCACAACGTGGACTTTCACGCCGTCACCGGACCCGGCGGCGGCGCCAAGGCGACCGACGCCAATCCGGGCGAAAGCCGCGGCTTCGAGTTCCGCGCGCTCAACCCCGGCCTCTATGTCTATCACTGCGCGGTGCCGATGGCGGCGCAGCACATCGCCAACGGCATGTACGGCCTGATCCTGGTCGAGCCGGAAGGCGGGCTGCCCAAGGTCGATCACGAGTTCTACGTGATGCAGGGCGAGATCTACACCGAGCAGAAATACGGCTCCACGGGCGAACTGACCGAGAGCTACGACAAGCTGCTGGCCGAGCGCCCGGAATATTTCATCTTCAACGGCGCGTCGCTCGCGCTCGCCAAGGACAAGCCGCTCAAGGCCAAGGTGGGCGAGAGCGTGCGCATCTTCTTCGGCGTCGGCGGGCCGAACTTCACCTCGTCCTTCCACGTCATCGGCGAGATTTTCGACACGGTCTACAGCCTGGGCTCGCTGACCGCGAAGCCGGTGAGCGACGTGCAGACCGTCACCGTGCCGCCCGGCGGCGCCACGGTGGTGGAGTTCGCGTTGCAAGTGCCGGGCAATTACATGCTGGTCGATCACGCGCTCAGCCGCGTCGAGCGCGGCCTGGCCGGCATTCTACAGGTCGAGGGTGCGGACAACCCCATGGTCTTCAAGGATCACGATCCGGCCAAATCGGCAAAGTCGATGTCCCACTGACACGCTTCTGGCGCGCCGGAGACATCGCCGTCGGCCTCCCTCTCATCCAGGGAGGCCGATTTTTTGCCGCCGCCGCCGCCGCCGCCGCTACTCGCCCAGGTTCGCCCGCCGCCACATCACCGCGCCGAGGGCGGCGATCCAGGCGATCAGCGCAAGGCTCGCCAGCAGCAAAATCGTCATCGCGCGCGGGGAAAAGCCGGTATAGGCCATGACGACGCCCGCCAGCACCGAGGCGATGCCGCCCGCGGCGGCGAGCCGGCCGTGCAGCATCGGATAGCTGCGGTCGTTCCACAGCATCGCGCCGTAGAGGCCCGCGGCGAAACCGAACACAATGGCGAGCAGGCTGGCCAGCCCGATCTCGATCTGGCGCACGGCGAAGGCGGCGTGGAAAGCCGCGTCCTTTTGCTCGGCCGGGGCGGCGGCCCAGGCGTCCACCACGGCTTTGAGCGCGATGCCGTCCACCGCCTGCAGCGCCGCGGCCACCGCCAAAGAGGCGACCGCTCCGCCGGTGGCCAGCCGCGGCAGCGCCGTGCCGTGCGCCGACTGCACCTGCCGTCCCAGCACCACCATCGCCGCCACGATCATGGCGAAGCCGGCGAATTGCAGCAGATGGGCCGTCACCCAGGTCCGGTCGGCGGCATATTCGGCAAAGGCGGCGAGCGCGTTGTTCGGGTCCGCCTGCATGGGATGCAGGAAGGTGCCGAGAAACAGCAACCCACCGCCGGCGAAGGCGCAGATGGCGCCGAATTTATCGTCGCTGCCGAACATCGGTCATTTTCCTTGTCCCCTTGCGGCGGCGTTCTTTTAGTCACATTCGCCCGTCGTTGAAAGACATTCCGCCTCCGCGTGGCGAGGCAATGCGCCACGGTTCGCGGAACCCGCCCGCGGCGCTAAGGTTGACCTTCCAGCCTCACTTCCCCGGAGCGCGCGCGTGGACATGGCCGACCGCAAGCACGAAGCGCCGCGCATGATCCGCACGCTCATTCCGGCGCGGCTCGACCGCCTGCCGTGGAACGCCTTTCACACCATGGTGGTGCTGGCGCTCGGCGTCACCTGGATTCTCGACGGGCTGGAAGTCACCCTGGTCGGCGCCATGAGCGGCGTGTTGCAGGACGAGCGCACGCTCGGGCTCACGCCTTCGGAAATCGGCTTCGCCGCCTCCTGCTATCTGTTCGGCGCGGTCTCCGGCTCGCTGGTCTTCGGCTATCTGACCGACCGCTACGGCCGCCGTCTGTTCTTCTTCGTCACGCTCGCGACGTATCTGACCGGCGCGCTGCTCACCGCCTTTTCCTGGGATTTGTGGAGCTTCATCGTCTTCCGCATGATCACCGGCGCCGGCATCGGCGGCGAATATGCCGCCATCAATTCCGCCATCGACGAGCTGATCCCCGCCCGCCTGCGCGGGCGCGTCGCGCTCTATATCAACGGCTCCTATTGGGTGGGCGCGGCCATGGGCGCGATTTCCACCGTCGTCTTTCTCGATCCGGACCTGTTCGCCATCGACATGGGCTGGCGCGTCGGCTTCTTCTTCGGCGCGGTCTTATGCTTCTTCATCCTGCTGCTGCGCCGCTTTATCCCGGAGAGCCCGCGCTGGCAGGTCACCCACGGCCATGCCGAGCACGCCGAGCGCACGGTGGGCGCAATCGAGCGGCGCATCGCGGCGCAAAGCGGCACACCGCTGCCCATGCCGGACGACAGCCACGCCCTGACGCTGCATCCGCGCTGGCAATTCGGCTTCGGCCTGATCGCCCGCGCCGCGCTCGGCCAATACCGCCGCCGCGCCATGCTGGGCCTCGCGCTGATGATCTCGCAGGCGTTTCTCTACAACGCCATCTTCTTCACCTATGCGCTGGTGCTCACGGCCTTCTACGCCGTGCCGGCCTCCGATACCGGGCTTTATCTCCTGCCCTTCGCGGCGGGGAATTTCATCGGCGTCGTCGTGCTCGGGCATTATTTCGACACCATCGGCCGCCGCCAGATGATCGCGGCGACTTATCTCGCCTCCGCGCTGTTGCTGCTGCTCACCGGCTATCTGTTCGTGCAGGACTGGCTCACCGCGGTGACGCTGACGCTGATGTGGAGCGCGATCTTTTTCTTCGCCTCACCGGCGGCAAGCGCGGCCTATCTCACGGTGAGCGAGATTTTCCCGCTGGAGACCCGCGCGCTGGCCATCGCCTTCTTCTATTCGGTCGGCACCGGCGTGGGCGGCGTCGCCGCGCCCTGGCTGTTCGGCACCCTGATCGGCACCGGCTCGCGGCTCAATGTCTTCTATGGCTATGTCTTCGCCGCCGGTCTGATGGTCGCCGCGGCCCTGGTCGCGGTTCTCTACGGCATCGCCGCCGAGCGCAAATCATTGGAGCACATCGCCCGGCCGCTCTCGGCGTCTGACTAATTCCCTCTTCCCGCCGCTGCATTTTCCCTCCCCCGCTTGCGGAGGAGGATAGGGAAGGGAGCTTTTGGTCATGTTTGCGCTTGTCGCTGGCATCCACGTCTTGCGATCTTGCAGTAGGCCGAAGACGTGGATGGCCGGGACTTCAGGTGCGGAGACGGCGCTTCGCGCCTTTTGCCCGGCCATGACGATTACAAATCCAACTCTCCATAGCTCCTGAAAATCCCCCACTCATTGAACGCAATCCTCCGCTCCGACTTAAGATAGGCCCTGATCCGCGGCCGGCCCATCACGCGGTCGTGCAGCGCCACCGTGCGCGGGCATTTCTTCTCCAGCCGCTTCATCGCTTTCGGAAAAGCGTAGCGCAGCCCTTCGACGATCTGGAACAGGCTCAGGTCCGCGTAGGTCGGCGCGCGCCCGGTGAAATAAGGGCCGCCGCCGCGCGCCAGCATGCGCTCGAAATAGCCGAGGAATTTCGGCGCGCGGTTTTTCAGGAAATCCGCCGCGCGGCGCTTGGCCTCCCGCTTCTGGTCCTCGTAATAGAGGTTCACGCCGAGCGGATGATGGGTGTCGTGAATCTCCACCAGAAAATCCGCGATCGTGAGCTGCAACTGATGCACCCACAGCCGGCCTTCCTCGCTTTTCGGCGCAAGCCCGTGCCGCGCGCCGAGAAAGAACAGAATGTTGGCGGTCTGGCCGATCAACAGCTTGCCGGTTTTCAGGAACGGCGGCGCGAACGGCGAATGTTTCACCCGTGCGCCCTTCATCAGCCGCAGCATCTTCTCGACGCCGCCCTTGCGCCGCGCCATGTCCGCGTAATCCGCGCCGGCTTCCTCCAAGGCGAGCCGCACGAATTCCCCGCGTCCCTGAATCTCCGGCCAGTAGTAAAGCTCGTAGCGCATGATCCATCTCGTCATGCCCGGACTTGATCCAGGCATCCATGATGCGTTGCCGCCGGTGAGGCCTTACGGCTTCTTGACGGCTTCTTGCTTCGCTGAGTGTCATCATGGATTGCCGGGTCAAGCCCGGCAATGACGAAAAAATTGTCGCGTCGCATCATCGCTCCTCCGGGGATAAAAAATAAACTTATCCCCGCCCCCCAAAGCGCACTTATCTTGGCCGCACCTCGTCCG
>JBBDNZ010000225.1:0-8182 GCA_040877285.1 Xanthobacteraceae bacterium
GGGGGGGTGAGTGCCGGGCTTGTCCGCGCCGGCGGCGTCCAAGCCCTCGACAGCCGAAACCGAGGTCTGAGGTAAAGACCGCCGCACGTCATCCAACATGCGCTCGATCCGGATGAGGATATCGGCGCCATTCTTGGTCAGCAGCGTCGGGCGAGGGGGCGGCGCGGTCACCGCGTCGGCGACGGCGGGCCGCGGCCGAGGCGGCGCGGCGGTCGGGGCGGCGCCGACAAGCGGCTTCAATTCGATTCCCTGGTGTGCATAAGCCATGACCCGATGCCAAACCTGCGCGGGCAGGGAGCCGCCGGTCATGCGTTTGGTCGACTGGTAATCGTCGTTGCCCATCCAGACGCCGCAGACATAATTTCCCGTATAGCCGACAAACCAGCCGTCGCGGAAAGCATTGGTGGTCCCGGTTTTGCCCGCCGCCTTGATGCCGTCGAGGATGGCGCGGCGGCCGGTGCCTTCTTCCACGACTTTGTTCAGCATGAAGTTCATGTCTTTCGCCACCTGCTCGGTCATCACCCGCCGCGGCTTCGGGCCGTCGCGGTCGTAGCGCCAGACCACCTCGCCGTCGCCGGTGCGCACCTCGAGGATGGCGTGCGGGGTGACCGCCATGCCGAGATTGGGGAAGGCGGCAAAGGCGCCGGTATGATCGAGCACGGTGACTTCCGCGGCGCCGATCGGCAGCGAGGTTGAGTCGGGCAGCGGCGTGCGCAGGCCCATGTTGCGCGCGAGCGCGATGATCTTGGCGCGGCCAAGCTTGGCGTTGCCGTTGCCCACCGTGATGGAAAGCCGCACAGCGACGGTGTTGATCGATCGCGTGAGCGCGCTGGTCAGCGACATCGACCCGGAATAGCCGCCGGAATAATTGCGCGGGCACCAGTTGCCGATGCAGATCGGCGCGTCGACCACGGTGGAGGTGGTCTTCAGCCCGTGCTGCAGGGCGGCGGCATAGACATAGGGCTTGAACGAGGAGCCCGGCTGGCGCAGCGCGTCGGTGGCGCGGTTGAACTGGCTGACGCCGTAGTCGCGCCCGCCGACCATGCCGCGCACAGCGCCGTCGGTATCCATGAGCACGACGGCGGCCTGCGCGGCGCCGTATTCGCGGCCGTGCTGGCGCAGAAAATACTCGGCCGCATTTTCCGCTTCGCGCTGGATATTGACGTCGAGCGTGGTGCGCACGATGAAGACGCGCTCGGTCATCGATTTGGGGAAGCTATCGACGAGCTTTCTCATCTCGTCGTAGGCCCAGTCCATATAATAATTCGGCGAGCGCTCGTCGCGGCGGTCGATGGCGGTGGCGGGATTGCGCCGCGCGCCGAACACCTGGCCCTCGGTCATGAAGCCGGCCTCGACCAGGTTGTCGAGCACGATATTGGCGCGCCCGCGCGCGGCCGGCAGGTTGATATGCGGGGCGAAGCGGGTGGGCGCCTTGAACAGGCCGGCGAGCATGGCGGCCTCGGACAGGTTCACGTCGCGCGCGGATTTGTTGAAGTAATAGTGCGCCGCCGCGTCCACCCCGAAGGCGCCGCCGCCCATATAGGCGCGGTCGAGATAGAGCTTGAGGATTTCGTTCTTGGCGAGCCGCGTCTCCAGCCAGACCGCGAGGAAGGCTTCCTTCACTTTGCGCTCGATGGTGCGCTCGTTGTTGAGGAAGAGGTTCTTGGCGAGCTGCTGGGTGATGGATGAGCCGCCCTGCACCACGCCGCCGGCGCGCGCGTTGATCATGATGGCGCGCAGGGTGCCGGGCACGTCGATGCCGAAATGCTGGTAGAAGCGGCGGTCCTCGGTGGCGAGCACGGCCTTGACCAGATGGTCGGGGAAATCCTCGAGCGGGATGGAGTCGTTGTGGCGGATGCCGCGGCTGCCGACTTCGTTGCCGTAGCGGTCGAGCACGGTCATGGCGAGCTCGGATTTTTTCAGCCAGTCGTCGTCCGAGGTTTCGTGGAAGGCGGGGATGGCGAGCGCGAGCGTGAAGACCAGCCCGGCGGCGCCGAGCGTGGCGCCCTCGGAGGTGAACTCGACCAGCAGGCGCTTCCAGCCGGCGGCGTGGAAGCGGTCCATGAAGGCGGAGTAGCGCTCGAAGGCTTCGCGCGCCAGCACGCCGGCCTGGTACATGAAGGAGTCCACGCGGGCGTCGGCGTCCATCAGGCGCCGGCCGACCTTCGGCTTCCAGTCGTCGTCGGGCTCGATATCCTGCACGCGCGTGGCTCTCCCCCCGCTCGGGGCGGCTTTGTGTTGGGCCGCAAAGGCTCTTGGGCCTCAATGGCGGCGGATTTTGGCCGCCGGGCCTGGATTTGCCGCGACTCTTGTAGCCGAAACGGGGGCGGGGAGCCAATGGCGGCAGGGGGTTAGGTGAACAAGGTTTTCTTACCTCACATTGTTTAGGGATAGATTCCTTAGTTGAGGCGCTTTGGCCTCACCCGCTACAGTGGCCCCATGGATGCCACGGCGTTTCACCCGGAGGACCAATCTCGCAAGGCGATTGACGCCAAGCTTGTGGACTGCGGCTGGCAGGTCCAAAGCCGCCGCGAGATGAATCTGTCCGCCGGGCCCGGCGTTGCCGTGCGCGAATTCGGCACCGATGCCGGACCGGCCGACTACGCCCTGTTCGTCGACAAGGAATTTTGCGGCGTCATCGAGGCCAAGCCGGCCGGGACCACGCTCAGCGGCTACGCGGACCAGGCCGCGCGTTACATCAGCGAAGCGCCCGAGTGGCTCGGCGTCGACCCAAAAAAGCGCCGTTTCGAATACGTCGCCTCCGATACCGAGATTCTGTTCCGCGACCACGCCGATCCCGAGCCGCGCTCGCGCCGCGTATTCGCGTTTCATCGGCCTGAAACGTTGCAGCGGTGGCTGAGCGAGCCGGAAACGTTAAGGGCTCGGTTGCGCAAGACGCCGCCGCTGGTCACGGAGGGCTTGCGCACCTGCCAGATCGAGGCCATCGAAGGGCTTGAAAAATCCCTGGCGAAGGACGATCCCCGCGCGCTCATCCAGATGACGATGGGCGCCGGCAAGACCTTCACCGCCTGCACCATGTCCTACCGGCTGCTGGCGCACGCCGGCGTACGGCGCATTCTGTTTCTCGTCGATCGCCGCAATCTCGGCAATCAGACCGCCATGGAATATGCCGGCTATCGTCCGCCCGGGACGGGACGCCTGTTCACCGAACTCTATGGCGTGCAGAAGCTCGGGCCGGCGGGACTAGACAGCAACTCCGCGGTGGTCATTTCGACCATTCAGCGCGTCTATTCCGAATTGACCGGAAAAGAGCTTGCCGAAGAGGAGGAGGATGCCTCCGCTTTCGAGCGCGGCGACGACGAGCCGAAGCCGGTGGTCTACAATGCCAAGATTCCAATCGAGACCTTCGATCTCATTGTCACCGACGAATGCCACCGCTCGATCTACGGCTCCTGGCGGCAGGTGCTGGAATATTTCGACAGCTTCATCGTCGGGCTGACCGCGACGCCGTCGGTCCATACGCTCGGTTTCTTCAACCGCAACATCGTCGCCGAATATCCTTACGAGCGCTCGGTCGTAGACGGCGTCAATGTCGGCTACGAGGTGTTCCGCATCCGCACCCGCATCGGCGAGCAGGGCTCGCGCGTCGACAAGGGTTTTACGATCCCGGTGCGCGACAAGAAGACCCGCGCCCAACGCTACGAAACTCTGAACGACGATCTGATCTATTCGGCGCGCGAACTCGACCGCTCGGTAGTTGCGCCGAATCAAATCCGCACGGTGCTCGAAACCTATCGCGACACCGTTTTCACCGACCTTTTCCCCGGCCGGACCACCGTTCCGAAGACCGTCATTTTCGCCAAGGACGACAACCACGCCGAACAGATCGTGGAGATCGCGCGTGAGGTGTTCGGCAAGGGTAACGACTTCGTCAAGAAGATCACTTACCGGGTCGACTCCGACCCGGAGCAGTTGATCAAGGAATTCCGCATCAATCCGAATCCGCGCATCGCGGTGACGGTGGACATGATCGCGACCGGCACCGACGTGAAGCCCATCGAGGTGCTGATCTTCCTGCGCGACGTGCGCTCGGAACTCTATTTCGAGCAGATGAAGGGACGCGGCGTGCGCTCGATCAGCACGACCGAGCTTCAAGCCGTGACGCCCGACGCCGACGCCAAGACGCGCTTCGTCCTGATCGACGCGGTCGGGGTGACGGAGAGCGCCAAGGTCTTGTCGGCGCCGCTTGAGCGCAACCACGCGGTCGCCTTCGACAAGCTGCTGGAGCAGGTGGCCGCCGGCGACCGCCGCGACGACACGATGTCGACCCTGGCCGCGCGGCTCGCCGCCCTCGACCGCAAGCTCGATGGGGACACGCAGGTTGAATTGTCGAAGCTCGCCAACGGCCGCACGCTCTCGGACTTGGCGCGCGGGCTGCTCGATTCTATCGATCCCGATACCGTCGAAGCCGCGACGCACGCCAAGCACGGCGTCGCCGCGACCGAAAAGGAATTGGAAGCCACCCAAAAGGAGCTGAAAGAGCAAGCCTGCCGGCCCTTCGATTCGCCGACTCTCCGGCAGGGCCTGGTTGCCGCCAAGGCCAAGACCGACATCAAAATCGACACCATTTCGACGGACGAGGTAATCTCGTCGGGCTATGACGAGGCGCAGGCGCAGCAGACGGTCGACCGCTTCAGGGAATTCCTCGATGCCAACAAGGACCAGATCGCGGCCCTGCAAATCCTCTATGGGCGGCCTTACGCCCAGCGCCGGCTGACCTACGAGGCGCTGGAGGACCTGCGCGACGCCTTAAAGCGGCCGCCCTGGCTGCTGGAGCCGGTCAATATCTGGCGCGCCTACAAGCGGCTGAACGACACCCGCGTGCGCGGCAACGCCACGCGCATCCTCACAGACATTGTCATGCTGGTGCGCTTCGCGCTCGACAAGGACGAGATGCTGGAGCCGCTGCCCTCCAAGATCGCCGGCAAGTTCAATCTCTGGCTTGGACGAGAAAAGAACGCTGGGCGAGACTATTCACAGGAACAGCTTGCATGGCTGACCGCGATCCGCGATCACTTGGCGGTCAATGGGGACGTGACGCGGGGCGACTTGCAGGACATGCCGGCCTTCTCGGGCAAGGGCGGCATGATCAAGGCGCGTGAACTGTTCGGAACGCGGCTTGACGGGGTGCTTGAGGATTTATCGGACGCGCTGGTGGCGTGAGCGGGGAGTGGGCGTGGCAATCGAGTATCACCGCGACGGGCTGTGGGAGCTGCCCGAGGGTTGGGTATGGGCGCGGCTGGGGGACGTGTGCAAACAACCGGTCCGAGTTGATCCCGCACGACAGTTCGATGATCAATTCCAGTATATTGACCTTAGCGCGATCGATGAGGGTAAAATTGCGCGCCCTCAAACTGTTTCTGTGGCTCACGCGCCGTCGCGCGCAAGGCAATTAGTTCAGGAAGGAGATACTTTGCTTTCTTGCGTGCGTGTATATTTGCGCAACAATGTGATTGTTCCCAGCGAATTGAATGGCGCTATTGCGTCTACCGCATTTTGTGTACTTCGTCCCAGCGAGGTGATCGATCCGAGCTATTTGTATTCGTTTGTCCATTCGTACAAATTCACCAATGTTCTGGTGCCGCTCCAGCGCGGGAATAGCCCGCCGGCGGTCGTTGACGGCGATGTCCATAATCAACTCATCCCAATTGCACCACTTGCGGAACAGCGCCGCATCGTGGCGCGGATCGACGAACTGTTCACCGAGATTGCCGACGGCGAAACCGCGCTCACCCGCGCACGTGATGACCTCGACGCCTGGCGCCGGGCGCTGCTCAAGGCGGCCGTCACCGGCGAGCTGACGCGTGAGTGGCGGGAAGCTAAAAAACTATCAAGCTTAGGTGTTCTCAATCAGATTACAGCCGATCTTGGCAAAAAGGACGTATTCACACCCCCACCAGATTTGCCGAAACCGCCAACTGGATGGACTTGGGCCACGCTCGATCAATTGGCCAGTATCGACAGCGGACAAACTCCAAAAGGCATTGAAACGACTTCGTCTAACGCAGGCGATGTGCCATGGTTCAAAGTCAGCAGCATGAATGAGAGTGGCAACGAATCTGAGCTTAAATTTTCAAAATGGTGGCTCAATAAAGCCCAAGCTGAGAAGCTTCGCCTGAAAATCTTCCCGAAGGGTTCGATTGTTTTTCCAAAACTCGGCGGCGCACTTCTTACTAATAAACGCCGGCGTATGGGTCGAGCCGGAGGAATCGACCTCAACAACATGGCGGTAGTCCCGCATCCCATGTGTGCGGATTACCTATGGCTGTTTTTCCTCGGGCTCGATCTCGGCAGTCTATCGGACGGTTCGGTCGTTCCGCAGCTACGCAAATCAACCGTGCAGAAAATCTTGATCGGACTTCCGCCTGAGGCTGAAATGAAAGAGATCGTTGCGCAGGTGCGCGCTCAATTACCGACAGGCAGTGATTGCGATTTAGTGGCCAAGGAGCAGATTCAGTCTGCCGGGCGCCTGCGCCAGTCCGTTTTAAGGGCTGCATTTCGCGGAGAGCTTTCCGAACAAGACCCAAAAGACGAATCGGCGGAGGGTTTGCTCGATCGGTTGAACAAGCAAGATGACGTTTCGATCCGGCCTCGTGGCGCGCACGGACCGCGTAGCGCCGACGTTATTCGGGCGATGTCATGAACGAATCTACGCTTGTCCAAAAAGTCTGGAACTACGCCACGGTTCTAAGAAACGAGGGTGTGCATTACGGCGCTTATATCTCGCAAATATCGTTTCTGCTTTTCCTCAAAATGGACGACGAGGTCTTCAACCAGTTGGGCGAGCCGTCCGTTTTGCCGGACGATTGCCGCTGGAGCGAAATCAAGGATTTGCAGGGCGAGGCGCTCGCCAAGCGCTACAACAAGATTCTCGCCGAGCTGTCGCGCCAAGATGGGCTGATCGGCTCGGTCTTCATGAAGGCGCAGAACGAAATCCAGGACCCGGCCAAGCTGCGCCGGCTCGTCAGCATGATCGGCGAAGAGGTTTGGCTCGGCCTCGATCTCGACACCAAGGGGGCGATCTACGAAGGCTTGCTGGAGCGAAACGCTGCCGAAGTGAAGAGCGGGGCTGGCCAATACTTCACGCCGCGCCCGCTGATCGACGCCATGGTCGAGGTGATCGACCCGCAGCCGAAGGAAACCGTGCACGATCCGGCCTGCGGCACCGGCGGCTTCCTCCTCTCGGCCTGGGACCGGATGAAGAAGCACCCCGACGCCTCCGACCGCCGCGTGCAGCAGGGCATTCGAAAAAGGCTGTCCGGCATGGACATCGTGCCGGAAGTCGTCCGGCTCTGCGCCATGAACATGTATCTGCATGGCGCGGCGCGTGCCGAAAACCCCATCGAACGTGGCGACGCACTGAACAAGCCGAGCGGGCCGTACAATGTCATCCTGACCAATCCGCCGTTCGGGACGAAGCAGGGCTACAAGATCGTCGGCAACGACGGCGAGATCGAAAGCGAGCGCGAGGAATACAACCGCCCCGACTTCATCAAGACCACCAGTAATAAGCAACTCAACTTTCTCCAGCACATCATGTCGATCCTCGCGATCGACGGGCGCTGCGCGGTGGTGCTGCCCGACAACGTGCTGTTCGAGGGCGCCGGCGCCGATATTCGCAAGCGGCTGCTCGACATGTACGACTTCCACACGCTGTTGCGGCTGCCGACCGGGATTTTCTACAAGCAGGGCGTCAAGGCGAACGTGCTGTTCTTCGACCGCAAGAAGTGGAAGGAGGGCGAGACGAACACCAAGGATGTATGGATTTACGACTGGCGCACCAACCAGCGCTTCACGCTGAAGGAGCGGCCGATGAAGCGCGCCGACCTCGACGATTTCATCAAGTGCTATAGCGCGAGCAACCGGCGCAAGCGCAAGGAGACGGAGCGCTTCCACAAGTTCGCCTATGCCGACCTGATCAAGCGCGACAAGGTCAATCTCGACATTTTCTGGTTGAAGGACGACAGCCTCGACGATCCGGACCTTTTGCCGCCGCCCGATGAGATCGCGGCCGAGATCGTGGAGAGCCTGGAGGCGGCGCTGGAACGGTTCCGCAAGGTTGCGGCCAGTTTGCAGCCGGAGAACGGCGGGTCAGACGCGGCGTAAGCCGAGCGTGGCGCCCTCGGAGGTGAACTCGACCAGCAGGCGCTTCCAGCCGGCG
>JBBDNZ010000225.1:8282-9309 GCA_040877285.1 Xanthobacteraceae bacterium
CCGGGCCTGGATTTGCCGCGACTCTTGTAGCCGAAACGGGGGCGGGGAGCCAATGTGGCCAGGGGGTTAGGTGAATGGAAATGCGGGGCTCGAAGGGCTGGAAAACCACGGCGAATGTTCGCATTTCCGGCCCTGGACGCGGTAAAAGCGGGCAGGATCCCCGCATGAGCGCCGCCGACCCCCCGTTTTGGAAGACCAAGTCATTGGGCCAGATGACGGCCGCCGAAATGGGAGAGCCTGTGCGACGGCTGCGGGCGCTGCTGCCTGCAAAAGCTGCAAGACGCCGACACCGACGAGACTTTCTATACCAGCGTGGGCTGCCGGCTGCTCGACACGCACGCCTGCCGCTGCACCGACTACGAAAACCGCAGCGCCAAGGTGAAGGATTGCGTGCGGCTCACCCCGCGCAACATCAACCGCATCGCCTGGCTGCCGCCGACCTGCGGCTACAAGCTGGCGGCGGCGGGGCGGGATTTATACTGGTGGCACCCGCTGGTCTCGGGCGACGCGGAGACGGTGCACGCAGCCGGCATCTCCGTGCGCGGGCGCGTGCGCAAGAGCGAGGACGAAGTGCCCGACGCCGAGCTTGAGGATTACATCGTGAAATGGCCGCAGCGGGGGGCGAAGGGGCGGAAAGGGGACAAGCCGAAGGCGGGCGGCACGTAACAATCGGCCCCTGGCGCATTTCGTCAGATTGCTATACATGTATAGCAACCGGAGAACCCCGATGCTCGCCCTTCGCCTGCCGCCCGAAATCGAAAAGCGCCTCGATGCGCTGGCCAAGAAAACCGGCCGCACCAAAAGCTTCTATGCGCGCGAGGCGATCCTGCGGCAGATCGAGGACATCGAGGACGACTATGTCGCGCGCCGACGGCTCGCGCGCGGCGGTCCGCGCGTGACGCTCGAACGGCTTGAGCGGCAGATTGCGAGCGACACAAAAAAGAAGAAAGCCAAAGGCTGATGCCGGCGGCTTGGCGCGTCGAGTTCGACCGCCCCGCCGCCCGGGAGTTGCGCAAGCTTGGCGGCG
>JBBDNZ010000226.1:0-1723 GCA_040877285.1 Xanthobacteraceae bacterium
CTACGCGAGAATTTTCCGCTCATCCATGCCGTAGGCCATGCGGCGGCGGCGGCACGCGCCCCGCGCCTGATTGACATGACCTGGGGCGATGCTAAGGCGCCGAAAATCACCCTGGTCGGCAAAGGCGTGTGCTTCGACTCCGGCGGCCTCGATATCAAGTCCGACACCGCCATGCTGCTGATGAAAAAGGACATGGGCGGCGCCGCCACCGTGCTGGCGCTGGCGCATATGGTAATGGACCGCAAGCTCAAGGTGCGGCTACGGGCGCTCCTTCCGGCGGTGGAAAACGCGATTTCCGGTTCCGCGATGCGGCCGCTCGACGTCTACCGCTCGCGCAAGGGCGTCACCGTGGAAGTGGGCAATACCGATGCCGAAGGCCGCCTGATCCTGGCCGATGCGCTGGCGCTGGCCGACGAGGAGGCGCCCGAACTTCTGATCGACCTGGGCACCCTGACCGGCTCGGCGCGCGTGGCGTTGGGCCCCGACATCCCGCCCTTCTATACCGACGACGAGCCGCTGGCGGCGAAGCTCGCGCAATACGCGGCGGCGGAAAACGATCCGCTGTGGCGTATGCCGCTGTGGCGGCCCTATGACTCCATGCTCGATTCCAAGACGGCCGACTTCAGCAACGTCTCCTCGGGCAGCTTTGCCGGCTCCATCACCTGCGCTTTGTTCCTCAAACGCTTTGTCGAGGCGGCGAGGGCCTGGCTGCATTTCGACATTTATGCCTGGACGCCGAGCGCCAAGCCCGGCCGCCCCGAAGGCGGCGAATGCCAGGCCGCGCGCGCCCTCTATGCGCTGTTCAAGGAACGCTATGGCTGATTTCGATCCCCGCCTCACCCCGGCGCGTCCCGACCTTGCCGCCAAGCATCTTGAAGGCAAGGTGGCCGCGGCGCGCTTTGTCGAAGGCACGCCCTACGAAATTCTCGATCCCCTGGCGCCTGTTCGTCATGCGCCCGTCTTTGACGCACCGCTCACCACCGAAGCGCTGATGGGAGAGCGGGTGACGATTTATGAGATCACCGACGAAGGTTGGGCCTGGGGCCAGCTGGAAAACGACGACTATGTCGGCTGGCTGCCGGCAAGCGCCCTGGCGTCGCCGGGGGTGACCCGCACCCACAAGGTGAGGGCGCTGCGCACGCTGGCCTTCATGGGGCCGTCCATCAAGCTGCCGCCGCTCAACGGACTTCCCTTGGGCGCGCGTCTCGGGGTCGAGCGCGTGGAAGGAAGCCTGGCCCTGACGTCGGCCGGATATGTCCCGGTCGCCCATCTCGTTCCAGTCGCCTTCAAGGAAACCGACTTCGTCGCGGTCGCGACGCGATTCCTGCACAGCCCTTATCTGTGGGGCGGCAAGACCAGTCTCGGCATCGACTGCTCCGGTCTCGTCCAGGTAGCGCTGAACGCCTGTGGTATCCGATGCCCGCGCGACAGCGACATGCAGGAGGCCGTGCTCGGCGCGCCGGTAATGGGGCTTGCGGACATTCGGCGCGGCGACCTGATTTTTTGCAAGGGCCATGTCGCCATCGCGCGCGACGAGGTAACGCTCATTCACGCCAATGCTCATCACATGGCGGTGACCATCGAGCCGATCACAGACGCGGTATCGCGCATTCGCGAGGCAGGAGGCGAAGTCACCGGCGTGAAGCGAATATCGTCCTCATCCTGAGGAGACCGCGAAGCGGTCGTCTCGAAGGATGAGGACAGCGTCCGTCCTTCGAGACGC
>JBBDNZ010000227.1:0-9160 GCA_040877285.1 Xanthobacteraceae bacterium
ATCACGCCGAGCATGTACTGCATCAGCTCCTTGAAGCTGCGTATCTCGGGCCCGCCCAGTTCATAGATCGCGCCGGGCTTGGTCTTGCCGTCCACCGCTTCCGCGAAAGCGAGCGCAATGTCGCCGACGAAAATGGGCTGAAATAACGTCGCGCCGCCGCCGATCAGCGGCAGCGCAGGCGAGAGGCGCGCCATCGAAGCGAAACGGTTGAAGAAGCTGTCCTCGGGTCCGAAGATAATCGACGGCCGCATGACGGTTGCCGCCGGCACGGCGGCGAGCACCGCCCTTTCTCCCGCCGCCTTGGTGCGGGCATAAAGCGCGGGGGAATTTTCGTCCGCGCCGAGCGCCGACATATGGACGAGGGGAATCCCCATCGCCGCCGCGCTTCGTGCGACGAATTCCGCCCCTTGGACATGCACGCTGTCAAAACGCTGGCGTCCGCGCTGGTAGAGCAGGCCGACCAAATTGATAACGGCGTTTGCGCCGCGCATGGCGGCTTTCACCGACTCCGGGTGGCGCAGGTTGGCCTGCACCGCATGAATCTGCCCCACCCGTCCGAGCGGCTGCAAATGGCCGGCCAGGTCGGGACGGCGCACGGCAACGCGAATGCGGTAGCCGCGCTTGGCGAGCGTTCGCACCACATGCCGGCCGACGAAACCGGAACCGCCGAAAACGGTGACAAGCTTATCGACGCTGGATTGCCGGATCATGCCGTTCTCGGAAGGCTAGCCTGCGCGCGGCGCGCCGCGGCGGCCCGGGCCGAATACAGGATTGCCCGGGGACTGTATAGAGGGGCTTCCGCGCACTATTTGACAAGGCGAAAGGCGCTGCCTTACCTAAGCCCGCAAAGCCCAGGTGGCGGAATTGGTAGACGCGCTGGTTTCAGGTACCAGTGGCGCAAGCCGTGGAGGTTCGAGTCCTCTCCTGGGCACCACCTGTTTTACGGCGGCGATGGCGTTGTGTCCTCGCGCCGGCGGCGGCGCGAGGAAAGACAATCGCTATTTCACCGTGATCTCGTAGAGCGCCGTGGTGCCGCTGACTTCATGAGCGCCAGCGAGCAGTGATTTCAGCGACATGATATCTCTCCGGATTGTGCGTGGGAGGCGCCGTCGGCGACAACAACACCGCGAAAAGGAACACCGCGAAAAGGCAGCGAAGGCAGCGTAGGAATCCGCTGTTTCGGAGGGATGAAGGTATCGTGACGCCCGTAAGACGGCCGTCGGACAGGAAGCGGCTCGACAACGACTCCGCTGTAATGATACACACGGCCTGTTCTGGCCTGGTTTACCGCTTTGATTCTTTTGAATAAACCGTCCTTGACCCTTCTCGGCACCACGGCTGCGCCATCATCGGCCGGAGAAACTGAATGACCGTCCGCCTGCACCGTGGCGACCTTCCGAACTTGTCGGGCTATTCGGGCGCGGTCGCGATTGACACCGAGACCATGGGTCTCGATCCCGACCGCGACCGGCTCTGCGTGGTCCAGCTTTCGCCGGGCGATGGCAGCGCCGACGTGGTGCAGATTCCGCCCGCCGCCAAGGACGCGCCGAATCTCAAGCGGCTCCTGGCCGACAAATCGATCCTGAAAATCTTTCACTTCGCCCGCTTCGACATGGGCATGCTGTTCAAGACCTTCGGCGCGATGCCGGCGCCGGTCTATTGCACCAAGATCGCCTCGCGCCTGGCGCGCACCTATACCGACAAGCACGGGCTGAAGGATCTGGCGCGCGAACTTCTCGGCGCCGACCTGTCGAAGCAGCAACAGCTCTCCGACTGGGGCAACGAGCAGCTCTCGGACGCACAGATCGCCTATGCCGCCGCCGACGTGCTGCATCTGCATGCGTTGAAAGAAAAGCTCGATGTGATGCTGGCGCGCGAGGGCCGCGAGGAACTTGCCGCGGCCTGCTTCCGCTTCCTGCCCGAGCGGGTGCGGCTCGATCTCGCCGGCTGGGCGCAGGACGACATCTTCGCGCATTCCTGAGCCATCTCTGCTATCGTCGCAGCGAAGCCATATTCGCCTCCTAAGTGGCTGTGCTGCCGATACGCCGCGTTTCGAGCGGTTGAACCGGGGGAAGAATCCAGTGGTTAACGACGCATGAGCGCCGCCCACGGAGTCGACAGGGGGGAACCCCGCGCCTTCAAGGCCAGTCAGAGAAAAGACGAGGCCGGCCGTTTTCGCGCCGCCGCGCGGCACAGCCGCCGCGTGCATCTGCTGCGCATCGGCATTCCGGCGGCGCTGGTCCTCGTTGCCGTGTTGCTCGCGCTCGCGACCTGGCTCAATCCACTGCGGCTCTTGAGCCGCCTGCCCGTGAGCATCGGCGACGTGGTCGTCTCCGGCACGAAAATCAAAATGGAAAATCCCAAGCTGTCGGGCTTTACCCGCGATTCGCGGCGCTATGACTTCACCGCGGGTGCAGCGGCGCAGGATTTGACCCGCCCCGGCGTGATCGAATTGCAGGAAATCACCGCGATAGTGGAAATGGGCGACAAGTCGCCGGTGACGCTGTCGGCGAAAAACGGCGTCTTCGATACCAAAAAGGAGCTGCTGAAACTTGACCAAAATATCGTCGTGACGTCTTCGAACTACGAAGGCTTTTTCGACGAAGCGGCGATCGACACGCGCACCGGCAATGTGCTTTCGGAAAAGCCGGTCAAGCTGAAGATGCTCAACGGCACGGTGGATGCCAATCGCTTCGAGTTAATCGACGGCGGCGATCTCATTCGTTTCGAAAACGGCGTGGTGGTCAACATGCGGCTGGAGAACGCATCCGGCGACAGCCAAGCGGGCACGGCGCCATGATCGATCGAAAAGCGACGTTCCATCGCGGCGCCCTGTTCCTTTTGGCCGCCGTTGCCGCCGCCGGCGCGGCCGTGATCGACGCCAAAGCTCAGGGCGCGCGCATCGCGCCGCCCGCCTCGCGCGCCATTCCGGCAAATCTCGGCCCGCCCAACGCCCTGCAAGGATTCTCCCAGAACCGCGGCCAGCCGGTGCAGATCGAAGCGGCGACACTGGAAGTTCGCGACAAGGACAAGGTCGCGACATTTTCCGGCAACGTCCACGTGATCCAGGGCGACACCGACATGCGCTCCCGGACGCTGGTGGTGTTCTATGAAGAAGACGCCAGCGTAAAGACCGGCGCGAGGGCGGCGCAGCCGGGTCCGGGCGGCACATCGCAGATCAAGCGGCTTGAGGCGAAAGGCGACGTCGTCGTCACGCAAAAGGACCAGACCGCCACCGGCGACAGAGGCATTTTCGACATGCGCGCCAACACGGTCACCCTGATCGGCAATGTCATCATCAGCCAAGGCCAGAACGTATTGCGGGGCGAGCGGCTCACGGTCGATCTGACCTCCGGCGTATCGCGCATCGAAGGCGGCCGCGTGCAGGGTCTGTTCCAGCGCGGAGGGCGGGCCGGGGATGGCGCAAGTGCTCCCAAATTGCCCGGAGCAAACTAGCTTGCGCCGCGCCGTTCGCATTGAAAGCCCGCAGGGGAGCGACTATCACCGGCGTAATGCCGGCGGCATGAAGACGCAGCCGGCGCCGGTCGCAAAACCTGGTCTTGAGGCAAGGTGAACGCTCTTTTCGCGCTGTTCCGCCGTCCCCGGCGCTCCGGGCGGCCTCGACGCAAGGCCGCCGGCCGCTGGCCGATGCGGGGGATCTTTGCCTCTCAGCCCATGTTTCTCGACACCACGGCCAGCGCCGCGCCGCAGCCGCGGCAGGCCGTGCCGGAAGGCGCCAATATCCCGGCCGCAGCCTCACAACAGGGCTATCTCGCCGTGCACGGCGCGGAAAAAAGCTTCGCCGGCCGCAAGGTGGTGAAAGGAGCAAGCCTGTATGTCCGGCGGGGCGAGGCTGTGGGGTTGCTTGGGCCCAATGGCGCCGGCAAGACCACGGTCTTCTACATGATCACGGGACTGATCAAGGCCGATCGCGGCCGGATCGAACTCGACGGCCACGACGTGACCGAACTGCCCATGTATCAGCGCGCGCGGTTGGGCATCGGTTATCTGCCGCAGGAAGCTTCCATCTTCCGCGGCCTCAATGTGGAGGACAATATCCGCGCGGTGCTCGAAGTGGTGGAGCCCAACCGCCGCCGGCGCGAAACCGAGCTCAACGCGCTGCTCGACGAATTCAACATCGCCCGTCTGCGCAAGACGTCGTCGATCGCGCTTTCCGGCGGCGAGCGCCGGCGGGTGGAGATTGCCCGCGCGCTCGCGTCGCGGCCAAGCTACATGCTGCTGGACGAACCCTTCGCTGGCATCGATCCCATCGCGGTGGGCGACATTCAAACCCTGGTGCGTCACCTGACGAGCCGCGGCATCGGCGTTCTCATCACCGATCATAACGTGCGCGAGACCCTGGGCCTGACCGACCGCGCTTACATCATCTATTCGGGCCAGGTGCTGATGGAGGGCCGCGCCGACGATATCGTGAACAATCCCGACGTGCGCCGGCTCTATCTGGGCGAGGATTTCCAGCTTTAAGCACGCCCGTCGAAAAGCGGTTCCGCCGGCGCCCCGAACTGGTATAAAACCGATCAAGCAAGAATCGGACCAATTTCGGGAGCCCCGATGGCGCTGACCCAGAGACTTCAGCTTCGCCAGAGCCAGGCGCTGGTGATGACGCCGCAGCTGATGCAGGCCATCAAGCTGCTGCAGCTGTCGAATCTCGATCTTGCCGCCTATGTGGACGTGGAATTGGAACGCAATCCCTTGCTCGACCGCGCGGCGGAAGAAGGATCGGGCGAACCGGAACCGCAGCCGGAATATGAAGCGCCGCCGGAGCAAGACGCCCAGGCCGGCGATTGGCTCGGCGAGGACCTGGAAACCAGCCGCACCGCCATAGAGGACCGGCTGGGCACGGGACTGGACAACGTCTTTCCCGAGGATTCCGGGCAGGCCAATACGCGCCCGGGCGCCGACACCCCGCCGCCGGCTCCTTCCGAATGGGCCGGCGCCGGCGCCGGCGAACAGGGCGACTACAACCTGGAGGCCTTCGTCTCCGCCGAGGCCACGCTGGCCGATCACCTGGCCGAACAGCTTACGCTGGCGATCTCCGACCCCGCCCGCCGCATGATCGGGCAATACCTGATCGATATGGTGGACGAAGCCGGCTATCTCAGCGGCGATCTGCATGCGGTCGCCGAAAAGCTCGGCGCGCCGGTTGCCGAAGTCGAGGCGGTGCTGGCCGTCCTGCAAAACTTCGATCCGGCCGGCGTCTGCGCGCGCCACCTCAACGAATGCCTCGCCATCCAACTCAAGGAGCGCGACCGTTTCGATCCGGCCATGCAGGCGCTGGTGGAAAATCTGCCGCTTCTGGCCAATCGTCAGTTCGCCGCTTTGAAAAAATTATGCGGCGTGGGCGACGAGGATATCGCCGACATGATCGAGGAAATTCGCCGGCTCAATCCGAAACCCGGCCTCGCTTTCGGCTCGACCCTGGTGCAGCCGATCGTGCCCGACGTCTTCGTGCGGCAGGGGCCCGACGGCGGCTGGCTGGTGGAGCTGAATTCCGAAACGCTGCCGAAAGTTCTGGTCAACCAGAGTTACTACGCAAAAGTTTCGCAAACCGCGCGCGGCCAGGCCGAGAAGAATTATCTCGCGGAATGCCTGCAGACGGCGACATGGCTCGTGCGCGCGCTGGATCAGCGCGCCCGCACCATTCTCAAAGTGTCCACGGAAATCGTCCGCCAGCAGGATGCGTTCTTTGCCCGCGGAGTCCGGCATCTGCGGCCGCTTAATCTCAAGGCGGTCGCCGATGCGATCAGCATGCACGAATCGACCGTCTCCCGCGTCACCGCCAATAAGTACATGGCGACAAACCGCGGCATCTTCGAGTTGAAATATTTCTTCACGTCGTCGATCGCGGCGGCCGATGGCGGCGAGGCGCATTCCGCCGAAGCGGTGCGACACCGAATCAAGCAATTGATCGATGAGGAAGATGCGAAGGACGTGCTGTCCGACGATGCGATCGTTGAAAAGTTGCATGAGGCGGGCATCGACATCGCCCGGCGAACCGTGGCGAAATATCGCGAGGCAATGCGCATACCCTCGTCGGTGCAACGGCGCCGGGCTAAGCAGGCGGGCGCCGATTCGTGACCGCGCAAAACACCCGGGACGGGATTCTCCAACGACTTTCGGGGCCTGTCCGGCCATTGACGGCCCAGCAGCGGCTCCTTATGGTCCGCCCCCTTCAACACCCCGATCATCGCGCACCTCTTTCACCTCGGAACGGACTCATGTCGCTGACCGATCTCCTCGCGCCGGACGCCGTCATCCCCGTGCTGAAGGTCACGAGCAAGAAAGAGGCGATCCAGAAGCTCGCCGCCAAAGCGGCCGAGCTGACGGGCCACAGCGCGCGCGCGATCGCCGAAGTGCTGTTGCAGCGTGAAGCGCTCGGCTCGACCGCCGTGGGCAGCGGCATCGCCATTCCGCATGGAAAGCTGCCGAAGCTGAACCGCCTGTTGGGCATATTCGCGCGGCTTGATCAGCCGATTGACTTTGAAGCGCTGGACAATCAGCCGGTGGATCTCATTTTCATGCTGCTCGCGCCGGAAGCGGCGGGCGCCGATCATTTGAAAGCGCTGGCGCGCATCGCGCGGTTGTTGCGCGATCCCGAAGTGGCGCAGAAGCTGCGCGAGTCGCAGGACGCCGCGGCGCTCTACACGGTGCTGGCGCTGCCTTCCGCAAGCGCCGCGTAAATGTCAGGGATCAGGGATCGGAATCCTGAAGCGGGAGGGTGCAGCGATAGTGCCCGTCCCTCGCCCTCTTTGCTGATTACTGACTACTGATTCCCGATCAATGCACGCTGACGGCTTCGAGCTCCTGGCTCCAGGCGTTCGCCACCGCGGCCTCGCGGCTGTCGGTCAGCATGATCGGCGTACCGTCGGCGGCATGCAGCGCAAACAGCCGCAAGCCCGGCGCAATCTTGGGCGCCTGCGGGAACAGCGTGGCGACATCTTCGGAGCGAATCGCCTTCACATAGGCGATGCGGCCGCCGCCGAGCAGCGCCAGCGCCTCGGGAGAGATCGCGGTTTGGGAAGTGGTGTCGTTCATTTTGTTGTTCATGGCCCTCGACTCCTTTCTACATGTCTACTCGGTCGAGTCCGATTACGAGTTTTTCAGTCACTGTTTGTGATGTCGATGGTCTTCACCATCCGAGCCGATCCCGGCCGCACCAGATCGATTTCCAAGAGACCGTTCCTCAAGTCGGCGCCCTGCACCTCCATTCCGTCCGCGAGCACAAAGGTGCGCTGGAACTGGCGCGCCGCGATGCCGCGGTGGAGATATTGCCGGCTCTTGTCGTCCTGCTGCTTGCCGCGGATGACAAGCTGGTTCTCCTCGACCGTCACGTCGAGCTGGTCGCGGTTAAATCCCGCCACGGCAAGCGTGATGCGCAGCCGTTCGGGGTTCTTCCCGTCGCGGGCAACGCGCTCGATGTTGTAGGGCGGATAACCGTCGGCACCCTTGGCGACGCGGTCGAGCGCACGCTCGATTTCGTCGAAGCCAAGCAGGAACGGACTGGAAAGCGACGGAACTCGTGACATCCTCAAAGTCCCCGTAAGCGACTTTGACACTGGGCCCTTACGGCGCCCTTAACGCCCCGGCGGCTCATCCGCCGGGGGTCTGACGCTCATATGGGCAGGGGGGTCTAAAGCTTCAAGAAGCGGAAAATGGGGCTACCGCGCGGGTTAAGCGGCCTTGGCGGCTGGAGGATGACGGCTTGTCGAGCCGGAGCAAGCGGGCGGCGCCCGCCTTCGTCCTAAATGGGCTTCGGCGCGGCAGCCTTCGGGGCCCGCCGAGCCGTAGCTTGCGAAGCAAGCGAAGGCTGGTGGAGCCAGGGGGAGTCGAACCCCCGACCTCTTGAATGCCATTCAAGCGCTCTCCCAACTGAGCTATGGCCCCATCAGGGAACAGGGACCAGTAATCAGCAATCAGAAATGAGGCGGCGCAACGTCTGATTACTGATTACTGACCCCTGAAAATCAGGTCTCCTCTTCGTCTTCCACGTCGCCGATGATGTCGGTGACGTCTTCGTCGCCTTCTTCCTGCTCTTCGATGAAGGCGTCCGCGTCAAGCGCGGGGTCGATCTCGATTTCTTCGCCTTCCGCCGCTTCTTCTTCCGGCGCCTTGGCGCCGGTGGCTTCCGCATCGGCTTCTTCGAGCGAAACGAATTCGGCCTCCGGCGTCTCGGGCACCACCACCTCCGGCTCGATAACCGGCGGGCGGGGAGCGGCGGCGGCGGCGGCGGCGGCAGCAGCAGCGGCAGCGGCAGCGGCGGCAGCGGCGGCAGCGGCGGGCTCCGGCCGCGCGCGCGAAGTCGGTGCAGCGAGCACTAAGACGGTGGCGCATTTCGGACAAACGATCGGCGTCTTGCTGAGATCGTAGAACTTCGCGCCGCAATTGCCGCACTGGCGCTTGGTGCCGAGATCGGGTTTTGCCAAGGTCCGCAATCCTCAAACCGTCTGGAAATCGGTGCTTCACTTGGCGAGTTGCGCCGGTCCTGTCAATAGCGGCGCAAGGGGCATTTTCGATTGTGGCCCGGGGGTATGCTGGGATGACGGGCCGCCGCGGCGCGTGCTAGGACGGCGGCACTTTTCAACGGATTGCATGACGTGAACGCCGCCGCGCCATTGCCGCTCGCCGCCCGTCCCGGCCGCCCGCTCTCGGGCCGTGTGCGCGTGCCGGGGGATAAATCCATCTCGCACCGCGCCCTGATCTTCGGCGCGCTGACGGTCGGGGAGACGCGGATTGGCGGCCTGCTCGAGGGCGAGGACGTGCTCAACACCGCCAAGGCAATGCGGATGCTGGGCGCCAAGGTCGAGCGCCGGGGTGAGGGCATCTGGAGCGTGCACGGCGTCGGCATCGCCGGCTTCGGCGAACCGGCGGGCGCGGTCGATCTCGGCAATTCGGGCACCGGCTGCCGTCTGGTGATGGGAGCGGTCGCCGGCTCTCCCATCACGGCGACCCTCGACGGCGACGCGAGCCTGCGCAGGCGGCCGATGCGGCGCGTGCTGGATCCGCTGGAGCGCATGGGTGCGCGCGTCATGGCGGCGGAGGACGGACGGCTGCCGGTCACGCTGCGCGGCGCCGCCGATCCGATCCCGATCGTCTACGAATCCCCGGTGCCGTCGGCGCAGCTCAAATCGGCGGTCCTGCT
>JBBDNZ010000228.1:0-1690 GCA_040877285.1 Xanthobacteraceae bacterium
CGCGCTGTTAAGGCAGGCGAAGGGTGCGCCCAAACCCTTGGCCTTGGGCAGCATGTTGTCCTCGGGCACGAAAGCGCCGTCGAGCACGATCTCGCCCGTGGCCGAGGCGCGCATGGAGAGCTTGCCCTCGATTTTCGGCGTGGAGAAACCGTCGCCGCCGCGCTCGACGATGAAGCCGCGCACGGCGCCCTCGAGCTTGGCCCAGACGACGGCGATGTCGGCAATGGGCGCGTTGGTGATCCACATCTTCGCGCCGGTGAGCCGAAAGCCGCCGGACGCCTGCTCCGCCCGCGTGGTCATGGAACCGGGGTCGGAACCGTGGTCGGGTTCGGTCAGGCCGAAGCAGCCGACGAGTTCGCCTTTGGCGAGCTTGGCCAGGTACTTGCGCCGCTGCATATCGCTGCCGAAAAGATGGATCGGCAGCATCACCAGCGAGGACTGCACCGACAAAGCCGAGCGGTAGCCGGAGTCCGCGCGCTCAATCTCGCGCGCGATCAGGCCATAGGCGACATGGCCCAGGCCCGCGCCGCCGTCGGCTTCCGGGATGGTCGGGCCGAGCAGACCGAGCGCGCCCATCTCGGTCATGATCGCGCGGTCGAAACGCTCCTCGCGAAAGGCCGCGAGCACACGCGGAAACAATTTGTCCTTTGCGTAAGCGCGCGCGGTGTCGCGCACGCGGCGCTCTTCTTCGCTAAGTTCGCTTTCCAGATCAAGCGGGTCGTCCCAGGCGAAATGCGGCTCGGCGCTTGTTGCCGCGGCAGCGCGCGTGGTGGTGGATTTTGCCATCAGTCCGAAACTCCCCCCGCCCTTATAAGGCGCGGCGCGGCTATGGCGATAGCGTTACTTCGGCAAGAAAATGGGGGCTTGCGGGGCGTTGCCGCTATGGCGTCGTTCAGCTATTGAGAGAGCCACGCGCCCGTAGCTCAGCTGGATAGAGCGTTGCCCTCCGAAGGCAAAGGTCGGATGTTCGAATCATCTCGGGCGCGCCAGCTTTACATGCGCCGCTATCGACGCTTGCAATCTGCGCCGTTCAACATTCTCGTTGAACGTTGCGCGCAATGCCGGTGAGTTGCCTCAAAACCACCTCTCTGCGACGCGCAAGGTGTCGCCGGGTCGCAAGGGGTAATCGAGCCCGACCGCGCCTTGCGTGGTCTGCCCGCCGACGGTGCGGCTCACCGTGATCTTGCGCTTGTCCGCGCGCGGGCCGAAGCCCCCGGCCACCGCGATGGCGTTCTCCACCGTCATGTTGGCGAGGTAAGGATATTGCCCGGGCGCGGTGACCTCGCCGTGCACGAAGAAGGGCCGGTAGGCCTCGATCTCGATCGCCACCTGCGGCTCGCGGATATAGCCCTGGCGCAAGCGCTCGGAGATCACTTGCGCGAGCTGCTCGGTGGTCAGCCCGCGCGCCGGCAGCGCGCCCACCAGCGGCATGGTGATGGCGCCGGCCGCATCCACCGCATAGGAATTGCTCAAGCCCTGCTGGCCGAAGACGGTGATGCGAAGTCTGTCCCCGGCCTCGAGCACATAGCCCGGCAGATAGCCCGCCGGCTGATAGGCGGCATAGGCGGCGTAGCCGGCAGCGCCGGCCTGCGCCACGGGAGCCGGATAGCCGGAACAGCCTGGCGCGGCGCAGGACGCCGGCGCGGCGGGCGGCGGATAAGCCGGCGGCTGGTAGACGGGCTGCGGCGGC
>JBBDNZ010000229.1:0-1681 GCA_040877285.1 Xanthobacteraceae bacterium
AGCGTATTGGGCCGCGGCATCGCGCGAGCCTCCCACCATGAGATTGACGACGATGTCCTTGATCATGAGCCCATTCCCTGCCGACAGCCTATTTCCCTGTAAAGCCGTTATTTGATCCTACCGTCGAGACCGAATTGCTTCAAATAGGCCCAGAGGTCGGCGATTTCCTTGTCGTTCTTGATGCCGGCGAACACCATCTTGGTGCCGGGGATCTTGGCCATGGGATTTTTGATATATTCCCTGAAAATCTCCTCGCTCCAGACGATGCCCGAATTCTTGTTGGCCTCGGAATACGTGTACCCCGGTATGGTTCCGGCCTTGCGTCCCTCCAGCCCATTGAGCACAGGACCGAGCTTGTTGGCGGCGCCGTCGCCGATCGCGTGGCAGGGCAGACATTTCTTGAAAGACTGTTCGCCGGCGGCCAGATCCTGCGCGGGTGAGGCTTGTATCAAAACAACCAGCACGGCAGCGGCGGTAGGCAATAGGGCACGCATGGGTATCTCTCCATTGAAAATCGATTAGGGTAGTGTGGCAGCGCATCTGTCAACGCTGAATTCCTCCCTTCGTTGCGGGTTGCGGTTTGGAGAGCGGGCCAATGCCGTTGAAAATGCCCGAGGCTGACGCCGCCATATTGGCCAGGCGCAAGCGCATCGTGGCCGCCTTGCGCGCCATCGTGCCGGGCGAAGGCGTGATCGACGCCGAGCGGGAAATGCGCCCCTATGAGTCCGACGGGCTTACCGCCTACCGCCAGCTCCCGATGGTCGTCGTGCTGCCGGAGACCACCGCGCAGGTCGCCGAAGTGCTGCGTTACTGCCATGAGCAGGGCATCAAGGCGGTGCCGCGCGGCGCCGGCACCTCGCTCTCGGGCGGCGCGCTGCCGCTGGCCGACGGCGTTTTGCTCGGCATGGCGAAATTCAACCGCATCCGCGAGATCGACTACGACAACCGCGTCGCCGTGGTCGAGCCCGGCGTCACCAACCTCGCCATCAGCGAGGCGGTGGCGGACGCGGGCTTTTATTACGCGCCCGATCCCTCCTCGCAGATCGCCTGCACCATCGGCGGCAACGTGGCGGAAAATTCCGGCGGCGTGCATTGCCTGAAATACGGCATGACCACCAATAACCTGCTCGGCTGCGAACTTGTCTTGATGACTGGAGAAATCATCCGGCTCGGCGGCAAGCATCTCGATGCCGGCGGCTACGATCTGCTCGGCATCGTCACCGGCTCGGAAGGGCTGCTCGGCGTCGTTACCGAGGTGACGGTACGGTTGCTGCGCGAGCCGGAGAGCGCCCGCGCGCTGCTGCTCGGCTTTGCCACGCCGGAGGACGCAGGCGAATGCGTCAGCCGGATCATCGGCGCCGGCATCATCCCGAGCGGCATGGAGATGATGGACGCCCCCGCCATCCATGCGGTGGAGGATTTCGTGCATGCGGGCTATCCGCTCGAGGTCGAGGCGCTTTTGATCGTCGAACTGGACGGCCCGCAGGCCGAAGTCGATCACTTCTGCGGGCGCGTGGAGACGATCGCCAGGAAATGCCGCGCGGTGACCTGCAAGGTTTCGGCCTCGGAGGAGGAGCGGCTGTTGTTCTGGGCGGGGCGCAAGGCCGCCTTTCCGGCGGTCGGCCGCATCTCGCCGGACTATTACTGCATGGACGGCACCATCCCGCGCGCCAAGCTGCCG